>NZ_JACADR010000262.1 GCF_016106005.1 Roseomonas rosulenta
CAGCAGCAGCGGGCGGCCGGCGCCGGCCGTCTCGGCCTCGCGCCGCGCGGCGGCGATCATGGCCGGGCCGCCGCCGGCATGCAGCGTGACCATGGCCGGGCGGAGCGGCAGCAGCGACCGCAGCGCCCCGGCGACGGTATTGGGAATGTCGTGCAGCTTCACATCGAGGAAGACCGGCGCGTGGCGCGCGATGGCGGCGACCGCCGGCGCCCCCGCCGCGCAGAACAGTTCGAGCCCCACTTTCAGCACGCCGCAGCGTCCGGCCAGCGCCGCCGCCAGCGCCTCCGCACGGACGAGGTCGCCGGTGTCCAGCGCGGGGATGATCCGCGCCGCGCCGCCCTCGGGCTTGCCGATCATGTCAGGCCGATCCCGCCAGCCGGTCGGCCGCGGCGGATTTTTCCAGTGCATGGAGCCGGTCGAGCTCCCGCTGCAGGGCGGCCGCGCGGCGCTGCGCCGACCAGCCCCGCTTGCGCGCCGGCAGGTCCGACAGCCAGACGATGCACGCGCCGAAAAGGAAGGCCAGGGCAGCGGGCACCAGCACCGCCACCGCCAGCGGCGCCACCCAGGCGACATCGAAGGGCCAGAGCCGCATCTCCACCGCGTCCCGGTTCGACAGCGCAAAGAGCACCACAACCACCGCCAGCGGCAGGAAGACCAGCCAGCGCATTCAGGCCGGCACGCGTGCCGCCGCCCGCACTGGCGCGGCGGCGGGCTTGTTGATGCGTTCCCGCAGTTCCTTGCCCGGCTTGAAGTACGGCACGGACTTGGCGGAGACCTCCACCGCCTCCCCCGTGCGGGGATTGCGCCCGGTGCGCGGGTCCCGTGCCTTGGTCGAGAAGGCGCCGAAGCCGCGCAGCTCCACCCGGTCACCGCGCGCCAGGGCCTCGGTGATCTCGTCGAAGATGGTGGTGACGATCAGCTCCACATCCGGCTGGCGCAGATGCGGGTTCGCACCGGCCAGGTGCGCGATCAGCTCGGATTTCGTCATTCCTAGCCTTCCCTCGGCGTGGCAGCGGCCACCGCGCGTTGCTGCGCTTCGTCGTGAAGTTCAGCGTGAAGGCTGCCAAAGGGCGCGAGGGGCGTCAACGCCAAGCCATTCCGAAAAAAGGATTTTCATGAAGCCCTCAGTGGCGGACGAGAGCAGGCGCTCGGCGGTGCTGCGGATGTTCACGTCGCGGATGGGCAGGGTCTCGGGCACCTGGCGCTCGGCGGCGAGCCAGGTGCGGGCCTCGCGTTCCCCGCCGATGGCATCCACCAGCCCGGCCTCGACCGCCTGGCGGCCGGTGAAGACCCGACCATCGGCGAGCGCCCGGGCGCGGGCGGGCTCCATCCGGCGGCCCGCCACGACCATCGCGACGAATTGCGCGTGCAGGTCGGTGATGACGCGATCGAGCGCGGCACGGCCTTCCTCGGTCAGCGGGCGGAAGAGACTGGGCTGGTCCTTGAGGGGGCCGGAGGCGATGACCTGCGCCTGGACCCCGGCGCGTTCCAGCAGTTCCGCGACGTTGAAGGATTGCAGCAGCACGCCGATCGACCCGGTGACGGTGGCATCCCGCGCGATGACGCGATGCGCCGGCAACGCCACCATGTAGCCGGCCGAGGCCGCGGTGGCGCCCATCACCGCCACCACCGGCTTGCGTTCGGCGATGCGCGCGAGGGCGCCGTGGAGCGCCTCCCCGCCCGCCACGGTGCCGCCGGGGCTGTCGATGGCGACCAGCACGGCGCGCACGGAGTCATCGGTCGCGGCGCGCTCCAGCGCCTGGAGCAGGCGCCGGTCCTCGCTGATGAAGCCGGTGACGGGCAGTCGCAGGACATGGGCGCCGCCGGTCAGCACGGTCGAGGGTTCGCGGATCCCGGCGACCAGTGCCAGCGCGCCGAAGGCCGCGAAGATCGCGAGCGCGCGCCAGAGCGTCAGGCGGCGGCGCAGGCGGCGGCGATCGGCGAGCAGGTCGGCGTCGAGGGACATACAGGGTTCAATGGCGATGCGCACGCCCGCGGGCAAGGGGCACCGGAGGAGCGCCGCCCCTCCGGACCACCCCGCCAGGTGGCAGTGCCACCTGGACCGCCTTGAACGCAAAACCCCCGGGGCATCGCTGCCCCGGGGGTTCGCACCATCACGCCGTAAGGCGCGCGGGTCTTATTCCTCGCCGGCCATCTCGCGGCGGCGGCGGATGGCAGCACCCAGGATGTCGCCGAGCGAGGCGCCGGAGTCGGCCGAGCCGAATTCCTTCATCGCCTCCTTCTCCTCCTCGATCTCCTTGCCCTTGATGGTCAGGGCCAGGCGACGCGCAGCGCGGTCCACCGCGGTCACGCGGGCATCCACCTTCTCGCCGATCGCGAACTTGTCTGGCCGCTGGTCGGCGCGGTCGCGGGCCAGTTCGGCGCGGCGGATGAAGCCGGTCAGCACCTCGTCGACCTTCACCTCGATGCCGTTGGTCTCGATCTTGGTGACAACGCAGGTGACGATGTCGCCCTTGCGCACGCGGTCGAGCACCTCGGCGGCCGGGTCGGCCTCGAGCTGCTTGATGCCGAGCGAGATGCGCTCCTTCTCGACATCCACATCCAGCACCTTCGCCTTGACGACCTGGCCCTTGGTATAGGCCTGCATCGCCGCCTCGCCGGCCTCGTCCCAGGACAGGTCGGACATGTGGACCATGCCGTCGACATCCGGGCCCACGCCGATGAACAGGCCGAACTCGGTGATGTTGCGTATCTCGCCCTCGATGATCGAGCCCGGCGGGTGCGCTTCCAGGAAGAGCTCCCACGGGTTGCCCTGGGCCTGCTTGAGGCCGAGCGAGATACGGCGCTTCGGCTCGTCCACGTCGAGGATCATCACGTCCACCTGCTCGGAGGTCGCGACGATCTTGCCCGGATGGACGTTCTTCTTGGTCCAGGACATCTCGGAGACGTGCACCAGGCCCTCGACGCCCGGCTCCAGCTCCACGAAGGCGCCGTAGTCGGTGATGTTGGTGACGCGCCCGGCGAACTTGGCGTTGACCGGGTACTTCAGCGCCACGCCGTCCCACGGGTCGGACATCAGCTGCTTCATGCCGAGGCTGATGCGCTGCGTCTCGGAGTTGAAGCGGATGACCTGCACCTTCACCGGCTGGCCGATGGTCAGCGCCTCGCTCGGGTGGTTGATGCGGCGCCAGGCGATGTCGGTGACATGCAGCAGGCCGTCCACGCCGCCCAGGTCCACGAAGGCGCCGTAGTCGGTGATGTTCTTCACCACGCCGTCCAGGATCATGCCTTCCTTGAGGCCCTGGATCAGCTCGCTGCGCTGCTCCGCACGGGTCTCCTCGAGGACGGCGCGACGGCTGACGACGATGTTCCCGCGCGCGCGGTCCATCTTCAGGATCTGGAAGGGCTGCGGGGAGCCCATCAGCGGGCCGACATCGCGCACCGGGCGAATGTCCACCTGCGAACCCGGCAGGAACGCCACCGCGCCGCCCAGGTCGACGGTGAAGCCACCCTTCACGCGGCCGAAGATAACGCCGTTCACGCGCTGCTGCGCGGTGAAGGACTTCTCGAGGTTGGTCCAGGCTTCCTCGCGCCGCGCCTTCTCGCGCGACAGCACGATGGAGCCGTCGCGGTCCTCGTAGCGCTCGACGAACAGCTCGATCAGGTCGCCGGGCTTCACCTCGGCCTTCTGGCCCGGGGCGGCGAATTCCTTGAGGGGGACGCGCCCCTCGCTCTTGAGGCCGACATCGACGACGGCAACGTCGTCATCCACGCGGATGACCTTGCCGGTGACGACCGATCCGGCAAATCCGGTGTCGGCGCCAAGCGTTTCGTCGAGAAGGGCGGCGAAATCCTCGCTGCCCGCGCGGTCGGCGGTGATGGTGGCCATGCAGTCCTGTGCTTTCCGGTATCGGCCCGCCAGCGCGGCGGGAGATGCGGCTTGCGCGCCTGCCTCAAGGCAGGAACGACTTGGCCCGGCGCGCCTGTGGTGGCAGCTGGTCGGGGCCCGATGGAGGGGCGCGTGACGGTTCGCCCCGGTTCCGGTCCCGCTTGGGGACACGCGCGCTTAAGGGTTGACAGGAAAAGAGTCAAGCAGAACGCGACACAAGCCTTGGAAATCCTCGAGAAACGGCCGGCTCAGCGCGGCCTGCGCCGCTGCAGCCAGCCCACCACCAGCAGCAACAGCACCGACAGCCCCACCAGCATCGCCGCCGCCGCCGCCGTGGTCAGGCTGATGCTGTCGTTCAGCCCGGCGAACATCTGCCGCGGCAACGTGCGCTGCGCGGGGCCGGCGATGAACAGCGCCACCACCACCTCGTCCAGCGAGGTCGCGAAGGCGAAGACCGCGCCCGCCGCCACGCCGGGCGCGATCTGCGGCAGGCAGACCCGGAAGAAGGCCCGCACCGGCCCCGCCCCGCAGGCCGCCGCGGCGCGCAGCTGCACCGGGTCGAACGCCTCGAGCGAAGCCAGTACCGTCACCACCACGAAGGGCACCCCCAGCGTGGCATGGGCCACCACCATCCCGGCATGGGTCGCGACCAGCCCGATCGGCCCGAAGGCCAGCAGCAGCGCCACCGCCACCACGATCACCGGCACCACCATCGGCGCCAGCACCACCCCCATCGCCACCGCCCGCATGGCGCCGCGCAGCCGCCATAACCCGAAGGCGGCCGGCACGCCGAGCAGCGTCGCCAGCCCCGCCGCCGCGCCCCCGATGAGCAGCGAGTTCCACAGCGCCGGCAGCCAGAAATCCGAGCCGAAGAAATCCCGGTACCAGCGCAGGGACAGCCCCGGCAGCGGGTAGAACAGGAACGACCCGGCGGAGAAGGATAGCGGCAGGATCGCCAGGATCGGCGCCAGCAGGAAGGCCGCGACCAGCAGCCCCGCGAACCACAGCACCGCGCGCATCACGCCGCCCCCGGCCGGCGGAACCCCGCGAGCCGCCCGTACAGCGCGACGCAGACCCCCACCGCCGCCAGCAGCAGCAGGGAAAGTGCGGCCGCCAGCCCCCAGTTCACGCTGCGCGTCGCATAGAAGCCCACGAACCACGCCAGCATCTGGTCCCCGGGCCCGCCCAGCAGCGCCGGCGTCACGTAGAAGCCCAGCGCCTGGATGAAGACCAGGATGCACCCGGCCGCGATCCCCGGCAGGCACAGCGGCAGTGTCACCCGCCGGAACACCCCCCAGGGCGAGGCCCCCAGGCTGGCAGCCGCCCGCGGCAGCCGCGGATCGAGCCCGCGGAAGGCCGCCACCAGCGGCAACACCATGAAGGGCAGCAGGATGTGCACCATCGCCAGCACCACGGCGAAGCGGTTCATCATCAGCGGCAGCGGCCCGATGCCGAAGGCGCCGAGCGCCGCGTTGACCACGCCCTCGCGCTGGAGAAGCACCATCCAGGCCGCGGTGCGCACCACCAGCGAGATCCAGAAGGGCAGCATCACCGCCCCCAGCAGCAGCGTCGCCGCCCAGCCCCGCGTGGTGGCGACAAGCCAAGCCAGCGGCCAGCCCAGCGCCAGGCAGGCGGCCGTCACCAGCAGCGAGATCCACAGGCTGCGCAACAGCACCTGGCCGAATACCCGCTGGTCAGGCGGCACCACCTGCACCGCCCCCGTGGCGTCGCGCCGGAGGTCCAGCGCGGCCAGGACATGGAAGGAAGTCAGCGTCCCGCCGGCACGGCGGATCGCGCCCCAGGTCTCGGGATCGGCCCAATCCTCGCTGATGGCGAGCACCGCGGCACGCGCCGGCCCGTCGAAGGGCGCATCGACGCGCCGCGCCGTCATCGGCAGCAGGCCGCGGAAGCCGGGCCGGTCGGCATTGAGCCGCGCCGCGGCGCGGGCGATGGCACCCGCACCGGCCGCCCTTTCGCGAGCGCGGGCCTCGCGCAGGTCCTCGACCAGCGCGGCGAAGGCGGCCTCGTCCGGTGCCGCGCGCCCGTCCCAGGATCTGAGGGCCGCGACGGTGCGCGGCAGCACCGGCGCGACCTCGGCATCGGTCACGCCACGCCACAGGAACACCCCGATCGGCGCGACAAAGCCCGCCAGCAGGAAGACCAGCAGCGGCGCGACCAGCAGCGTGGCGGAGATGCGCGGGGAGGCGCTCATGCGCCGGTCCTGCGCTCGGGGCGGGGCGGATGCGGTATGGCGGTGACTCCGGTGGGCTCCGCTGGCAGGGAACGCCGCCGGGGCGTCGTCGCGCAAGGGCCGGGCGCCCGGACCCGGGCGCCGCCCGCGGCGGTTCCCGGCGGCGCGGCACCACCCCCTTCCGGGCCTGGCCGAGG
>NZ_JACADR010000263.1 GCF_016106005.1 Roseomonas rosulenta
CGCCGGCCCGGCCGCTGCCGCGGCCTCCGCGCGCGGTCCCGCCCGCACCGAGGCCCCCGACCGCCGCACCATGATCATCGGCAAGGGCATCAGCCTGCAGGGCACGGTGACCGAGGCCGAGAAGCTGGTCATCGAAGGCACCATGGAAAGCCAGCTGCTGCAGGCGCAGGAACTCGTCATCAGCCATTCCGGCGTCTTCAAGGGCGAGGTCCAGGTCGAGGATGCCGAGATCGCCGGCGTCTTCGACGGCACGCTGACCGTCAATGGCAGCCTGACCATCCGCGCTACCGGGCGCGTTATCGGCGTGGCGCGGTCGCGCCGGCTTTCGGTCGAGGATGGCGGGCAGCTTTCCGGCAAGATGGAGATGATCACCGGCGATGCCCCGGCCGCCGCGGCGCCCCGCCTGGCACCGGTGCCGGTCCCCGCGCCGGCCCGCAACACCGAGCCCGCCGACGCCTGACCACCCGGCGCGGGCGCGCCCGATGTCCGGACTGCGCCCGGCCCTGCTGCTGCCGCTTCTCGCCCTGGGCTGCGCCACGGACAGGGGCGAGGAGGCGGAGGCCTTGATGCAGCAAGCGCTGTTCTCGACCCAGGCGAGCCTGGCGCTGGCCGGTGGCGGTGCCCCTCCCCGTGTCATCGCGCCCAGCAATCCGCACGATGCGGGACCGCCGCCGGGCGCGGCCCGCCAATCCGGCACGGCCTTCGGCGGGACCCCCGCACCGGCCATGCCCGCCGCCATCCCGCCCGCCTTGTCGCCCGGGCCGCGCCAACGCGGCAGCGCGCCGCCCGCCACGGCCCATGCGCTGATGGGCACCGGGGCGGAGCAGCTTCGCCGCATGCTCGGCGAGCCGGCGCTGCGCCGCGCGGAGGGTGAGGCCGAGATCTGGCTTTACGAGGCTCCGTCCTGCCGGCTCGACATCGTGCTGTATCCGCAGGGTGGATCGCTGGTGGTGGCGCATGCCGCGGCGCGGGCGCATGGCGCGGCGCAGGGCGTGACCGAGGCGTCGTGCCTTTCGGCCATCGCGACCGCCCCGGCCACCCTGCCCTGGGGCGAGCCGGGGCGTCGGGCGTGATCCGGCCGGGATGAGTCTTCCGGCGATTGTGATCATGCGCGACGGGACAGCCGGGCGGGCGGGCACGCCGCGCGCCTCCAGCATGACACACGCCCCGCGCGCCTCCAGCATGACACACGCCCCGCGCGCCTCCGGCATGACACACGCCCCGCGCGCCTCCGGCATGACACGCGCCCCGCGCGCCTCCGGCGCGACCAACGCCCCGCGCGCCTCCGGCGCGACCAACGCCCCGCGCGCCTCCGGCGCGACGCCCCCATCATGAGCGCCTGGCTCGACGCCTTCGTGCCGGCCTTCGCGCTGCTCGCGCTGGGCGCGCTACTGAAACGCCGCCTGCTGCGCGACGATGCCGTCTGGGCCGGGATGGAGCGGCTGATCTACTGGGTGCTGCTCCCCTCGCTCATCATCGCCGCGCTGGCGCCGCTCGATCTCGCCTCGCTTCCGCTCGGGCGGATCGCCGGCGCCATCTGGGGCGCGCTGGCGCTGGGCACTTTGGCGGCCGTGACGCTCGCGCGCGCGCTCACGCTGCCGCATCCGGCCATGACATCGGTGCTGCAGGGCGGCATCCGCTTCAACAACCTGATGGGCTTCGCCATCGTCGGCGCGCTGTTCGGCGCCGAGGGCACCGGCTTTGGCGCCGTCGCCACCGGCATCATCGTGCCCTTCGTGCAAACGGTCACGACGCTGGCCTTCGCCTTCGACGGCCAGCGCGGGCCGCCGCGGCCGCTGGCCATCCTGCGGCAGCTGGCGCTGAACCCGCTGCTGCTGGCCGTGGCGATCGGCTTCGGCATCGCGGCACTCGGCGGGCTGCCGGCGGGGCTCGCACCCACGGTGCAGACACTGGGCCGCGCCTCGGTCGCGCTGGGCCTGCTGTGCGTAGGGGCGGCGCTGTCGCTGCAATCCTTCTCCGACCGCGTCGGCGTGCAGGCGGCAACGGGCGTGCTGAAGCTGGTCGTGATGCCGGCGGTGACCTGGGGGCTGTGCACGCTGTTCGGCGTGCCGCCGCTGGCGACTGCGGTGGCCGTCATCTTCATGGCGCTTCCGACGGCGGCGACGTCCTACGTGATGGCGCGCGCGCTGGGCGGCGACGCGCCGCTGATGGCGGCGATCACCACCACGGAGCACATCGCATCGATCATCACGCTGCCGCTATGGGTAATGCTGGTCGCGCCGTAGCGGCGACGGCGCGCTACAGCCCCAGCAGCGCCGGCAGCGCGATCATCTCCGCGAAGGGCTCGGCGCCATGCGCGGCCAGCACGCCGGCCGGCGTCTCGTGCGCGAAGCCCAGCACGCGGCAACCGGCGGCGCGGCCAGCGCGCACGCCGGGCACGCTGTCCTCGATGACCACGCAGTCCTGCGGCGCGGCGCCGCAGGCGGCCGCGGCGGCTAGGTAGATGTCGGGCCAGGGCTTCGGACGATCGACATCCTCGAAGGAGAAGACACGCTCGGCGAACACCCTGGCGAGGCCGAGCGAACGCATCTTCGCCATGAGCTCCACACGTCCGGAATTCGACGCCACCGCGACCGGCAGGCCGGCCGCCGCCACGGCGCGCACCGCCTCCGCGGCGCCAGGCATGGGCGGGGTGCGGCGCGTCATCTCGTGGGCGATCAGCGTCGAGAGTTCCTCGACCCAGTCCGCCGGCAGTGGGCCGACCCGCGCCTCGATCCGCGGCACCATGTCGGGCAGCGCCAGGCCGAGGAAGGTCTCGCGCGACTGCGCCGCGGTCATCGGCCAGCCGAGCGCGGTGAGCTGCTCGGCGACCAGCGTGTTCACCATCATCTCGGTGTCCGCCAGCACGCCGTCGCAGTCGAACAGGACCGCGCGCGGGCGGGTCACGCCGGTTCCTTCACCCTGGCCCGCGTCTCGGCGCGCACCTTGGCATGCGGGCAGTCGCCATGCTGCTTCGGGCATTGCCGCCCGCCGGCGAAGGAGCACAGCGACCGGCCGGACCCCAGCGCGCCGCGCGCGAGCTCGGCCAGGGCCGCGATGAAGGCCGGGTCGCTGTTCTGGGCCGGGACGCGGAAATAGCCGGGAATGCCGAGATGCTCGGCCTCCTCGCGGTATTCCACGTCGAGCTCGACCAGGGTTTCGGAATGCTCCGACACGAAGGCGATCGGGCAGATCAGGATCGCCACCTTCTCCTCGGCCGCGCGCTCGATCTCGTCCTCGGTGGAGGGGCCGATCCATTTCTGCGGCGTCACGCGCGACTGGTAGCAGACGATGTGATCGAGGCCGTCGATCTCGAGCCGCTCGACCACCGCCGCCACGGTGCGCTCGACCTGCCACTGGTAGGGGTCGCCGGCGGCGACGATGCTCTCCGGCAGCCCATGGGCCGAGAACAGGATGCGCAGCTTCACATCGGCGGGCAGCTCGGCGCGCGCCTTCGCGTAGGCCTCCTGCACCAGCCGCGCGGTGGCGGCGGCGAAGCCGCCGTCGGAATGCCAGCAGCACAGCGTGGTGGTGGGCACCGACAGGCCGATCTTCCGGCAGGCATCCTCCCACGCGGCGACGGAACTGCCGGTGGTGGTAGTGGAGAACTGCGGATAGAGCGGGAACAGCAGAACCTCGTCCGGCGCCCAGGCCTTCACCGCCTGCGCGGCCTCGTCCGACAGCGGGTGCCAGTAGCGCATGGCCACGAAGGACCGCACCTCGATCCCCGGGTCGCCGGCCATTGCGCCATCAAGAGCGCGGCCCTGTTCCTCGGTCAGTTCGAGCAGCGGGGAACGGCCGCCGAGCACGGCGTAGTTCTCCATGGCGGGCTTGGTGCGCCGCCAGGCGATGAGGCGCCCGAGCCAGGGACGGATGAAGCCCGGCACGCGCAGGATGGCCGGGTCGGTGAACAGGTTGACCAGGAACGGGCGCACGCTCTCCGGGCGGTCCGGGCCGCCCAGGTTGAACAGAACGATGGCGACGCGGCGCTTGCTCATGGCTTCGCCCGACATGCCCCGCCCCGCGCCCGCGTCAAGGCCCCGGGTCCCTTCAGGCATTGGCCACGGGTGCGGCGGAGGGCTGGCCGCGGCGGGTCTGCCACAGCTGCACGAAGTCGATGGGGGCGAGCAGCACCGGCGGGAAGCCGCCGTCGCGCGTCACGTCGGCGAGGATGTTGCGGGCGAAGGGGAACAGCAGGCGCGGGCATTCCACCAGCAGGACCGGTTCGATCATCTCGCCCGGCACGCCGTTCAGGGTGAAGATGCCGCAATAGACCAGCTCGGCGATGAAGGCGGTCGCGCCGGCCGTCGTCTTGGCGTCGGCGCGGATCTGCAGGGAGATCTCGTAGGTCTCCTGGCCTTCCTGCAGCCGGCGCGCCTGGACATCGAGGGCGATGTTGATCTGCGGCGCCTCGCGCATCGTCAGGTAGATCTCGGGCGCGCCGGGGACCTCGAAGGAAAGGTCCTTGGTGAACTGCAGGTTCAGCACCACCGGGCCGGTGGCCGGTGCGGCGGCGCCATTGGCGCCTGGCGCGGGCGAGTTCTGCTGTTCGGACATGTCGGGGCCTTTCGGAGCGGGCGCGGCGGCGGCATCGTTCGGTGGGGCGGCGGTTAGCACGCGGGATGGGGCTGCGGCAAACCGGTGCCTTGCAGGTCGCGGATGACCGTCGCGCCGCCGGCCGTCGAGCGCCTAGGCTGGCGGCGGAACGGCACCGCGCAAGGGGGCCGCCAGGGAGGACACAGCATGACGCCAACCGCAACCGGCCGCCGAGCCGTGCTCGTTGCCGCAGGGGCGCTCGCCGCGCCGCGCGCGCTCACCGCGCAGGAGGGCTGGCCCGCCCGGCCGGTCCGCTACATCAACCCCTATGCCGCGGGCGGGCCGACCGACACGCTCTCCCGCCAGCTCTGCCAGAAGATGGCGGAACTCTCGGGCCAGCAATTCGTCGTCGAGAACCGCACCGGCTCCGGCGGCATCGTGGGCAACCTCGCGATCGCGCAATCGACGCCGGATGGCTACACGCTGGGGCTGGGTGGCATCGCGACGCATGCCATCGCCCCCACGCTCTATGCCCGCCTGCCCTTCGACCCGCACCGCGACTTCACCTTCACGACCGGCATGTGGCAGTTGCCGAACCTGCTGGTGGTGAACAACGATATTCCGGCCCGCACGGTGCCGGAGCTCATCGCGCACCTGAAGGCGAATCCGGGCCGGTACAGCTATGCCTCGGCCGGGTCGGGGACCACGCTGCACATCTCAGGCGAGTTGTTCCGCACCATGGGGGGCGTCGAGATCACCCACATCCCCTATCGCGGCAGTGCGGCCGCCTATCCCGACATCATCGCAGGGCGGGTGCACATGATCTTTGACAACATCCCCGGCGCGCTGGCGCAGGCGCGCGAGGGGCGGGTGCGCGCGCTGGGCGTGACGTCCCTGCAGCGCAGCCCGGTGGTGCCCGACGCGCCCGCCATCGCCGAGACGCTGCCGGGCTTCGACATGACGTCATGGACCTGCCTGTGCGGGCCGGCCGGCATCCCGCGCGACGTGGTGGCGCGCATCTCGGCGCTGGCGCGCCGCGCGCTGGAAACGGAGGATCTGAAGCGCGCCTACCTCGACCAAGGTGCGACCGCCTGGCCGACCACGCCGGAGCAGATCGCCGATTTCCGCGCCGCCGAGGAAGCGCGCCTCGCGCCCATCATCCGGGCCTCGGGCGCGCGGGTGGACTGAGGCTCAGCCCTCCGGGCAGCCCACCACGACGCGCTGGAGGGTGCGCACGCCCTCCAGCGTCTGGGTCCAGCGCGGGTCGGATTGCGGCGGCGTGAGCAGCCGCGCCGCCTGTGCGAGGTCAGGGCAGCGCTGGTCGTCCGCCCCGCAGGAGACCGAGACGCCCAGCATGCGCGCGGACCCGCCATGGAAGCGCGCGCTGGCATTGCCCGGCGCATCGCGCAGCAGGGTGTCGGCCTCGGCGCGCATCAGGTCGTTGTCGGGGCAGATGCCCGAGCGCGGCGTCACGGCGCGGCGGTCGTAAAGCGCGGCGAGAAGTTCTTCCCGCCAGGCATTGCGCTCCGCCTGGGTGTTGGCCCCGCCCGCGGCCAGCGCCGCCTGGCCGGACGAGACGGCGCAGTCGCGCAGACGCGCGCGCTGGTCCTGCGGCGCGGCGGCGGCCTGGCGCCGGCAG
>NZ_JACADR010000264.1 GCF_016106005.1 Roseomonas rosulenta
GGAGGCCACCGTCCAGCGCTACCACTACGGCAGGCACGACGAGCTCCGCAGCCACCTCGCCCTGTTCCTCGATACCTACAACTACGCGCGGCGGCTCAAGACCCTGAAGGGCCTCACCCCCTACGAGTTCATCTGCCGATCATGGGCCGCAGACCCCCATAGGTTCACCGCAAACCCGCACCATGAAATGCCGGGACCAAAACATCTAGGTCAATATCCGACCAGGCGGGATAATCAGGTCGGATGTCGTGCGCCAGGAAGCGGAGAGTCTGGCGGAGCCCATGTCCGGTCGGCACGACCGTGCAGCGGTTCGATGCGCCCGGACGCTGCTCCAGGGCCGGACCCGATGGGGTGATGATGCGCGCGAGACCGATGGTCTCGACTGGTCGCGCTGAGCCGTTCGGAAGGCGGGCGGGGGCGGCCCCTGGCAGAGCGTGTGCATCCCGGTATCGCTGACCGATACCTCGTGCGCGAAGGCCCTTGTGCCTCGGGTGAAGTGCGGCCCGGCGCAGATGCAGCGCCCCTCTGCGCGGTCAAGGCGGCAGCCGCAGCGCCGAATCCAGCCGCAGTGTGGTGCCGTTCAGCAGCGGATTGGCGCAGATGGCCAGCACCATGGCGGCGAATTCCTCCGGCCTGCCGAGTCGTGCTGGGAAGGGCGGCAGGGCGCGGATGGCCGCCTGCGCCGCCTCAGGCAGGCCCGACAGCATCGGGGTTTCGAACAGGCCGGGGGCGATGGTGACCACGCGGATGCCGCTGCGCGCCAGTTCGCGTGCGGCGGGCAGGGTCAGGCCGATCACGCCGGCCTTGGACGCGGCATAGGCGCATTGGCCGACCTGCCCGTCCTCGGCGGCGATCGAGGCGGTGTTGACGACCAAGCCGCGTTCGCCATCGGGCTGCGTCGCGTCCAGCGCCTGCATGCGCGCGGCGGCCAGGCGCAGCACGTTGAAGGTGCCGAGCAGGTTCACGCGCAGCGCGCGTTCGAACAGCGCCAGGTCGTGCGCGCCGTTGCGGCCGACCACGCGCGCGGCGGGCGCGATGCCGGCGCAGTTCACGACAAGGCGCAGCGGGCCGAGCGCGGATGCGGCATCGAGCGCGGCGGTCACGTCGGTCTCGCTGGCGACGTCGCCCAGGATGGCGTGGTCGAGGCCGGTGGCGTTGAGGTCCATGCCGACCACCTGCGCACCCGCCTGTGCCAGGGCACGCGCCGTCGCAGCGCCAAGGCCGGAGCCGGCGCCGGTGACCAGCGCGGCGGCACCGGTCAGTTCCATGGCGGCGTCGCTCGCGGAGGCGTCATGGCGTCGCGGTCCGCGCCAACCTCGAGCCGCCGGCTGCGTGTCACGCCCATCGCGCGTCACTCCGCGCGAAGATCCAGTAGCGCGGCGTGCGCCCCTCGCGCAGCGCCTTCGCCTCGTAACGCGTCGGGTGCCAGTCGGCCGGGCGCTCGGTCGTGTCCAGGCGCGGCGCGAACCACGGCTGGTCGGCGAAGACTTCCTCCACCCAGGCCTGGTAGGTCGGGTCGTCGGAGGCGATGCGCCACTCCGCACCGGGCCGCAGCACGCGCGCCACCACCGGCAGCATGGCGTGGTTGACGAAGCGCCGCTTGGCGTGGCGCGCCTTGGGCCAGGGGTCGGGGAACATCAGGTAGAGCCGGCCCAACGCGGCGTCCGGCAGAAGTGCCACCAGGTGGCGTGCATCCTCGGGCCACAGGCGCAGGCGTTGCGGCGGCGGGGCAGTGGCTTCGGCACCCTCGGGCACCAGGCGCGTGAGCAGGGAGCAGAGCCCGTTCTCGAAGACCTCGGAGGCGATGAGCGCGACCGAGGGATGCGCCGCGGCCAGGGCCAGCGCGTGCTCGCCGCCGCCGAAGCCCACTTCCAGCCAGACATCGGCCGCGCCCGGGAACAGCGCATGCGCCTGCGCGGCCTCCGCCGCGGTCAGGCGGAAGCGCGGCAGGGCCAGTTGCATCAGGCGGTCCTGCCGCGGGCGCAAGGGATGCCCGCGGCGGCGGCCATAGAGCCGGTCGGGGATGCCCTCCGGCGTCAATGCGGGGGCGCGGTGCGGGCTCTCACCGCGCCGCGCTTCGCCGCTGTCCATCACCTGCCGAAGGCCCGCTTCAGTTCGGGCACCAGGTCGGTCTTCTCCCAGGTGAAGGTCCCGGCCTCGAGGTCCGGCGTGCGGCCGAAATGGCCGTAGGCGCTGGTCGGGACGTAGATCGGCCGGTTCAGGTGCAGATGCTCGCGGATGCCGCGCGGCGAGAGGTTCACCAGCCCGTCGATCACCTTGGCGAGCTTCACCTCGTCCACGTCGCGGCCCGTGCCGTGCAGGTCGAAATACACCGACAGCGGCTTCGCGACGCCGATCGCGTAGGAGACCTGGATGGTGCACTTCTCCGCGAGGCCCGCGGCGACCACGTTCTTGGCCACGTAGCGCGCGGCATAGGCGGCCGAGCGGTCCACCTTGGTGGGATCCTTGCCGGAGAACGCGCCGCCGCCATGCGGGGCCGCGCCGCCATAGGTGTCGACGATGATCTTGCGCCCGGTCAGGCCGCAATCGCCGTCCGGTCCGCCGATCACGAAGGTGCCGGTCGGGTTCACATACAGCTCGGCATCGGGGCACATCCAGCCCTTGGGCAGGCTGCTCTCGATGATCGGCTTCACCATGGCCTTGATCTGCGCCTGCTCCAGGCCCTCTACATGCTGGGTCGAGAGCACGATGGAGGTCGCGCCCACAGGCTTGCCATCGACGTAGCGCAGCGTGACCTGGGACTTGGCGTCGGGCAGCAGGCCCGCGACGGCCTTGTCCTTGTTGCGGCGCATCTCGCTGATGCGGCGCAGGATCAGGTGCGCGTAGTACAGCGGCGCGGGCATGAGCTCGGGCGTCTCGGTGCAGGCATAGCCGAACATGATGCCCTGGTCGCCCGCACCTTCGTCCTTGTTGCCGGCGGCATCGACGCCCTGCGCGATATGCGCGGACTGGGCGTGCAGGTGGCATTCCACATGGGCGTTCTGCCAGTGGAAGCCCTCCTGCTCGTAGCCGATGTCGTGGATGGCAAGGCGCGCCAGGTGCTTCAGGTAGTCCGCCGTGACCGCGCCCGGGCCGCGCACCTCACCGGCGATGACCACGCGGTTGGTGGTGACCAGCGTCTCGCAGGCCACGCGGGAATAGGGGTCGGCCGCCAGGAAGGCATCGAGCACGGTGTCCGAGATGCGATCGGCCACCTTGTCGGGATGGCCCTCGGAGACGGATTCGGAGGTGAAGAGATACTCGCCGGTATCGCGCATGGCTTGGTTCGGCCTCTTGTCGCGGGAAATGCCGGCGGGACGCCCCGGCAGGCTGCGCCCGGGGGATCCGGGACGGGGGCGTATCGCAAGGGGGGGGGGCGGGGTCAAGGCAGGGCGGCACCTGCCGGGTCACATCCCGAGCACATCCTTCATGTCGTACAGGCCGGCCGGCCGCGCCGCCGCCCACAGCGCCGCCCGCACCGCCCCGGTCGCATAGACCCGCCGGTCGAAGGACCGGTGCGTCAGGCTGATGTGTTCCGACGCCGCGGCAAAGATCAGCGTATGCTCGCCCACGACCTGGCCGCCGCGAAGTGCCGCGAAGCCGATGGTCCCGGTGCCGCGCCCGCCGCAATGCCCGTCTCGCCCGCTTTCGCGCCCGGCATCCTCGAGCGTGGTGCCGCGCCCCGCCGCCACCGCGCGGCCGAGAGCGACCGCGGTGCCCGAGGGCGCATCGACCTTCTGGCGGTGGTGCATCTCCACGATCTCGGCGTCGTATTGCGCCGCGGGCAGGGCGGCCGCCATGCGCTCGGCGATCGCCAGGAACAGGTTCACCCCCGGCGCGAAATTCGCGGCGAAGACGATGGGCACGCGCGCCGCGGCGTCGGCGACCGCCGCCTCCTCCTCGGCCGACAGGCCGGAGGACCCCAGGATCAGCGGCGTGCCGGCCTCGGCCGCCGTACGGGCGTGGAGGGGCGCCGCTTGGGCGTGGGTGAAGTCGATCACCACGTCGCTCACACCGCACAGCGCGCCGAAATCCGGCAGCACCTCGGCGCCGGCCGGCGCGGTGCCGGAGCGCAGCGTGCCCCCGGCCAGGCGCGCGCCGGCGGCGGGCACTTCCTCGGCCAGCAGGCGGCCCATGCGGCCGGCAATGCCGGCAATGCCGATGCGGATGGTCATGGCGCTTGCTCCCCTTCGCGGATGGTCCTGCCTGTGCGGTCGGTGCGCCGACCGGTCAAGCCCGCCGTGCCGCACTGCAACCCAGCGCCGACCGTCGCGTTCCCTCTTCATCAATTCCGGCAGGAGGATACGCCATGAACATCCCGAACCCACGCCAGGATGCCCGCCCGACCACCGCCGACCTGACCGCGCCGACCACCGGCCACCTGATCGCCGGGGGCAAGGTCGCGGGCACCTCGGTCTACGACCTGGCGGGCCAGGCGATCGGCAGCATAGAGGATGTGATGCTCGACAAGGGCACCGGCCGCGTCGCCTATGCCGTGCTCTCCTTCGGCGGCTTCCTCGGCATCGGCTCGAAGCATTTCCCGTTGCCGTGGGAAATGCTGCGCTACGACACCGCATTGGGCGGCTATGTCGTCAAGATCGACCGCGAGCGGCTGGCGAAGGCACCGACGGTTGAGCAAGGCTGGCCCGACCGCCGACGCGCGGTGGACGACTACTGGGCCACGCCGATCGTCTGACCAGGCGAGGGGATTGGGTGGCTGCTACCGCCCAAGCCCGTCCCAGAACTCCTTCACCTTGGCGAAGAAGCCCTCGCTTTCGGGGGAGGATCGCCCGCCCTTGGCGGCCTCGGCCTCGAACTGCTCGAGCAGCTCGCGCTGCTTGGGCGTGAGGTTCTGCGGCGTCTCGACGCTGACCTGGACATACATGTCCCCGCGCGCGGCGGAGCGCAGCACCGAGAAGCCCTTGCCGCGCAGGCGGAACTGGTCGCCCGTCTGGCTGCCGGCGGGGATGGTGACGCGGGTGCGCCCGCCATCGATGCTCGGCACCTCGACATGCCCGCCGAGCGCGGCCTGGGACATGCGCAGCGGCACGCGGATGAAGATGTTGGCCCCCTCCCGCTGGAAGATCGGGTGCGGCTTCAGCGCGATGTCCACGTACAGGTCGCCGGCGGGCGCGCCGCGCAGTCCGGCCTCGCCCTCGCCGGCCAGGCGGATGCGGGTGCCGTCCTCGACGCCGGGTGGGATGGTGACGTTGAGCGTGCGTTCGCGCTGAACGCGCCCCGCGCCCTGGCAGACCTTGCAGGGATTCTTGATGATGCGGCCGGACCCACCACAGGTCGGGCACGTGCGCTCGATCAGGAAGAAGCCCTGCTGCGCGCGGATCTTGCCCGAGCCCGAGCAGCCCGGGCAGGTCTGCGCGCCGGAGGCGGCCGCACCTTCCGCCCCGGTGCCTTTGCAGGCCTCGCAGCTGACGGAGGTCGAGATGCGGATGTTGGTCTTGGTGCCGGCGAAGGCTTCCTCGAGGCTGATGTCGACCTGGGTGCGCAGGTCGGCGCCGCGGCCGGTGGCGCCGCCGCGCCCGCCGCCGCGCCCGCCGCCGAAGCGGCCGAACATTTCCTCGAAGATGTCCTCGAAGGCGCCGCCGAAGGGGCCGCCGCCGGCGAAGCCGCCCGGCCCGCCCGCGCCGCCCTGCTCGAAGGCGGCATGGCCGTAGCGGTCATAGGCGGCGCGCTTCTCGGCATCCTTGAGGATGTCGTAGGCCTCGTTCAGCTCCTTGAACTTGGCCTCGGCGTCCTTGTCGCCCTGGTTGCGGTCGGGGTGCCACTTCATGGCGAGCTTGCGGTAGGCCTTCTTCAGGTCCTCCTCGCCCGTGTCGCGGGCAACGCCCAGCACCTCGTAGTAGTCACGCTTTGCCATTCTTCTTGCCCTCAGACGGCGGGCGCCGGCCATCCGGCCGGCTTGCCTTCGCGCCGCGCGCTGGTGCGTTGGCGGCAGCGGGCGGGTTGGGCGCGGTCGCGCTTCGCGCTCCCGGATCGCGGCAGGGCCGCGAACCGATACTCGGCATGTCCAGTGACTGGCGGACGCCGCAGCGTGCGCGCGCGCAGCAGCGCCGGCCGGCGCGCGCCGGCAGCCTCAGGCATTTCTGTCGCCCTGGTCGCGCTGATCATGGTGGTGTCCCGCGAAGAAACGCCGCCCGGTCCTTCGC
>NZ_JACADR010000265.1 GCF_016106005.1 Roseomonas rosulenta
CGCCGGTCGCGCGCGATGGGCCGCGCCACGGCGGCGAGCGTGGCGGTGTAGAAGCGCAGCGCCGCGCGGTCGCCGAGGCCCGCGGCGAGGCGACGCTTCACGGCGCCCAGCCGCGGCGCGCGGGCGAACAGGATGACGGTGGGTCGGGGCATCGCCGCGCAGGACAGCGCAGGACGCGCGCGCTGACCAGGGTGGGGCTCCGCCTAAGGTCGCGGACGGCTGCGCGCGCCGCTCGCCGCACTCATCGCCGCCTGGCATAGAGCCGGGCGATCCGCGCCGGCGGCACGCCCAGGACCCACAACGCCAGGCAGGAGAGGTTGCGGGCCGAGCGCGCCAGCCACCCTTCCTCGCGCCAGCGCGCCGCCGAGGTGACGAAGTCGGCCTCCAACCCGACCAGCCGCGCGCGGCCGAGGCGGCGCACGAGGTCGACATCCTCCATGATCGGGATGGGGTGGAAGCCGCCCACCGCGGCCAGCGTGTCGCGCCGCACCAGCAGCCCCTGGTCGCCATAGGGCAGGCCCAGCGCGCGGCAGCGCCAGGCCACGGCGCGTTCGAGCCGGCGCGCCTGCGGCGACGCATCGTCCAGGGCGAAGCGGAAATGGGCGGCGCGCCCGGCATTGGCCGGGTCGGCCATGAAGGCGGCGGCGGCGGCGCGCCATCCCGCACCGGGGCGGGTATCGGCATGGATCACCAGCAGCCAGGGCGTGGCGGCGGCGGCCACACCCGCAGCGATCTGGCTGCCGCGCCCGCGCGCCGTCTCGATGACGCGCGCGCCCGCGGCCTCGGCGATGACGCGGGTCGCGTCGGTGCTGCCGCCATCGGCGATGATGATGGCATCCACCTGGCCGGCCAGGGCGCGCAGGGTGGCGGCCAGGCCAGGTGCCGCGTTCAGCGTGGGGATGATGGCGGTGAGTTCGGGCTCCGTTCTCATTCGGCGCCAGTCACGGTTAAGGGAGCATTAACCGGTCGTTCCCATTCTGTTCTTGACCGTGACCCCCGCGACCACCAGGATGCATGAGAACACAACGGGAACACCAGGAGCAGCGCCATGCCCGACGGTACCCCCCATCTGAGCCCCGGCGCAGCCCCCGGCTTCGCCCTGCCCCCCAACGCGCGGCGCGGCCGCGGCGCCGGGCTCAACCCGCCGGTACGCTTCGAGAGCACCGCCCGCGAAGCCTTCGACGACGGCTGGGGCACGCTCGAAGCCGCCTTCGCCGACCTGCCGCCCCTGCCGACCACGCTCACCAAGGACCACGCGAAATCCGCCCTGGCCTGGAACGACAGCCCGGATATCGGCTTCGACCGCTCGGTGAACCCCTATCGCGGCTGCGAGCATGGCTGCGTCTACTGCTACGCCCGGCCGTCCCACGCCTATCTTGGCCTGTCGCCTGGCCTCGACTTCGAGACCAGGCTGCTGTTCAAGCCCGAGGTCGCCGCGCTGCTCGAGAAGGAACTGCGCAAGCCCGGCTACGTGGCGAAGCCGATCGCGCTCGGCTCCAACACCGACCCCTACCAGCCGGTCGAGCGAACCCTGAAGCTGACCCGCGCGGTGCTCGAGGTGCTCGACCGCTTCGACCACCCGGTCACCATCGTGACCAAATCCGCCGGCGTGCTGCGCGACATGGACATCCTGGCCGGCATGGCGAAGCGCAACCTGGTGCGGGTGTGCCTGTCGGTCACCACACTCGACGCGCGCCTCGCCCGCATCATGGAACCCCGCGCCGCCACGCCCGAGCGCCGCCTGGCCGCGGTGCGGCATTTGTCCGAAAACGGCATCCCCGCCGCCGTGCTGGCCGCGCCCATGATCCCGGGCGTGAACGACGCCGAGCTCGAGACCATCCTGGAACGCGCCGCCGCCGCGGGGGCGACCAGCGCCGGCTACGTCCTGCTGCGCCTGCCGCACGAGATCAAGCAGCTGTTCGAGGACTGGCTCACCCGCCACATGCCCGACCGCGCGGCCCGCGTGCTCTCGCTGGTGCGCCAGACCCGCGGGGGCGCGCTGTACGACAGCCGCTTCGGCACCCGCCAGAAAGGCACCGGCCCCTACGCCGACCTGCTGGCCCAGCGCTTCGCCATCGCCAGCAAGCGCCTCGGCCTCGAACGCCGCGGCAGCGGCGTGAACGCCCTCGACTGCAGCCGCTTCCGGGTGCCGGAAGCCACGACGGCAGGGACACAGCTGGCGCTGCTGTGAGGGCACGGCGGGCGCGGCGGAGGGGGCTTTGCCCCCTCCGGACCTCCCCCACCAAGGGCCTAAAGGCCCCTGGACCCCTCGACTTGATCGGGCACTTTGGGGAGGGGCATGGCGTGCCTTTCGCGCAAGGGCGCACCGCCGATGCCCCTCCCCGAAATGCCCGATTAAAGGCCCGCGGATCCAAGGGGCCGTTGCCCCTTGGCGGGTGGGGGTCCGGGGGAGGGCAGAGCCCTCCCCCGCGCCGCCGGACGCTCCCTCACGCCGCCCGCAGGTGTTCCTTTAGGCGTGGCATCAGTTCCACCAGGTTGCAGGGGCGGTGGCGGCTGTCGAGTTGCCACAGCAGGATGTCGTCCCAGGCGTCCTTGCAGGCGCCGGTCGATCCCGGCAGGGCGAACAGGTAGGTGCCGTCGGCGACGCCGCCCAGCGCGCGGGACTGCATCGTGGAGGTGCCGATCTTCTGGTAGCTCAGCATCCGGAAGAGTTCGCCGAAGCCCTCGATTTCCTTCTCGAGCACGCGCTTGAAGGCTTCCGGGGTCACATCGCGGCCGGTGATGCCGGTCCCTCCGGTGGTGATGACGCAGTCGATCGCGGGGTCGGCGATCCAGCGGCGGAGCTGGGCCTCGATCAGGTCGGCCTCGTCGCGCAGGATCTCGCGTGCGGCGCAGCGGTGGCCGGCGGCTTCGATGCGGTCCTGCAGCGTCTGGCCGGAGCGGTCGGTGGAAAGGTCGCGGGTGTCGCTGACGGTCAGCACCGCGATGTTCACCGGCAGGAAGGGCAGGCTTTCGTCGATCGGCATGGCTGTGGTCCTTGCGTGCGTGCGGAGCATGGTCATCGCGGCCCTGCCCCGCAAGGAAGCGAGGGGCGGACCGCGCCCGGCACTGCAACTGGCCGCGCTGCCGTCCCCGCGCATGCCCGCATGCCTTGCGGCGTTTCCGCTGCGATGGATCGCGCAATGGCCCCGGCTCGGGTGGCGATGGCGGCGCTGCCGCCCCGGCGAGCCGGCACGCTCCTGGTGCGCGCGCGGCACATCGGCACGCCCCACCTCTGCCAACCTTCGGTCCGGCAGCCTGGCGAAGCCCTGGCCTATCCGCCGCGCGCCTGGCGGATCTGCGCCACCGCCGCGTCAACGCGCATCGCGAGCAGCGCCTCGCCGCGCGCGGCCGAGGATCGAACCGGGTCCCCTGTCGCCCCCAGCGCCGGCAGGTCGGCCGGGCTTGGCGGCAGTCGCGACAGGTCCACCCCCTGCGGGTGCACCGCCATGAGTTCGGAGGTGTCGCCGATGCCGGCATGGGTGCCGATGCGGGCATCCGTCTCGCCCTGCGCCCTCAGCCAGGCATCCTGCGCCGCGATCGCGCCGTACCAGCGGTCGAGTGCGACCACACGCGTGGCCTCGCGCCGCCATTCGGTGTTGAGCCGCGCGGCCAGGCGTTCCTGCGGGCGCTGGCTCGCGCCATGGTCTGCCATCAGGCAGATCCAGCGGAAGCCGGCGGCGCGCAAGCTGCGCACGATGCCCTCCAGCATGCCGGCGAAGGCATCGTCGGACACGCCGAGCGTGCCGGGGAAGCGCAGGTGCCCCTCCGGCGGGTCGATGCGGCCCTGGGGGGCGAAGGGCAGCACCGGCACCACCAGCGCGTCGCCCAGCGCCTGCGCCACGCGCAGCGCGCCGGCGCGCACGATGTGGTCGTGCTTGCCCAGGATCATGTGCGGCCCGTTCTGCTCGACCCCGCCCGAGGGCACGATCACCGTGCGCCGCCCGGCGGCTATGGCCTCGCGCACCTCCGGCCAGGTCATGTCCGCGATGTCGAGGCTGGCCGGCAACGCGCGCGCCGGCGTGGCCGCCACGGCCAGCGCCGCCGCGACCAGGCCGATGCCGCCCCGGCGCCGGGACACCGGCGCCGCGATCAGCCCCGCCATGCAGCGAAATCCTTTCCAAATCCTTTGGGGATATGGGATGTGTCCCGTCCCAGTTCACGAGAACCGTCGCGCAAATGACCAGGCCCGACTACGACCCCATCGCCGCCACCTGGAACTGGCTCGCGTCGCTGGGCCGGATCCTGACCGATCCCGGCTCGCCCTTCTGGTGGCCGACGATCATCGCGGCGGTGATCGGCTTCGCGATCGCGGCGGCCGTTGCCGGCGGCAACTGGCGTGCCGCACGCGCCGAGGCGCTGCCCCGCGCCAACGCGCGCTTCTGGCGCCAGGTGCCGGTCGATCTCGGCTTCATGGTCGTGAACTCGTCCATTCCCTTCCTGGCCGCGCCGCTGCTGCTCATGGTCAGCGCCGTCGGGGCGACGATCGGCTATTTCCTGATGTTGCCCTTCTTCGGCCCGCCCGAGACCGGCACGCGGATCGACACGGCGGCGGCGATGGCGCTGGCCGGCTTCGTCGCCTTCGCCGCGGGCGACTTCGCGCTGTACTGGTCGCATCGTCTGTTTCATCGCTTCCCGCTGCTGTGGCGCGCGCACAGGCTGCACCACGCGCCGGAATTCCTCACCCCCATCACCGCCTTCCGCTTCTGGCCGCAGGAACAGATCGTCCACATCATCGGCGCGGTGTTCATGAGCGGGCTCGGCCTCGGGCTGGTCGCGACCATGCTGGGGGCGTCGGTCGGACCGCTCACGCTGCTTGGCGTCAACGTGTTCTCGCTGGCCTGGAACCTGGCATTCTCGCATCTGCGCCACAGCCATGTCGCGCTCTCCTTCCCGCGCTGGCTCTCCCACATCCTGGTCAGCCCGCACATGCACCAGGTGCACCACAGCGTCGAGGAACGCCACCACGACCGCAACTACGCGACCGTCTTCGCGCTGTGGGACTGGATGTTCGGCTCGCTCTACATCCCCGACCCGAAGGAGCGCTTCGCCTTCGGCCTGGGTGAGGAGGCGGCGGCACAGTCCGCGGCGCCGGTCCCGCTCGACCGCACGGCCCGCGCCGCGCACTGACGCGCGTCAGTTCGCCGCGACGCGCCGCGTCCCCGGCGCGCCGAACTGCGGAAAGCCGCCACGCGCCAGCGCCTCGAGGCTCGGCGCCGGCAGTCCGAGCCGCGAGGCGTAGATCCAGGAATAGGCCAGCACGCGCTGCACATGCAGCCGCGTCTCCTCGACCGGGATCGCCTCGATGAACAGGAAGGGGTCGTCGCGATGGCGCGCCGCCGGTAGCCAGCGCGCGAGGTTCCCCGGCCCGGCGTTGTAGGCCGCCAGCAGCCGGATCAGGTCGCCCTGCACCGCCTCGTGGTTCGCCAGATACAACAGGTAGCGCTGCCCGATCTCGAGCGAGAGCCCCGGGTCATGCAGCCGCGCCGCGCCCTCGCCGCGGAAGGACGGGTCGTTCGCCACATAGGCCGCGGTGGCCGGCATCACCTGCAGCAGGCCGCGCGCGCCGGCGCGCGAGACCGCCTCCGGGTCGAAGTTCGATTCCTGCCGCGCCAGCGCATAGAGCAGCGCCGGATCGACGCGGAAGCCCTGCGCCGGCTCGAGCCGCGGCAGCGGGAAGCGCGCCAGGTCGCGCGGGCGCCCGTCCGCCCCCTGCGCGAGGCCCGCGAGCTGCGCGCCCAGATTCGTCATGCCCTGCTGGCCCGCCACCGACAGCATCGCGCGCAGCAGGACCGCATTGCCCCGCGCGGCGGGCCAGAGCGCGCGAAGTTCCGCCTCGGCACGCGCCGGCTGGCCCACCTGGATCAGCGCCAGCGCGCGCCAGCCGCCGGCGGTCTCCATCAGCGCCGCCGCACCGGCGCCCTCGGCCGCCTCGCCATGCCAGGCGAAGCCGGGGGTCAGGCCGAGCGAACGGCGCGCCAGCAGCCCATGGAAGGTGCGCGGCTCCTGCGCGGCCTGCAGCATCCAAGGCACGTACTGCGCCGGGCGGCGGGCGCGCACCGCCGCAGATCCGAAGAGCTCACGTCCGGACTCCAGT
>NZ_JACADR010000266.1 GCF_016106005.1 Roseomonas rosulenta
CGCGGAGGCGCCGCCGCCCGGCCGCCGCGGGCGCGACAAGGCCGCGAAGCCGCGCCGGCGCCGGCGCGGCCTCGGGCTGTTCCGGCTGATATTCGTCCTGCTGCTCGGCGGCGGGCTGGTGGCAGGGGTCGCGGGCTATGGCCTGTATCGCCAGGTCGCCGAGGACCTGCCGGACTACCGCTGGCTCGCCGGCTACGACCCGCCGCAGATGAGCCGCATCTACGCCGCCGACAGCCGGCTGAGCGCGGAACTCGCGACGGAACGCCGCGTCTTCGTCCCGATCGAGGCGATCCCGCGCCGCGTGCAGCAGGCCTTCGTCTCGGCCGAGGACCAGCGCTTCTGGGACCATGCCGGCGTCGATCCGCTTGGCATCGGGCGCGCCATGCTGACCGCGATCGAGAATTACGGTTCGGGCCGGCGGATGGGCGGGGCGTCCACCATCACCCAGCAGGTCGCGAAGAACATGCTGGTGGGCGCGGACCGCACCCTGATGCGCAAGGTGCGCGAGGCGATCCTGGCGGTGCGCATCGAGCAGGCGCTGACCAAGGAGCGCATCCTCGAACTCTACCTGAACGAGATCTTCCTGGGTCAGCAGGCCTATGGCGTGGCGGCGGCCGCGCAGGCCTATTTCAACAAGGGGCTCGATGACCTGACGCTGGCCGAGGCCGCCTTCCTGGCCGCGTTGCCCAAGGGCCCCAACAACTACAACCCGCTGCGCTTCCCCGACGCGGCGCGCGCCAGGCGCGACTGGGTGCTCGACCGCATGGCCGAGGACGGCCACATCACGCGCGAGGAAGCCCGCTACGCCAAGGCCGAGCCCATCGTGCCGAGGCCCACGCGCCGGCCCGAGGTGATCGCCGTCGGCCAGCACTTCACCGAGGAAGTGCGCCGCGAGCTGATCCAGCGCTTCGGCGCCGAGCAGACCACGATGGGCGGGCTCGTGGTGCGCACCAGCCTCGACCCCGAACTGCAGGCCGCGACGGAGCGCGCGCTGCGCGACGGGCTGATGGCCTATGACCGCCGCCGCGGCGGCTGGCGCGGCGCCTTCGGGCAGATCGCCGCCGGGCCGACCGAATGGATGCCCGCACTCGAGGCCTACCAGCGCCCGCCGGGCGGGCTGCCGGAATGGCGGCTCGCGGTGGTGCTCGAGGTGCGCCAGGCGGATGCCCGGCTTGGCTGGATCGACCGCGGCGATGGGCGCGGCGCGCCGCAGCCGCGCACCGGGCTGATGTACCTGCAGGACCTGGCCTGGGCGCGCCCGGCGCGCGACGGGCGGGTCGGCGGCGCGCCGACGCGCATGCAGCAGGTGCTCAATGTCGGCGACGTGGTCTTCGTCGACCCCCTGCCGACGCAACTGCCCGCGCAGGGCCGACCCGCGCGGCCGGAACGGCTCGAGCTGCGCCAGATGCCGCAGGCCGAGGGCGCGGTGGTCGCACTCGACCCGCAGACCGGGCGCGTGCTGGCCATGGCGGGCGGCTGGTCCTTCGAACGGTCCTGGTTCAACCGCGCGACGCAGGCGATGCGCCAGCCCGGGTCGTCCTTCAAGCCCTTCGTCTACATCACCGCGCTGGAGCAGGGCATTCCGCCCAACCAGGAACTGCTCGACGAACCGATCGAGGTCATGTCGGGCGGGCGGCTGTGGCGGCCGCAGAACTACACCGCCGGCCAGTCGAATGGCTGGGTGACCATGCGTACGGCGATGGAGCGCAGCCTGAACCTGGTGACGGTGCGCCTGGCGCAGCAGATGGGCATGGATGCGGTCGCGGATTCCGCGGCGCGCTTCGGCGTGATCCCGAACATGCCGCGCTACCTCGCGATGTCGCTCGGCGCCGGCGAGACCACCGTCATGCGCATGGCCGCCGGCTACGGCGCCTTCGTCAATGGCGGGCGGGAGGTCGTGCCGACGCTGATCGATTCCGTCCAGGACCGCCGCGGGCGCGTGATCTGGCGCGCCGACCGCCGCGCCTGCGCCACCTGCGATGCCGCAAGCCCCGAGGCTGGCCCGCCGGACCTCGTGGACCCCGCGCGGCGCCAGGTGACCGATCCGATCGCGGCCTACCAGATGGTCTCGCTCCTGCAGGGCGTGGTGCAGCGCGGCACCGGGGCGAACGCCATCGGCAACCGGCTGGGCCGCCCCGTCGCCGGCAAGACCGGCACGACGGACGACTACAAGGACAACTGGTTCGTGGGCTTCACGCCCGACATCGTGGTGGCGGTCTGGATCGGCTTCGACGAACCCCGCAGCCTGGGCAATGGCGAGACCGGCGGCGGCAATGCCGCGCCGATCTTCCGCGATGTTGTGGCCGCGGCGCTGCGCGACAGCCCGCCGGTGCCCTTCCGCGCGCCGCCCGGTGTCGCGCTGGTGCGGGTGAATGTCGGCAATGGCTCGATCCTGGAAGCCTTCCGCCCGGGCACGGAGAATTCCGCGCGGCGCTGGCGCGTGGAGGGTGATCCGGAAGGCGGCGGATCGGCCGGGCGCGTCGACAGCAACCTCGGCGGATTGTACTAACCGCCCTCGACAGCCCGGCGCGCGCGCCCTAAACCGCGCGCATCATGCGCGCCGAAGCCGAATCCCTGAACGAGCAGATCACCGCATCGGTGTCCCTGCTGAGGAGGCATCTTTGACTGGGATGCCGCCGTCCGCCGCCTCGATGAACTGAACGCCCGCGCCGAGGACCCGGCGCTGTGGAACGATGCCGCCGAAGCCGGTCGCGTGATGCGCGAGCGCGGCCGCCTCTCGTCGCAGGTCGATGGCGTGCGCAAGCTCGAGCGCGACGTTGCCGATGCGCTCGGCCTGATCGAACTGGCCGAGGCCGAGGGCGACGAGGACACCGCGACCGCCGCGGTCGCCGACCTGCAGGGCTTCGCCGCGGAAGCCAAGCGCCTCGAGATCGAGAGCCTTCTCTCGGGCGAGGCCGACGCCAATGATTGCTACGTGGAAGTGAACGCTGGCGCCGGCGGCACCGAGGCCCAGGATTGGGCCGAGATGCTGCTGCGCATGTATGTCCGCTGGGCCGAGAAGCGCGGCTACAAGGTCACTGTGACCGAACGATCGGATGGCGAGCAGGCCGGCGTGAAGTCCGCCACCATCCAGGTGACCGGCCCGAACGCCTATGGCTGGATGAAGACGGAATCGGGCGTGCACCGCCTGGTGCGCATCAGCCCCTTCGACGCCGCCGCCCGTCGGCAGACCAGCTTCGCCAGCGTCTATGTCTACCCGGTCATCGACGACAAGATCGAGATCGAGGTGAACCCCGCCGACCTCAAGACCGACACCTTCCGCGCCTCGGGTGCGGGCGGGCAGCACGTCAACAAGACCGAATCCGGCGTGCGCTTCACCCATATCCCAACCGGGATCGTGGTGGCCTCGACCCAGGACCGCAGCCAGCACCGCAACCGCGCCATCGCGATGGAGATGCTGAAGGCGCGCCTGTACGAGCTGGAGCTGCGCAAGCGCGAGGCGGTGTCGGACGCGGTCGAGGCCGGCAAGACCGATATCGGCTGGGGCCACCAGATCCGCAGCTACGTACTGCAGCCCTACCAGATGGTGAAGGACCTGCGCACCAGCGTGGAGAAGGGCAACCCGGCGGCCGTGCTGGATGGCGAGCTGGACGAGTTCATGGCGGCCGCGCTCGCGCAGCGCGTCGGCGCCACGCGCTCGGATGCGAGTGCCAACGCGCGCTGAGGCTCAGGCGTCGTTGACGTAGCGCTGCAGGCTCTGCGCCATGCGGTCGATGTCGTCGAAATTCGTCACCAGTGCACGCTTGTCCTTGGCCGTCTGGCGGAGGGGCGAGGAGCCGAACAGTGCCGCGACATCCGCGGGGCCGAAGCCCGCGAGGCGCGCGATGCGCTCGGCCTGGGGCAGCGCGACGGACTGCCCGCCGACAATCTCGGGATAGGTCACCTCCAGGAAGCGCGAATAGCCGCCGAAGGCGCGCTGCACGAAGCGCCGCGTGCGCAGGATGGGCAGCATGTAGGCGAGCGCCTGCTCCGCCCCCAGCGTCACCTGCATGTCGCGCGCCGCATCCGCGTCGTTGCCGGTGTGGTAGACGCCGCGCGTCTCGGCGATGACATGGCTCGCGAAGCATTCCGCGAGGTCGGTGCGAACCAGGTGGATCACCCCCGCGCGGCGCGACTTCAGCCAGTTCGCGAGGAAATTCGCCCCCGGCGCGGCGTTCGGCATCGTCCAGATCGGCGCCAAGCTGCCGAGGTTGTTGTACATCAGGTCGAAATGCAGCATCGCCGGCGCCACGCGTTCGCGCAGCCGGGCGACGAAGGCGTCGAGGCAGGCGCCCATCTCCTCCGCCTCGAAGCCGAATCCGCCGCGTGCGGCGACGAACTCGCCGAAGAAGCCGCGGAAATCGGCCCCGCCGGGACCGGGCTGGAACACCTCGCCGAGCGAACGGGCCAGCGTGCCGGCCGACAGCGAGGTGCCGAGGAACTTGGTGCCGCTGCGCTGGGTCGCGATGGTGACAAGAAACGGCGGACGGTCGTCGGACAGGGTGGCCTCCCGGATGGCGGGCAATGTCAGGCCGGCGACGCTTGCGGCCACGGCACGCAGCTCTTGTCGTCAGTCTACAGCAGACACACGGATCCGTGTGCGGATTTCCCGCTGCCCTGCTTGACCCTGTCCGAGCCGCGGTATACCGCCCCTGCGCTGCGATGCCAGGGACGCGGCGGGGGCTTGGGCGCGATTTGGCACTGACGGTAATGCATGTGTCGCACGGTGCCACGGGTGGCGCCGGGCGGGCGGGCAGGCGCGCGCACCTCGCGACGCGTGCGGCCGGCCTGCCCTCCGCCTTCGCCTTCACCGCGGGCGAGGCCGGTGCGCCCGACGACATCCTGCTCCGCCCGCGCGTGCCGGAAGCCCCCGGCGAGGCCGCGCTGGCGAAGGCGCTGCATGACCGCGTGCAATGGGGCGTGGTGCAATCGGCGCGTCGCACCACGGCGAATACCCTGTTCTCGATCGCGCATCCGGCGCTGGCGCTCGAGCACCAGGCGCTGTTTGCCGCGGCCGGCGTGATCCACCTGCATTGGACATCCTGGGCGGTGGCGCCGGCTACGCTGCGGCACTGGCTCGCGGCCGCCCGGCACGTCGTGTGGACGCTGCACGACCTGTGGCCGATGACCGGCGGCTGCCACTACCCGGCGGGCTGCGAGCAGTACCGCACCGCCTGCCTGCACTGCCCGCAACTGGCCGATGCCTGGTCGCTGGTGCCCAACGCCTTCGCCGAGAAGCGCGCAGCCTGGTCCGCGCCCGGTCCGGTGGTGGTGGCACCCTCCGCCTGGATGGCGGCGCGCGCAGCCGAGAGCATCATCCTGCGCGGCTGCCGCATTGAGGTCATCCCGAACGCCATCGAGACCGACGCCTTCGCCCCCCGGCCCGACCGTGACGCGCTGCGCGCCGCCTGGGGCCTCGCGCCGCAGGACCTTCTGCTGGTGGCCGGCGCGCATGACAACCGCGAGGCGCGCAAGGGCGGGGCGCTGCTGATGGAGGCGCTGCGCAGCCTGGCCGAGGATGGCCGCCTCGCGGCGCTGCTGCCCCCCGGCGCGCAGGTGGCGGTGGCCGGCTTCGGGAAATCCGTGCTGCCGGCCGTGCCGGGTCTGCGCGGGCTCGACTTCGGGGAGGTGGCGCAGGATGCGGTGCTGGCCTACATCCTTGCTGCCGCCGACCTCGCCTGCGTTCCCTCGCTCGAGGACAACTACCCGAACGTGGCGCTGGAGGCGCTCTCCTGCGGCACGCCCTGCCTCGCCACGCCGGTGGGCGGACTGCCGGAACTGGTGCGCGAGGGCGGCAGCGGCGTGCTGGCCGATGCGGCGAGCGCCCCGGCGGTGGCCGAGGCGCTGCTGCGCTTCGCCGCGCGCCACCATGGCGATGCCGCCCTGCGCGCCTCCGCCCGCGCGCAGGTGGAGGCGGAGAACGCCATCCCCGCGATCGGCGCGCGCCTCGCCGCGCTGTATCGCGACCTGGCGGGCGAGGGGCGCGCCACGGATGCCGCGGTGCACGGCCGCGCGCTGCGCGCCTTCGCGCAGGCCCCGGTCGAGGTGGCCGCGGTGCCCGCCACGCCCTTCCTGCGCTT
>NZ_JACADR010000267.1 GCF_016106005.1 Roseomonas rosulenta
CCGCCCGCGCCGCGCCCGAGGCGCTGGTCGCGCGCTGACGGCCCCGCGCGCCGCACGAGGTCGGCGCCGCGGGCACCGCCCGCCCTATTCCGCCCGGATGCCGAGCTGCTCGATCACCGGCCGGAAGGTCGCCCAGTCGCGCCGCAGCCGGGCGGCGAACTCGTCCGGCCCGCTCACGCCTGTGATCGCCATGCCGATGCCGGAGAAGCGCTCGCGCAGCTCCGCGCCGGCGAAGCCCGCGGTGATCTCGGCCGCGAGGCGGTCGATGATCGGGCGCGGCGTGCCGGTCTGCACCATCACCGATGCCCAGGAATCGACATGGTAGTCGGCGAGCCCGCCGCCCGCCGTGGCGATCGGCGGGACGCCGGGCACCAGCGGCGAGGGGCGCGAGGTCGTCACGCCCAGCGCGCGCAACTGCCCCGCCGAGACCAGCCGCCCGGCCGCCGCCGGCGTGTCGAAGCCGAAATCCACCTGGCCGCCGAGCAGCGCGGCCAGCGCCGGCCCGCTGCCCTGGAACGGCACGTGCAGCGCCTCCAGCCCCGCCTTGGCCAGGAACAGCGCGGTCACGAGGTGCTGCGCGCCCGCCACGCCCGAGGAATTGTGCGTGTAGTGCCCGGGCCGGGCCTTCAGCATGTCGATCAGGCCCTTGAGGTCGCGCGCCGGTGAATCCGGCTTCACCAGCACGATGAAGGGCGCCTCGCCATACAGCGCCACCGGCACCAGTTCCCGCTCGACGTCATAGGGCGGGCGGCTCACCAGTGGGCCGAAGGTGATCGGGCCGAGCGATCCGGCCAGCAGCGTGTAGCCATCCGGCGTGCCCTTCGCGACCAGGTTGGTGCCGATCTGCCCGCCCGCACCCGGCCGGTTGTCGGGCACCACCGGGTGGCCGAGCCGCTCGCTCAGCATCTGCGCCACCAGGCGCCCTGCCACGTCGGTCTGCTGGCCCGGCGGCCAGGGGATGACCATGCGCAGCGGGCGGTTCGGCCAGGCGGCCGGCTGCGCCTGCGCGGCGGCAGGGCGCGGTGTGGCGAGGCCGGCGAGCGGCAGGGCGGCGAGCGTGCGGCGACGTATCATGGAGTCTCTCCCGGGTGTGTCGTTGGCACCGATCATGGCGCGGCTGTGCGAGCACGTCACGCGATGCCGCGGCGCCGGGCGGCACGCCGTGCAGAGCCCCGGCCCCGGCCGGCATGTCATGAAGCGACGCGGCGCTGGCCGCGACGGAGCCCGGGCAGGGCTGCCAGCGGCGTCCGGGCGTCAATGCATCGCGCCGCCGCCGCGCGGGCGCGATGCCGCCGGAGCGACGTGCCGCCCTGCGCCCCGGCGCGGCTTGAGCCCATGCCGTGCCCTGTCCATGCTGCCCCAACGCGGTGCCCGCCGCCGCGCCCCGCAGGGAAGGCCAGCACCATGACCGAAACGCCGATCGCCCTTGCGCGCTGGGCTTCCTTCCATGTGGCCGGACGGGAGGTGGTGGTCGCCGGGCAGCCGCCGCGCGAGGTCACCTTCACGCCCGGCAGCGCGCCGGCGCGGATCGATCCGAACGGCACCTACCTGGTCGGCGGCATGTACGCGCAGGTGATGGAGCCGGCGCCGAAGCGCGGCGCGGTGCCCCTCATGCTCTGGCACGGCGGCGGGCTGACCGGCGCCTGCTGGGAGACCACTCCCGATGGGCGCGAGGGCTGGCAGCACTTCTTCCTGCGCGCCGGCTGGGAGGTGGTGGTCAGCGACGCGGTGGAGCGCGGCCGTTCCGGCTGGATGCGCATCCCGGAGGAGACCGGCGGCGTGCCGGTCACCCTCACGCTCGAGAACCCCTGGGAGCGCTTCCGCATCGGCCCCGGCACGCCCCAGGAGGGCCGGGTCTTCGAGGGCCAGCAATTCCCCGCCGACGCCGCCTCCTGGCGGAACTTCATCCTGGGCTGCGTGCCGCGCTTCACGACCACGGATGCGCTCACGCTCGAAGCCTATGGCGCGCTGCTCGGCCGCGTCGGGCCGAGCGTCGTGGTGGCGCACAGCCAGGGCGGCTTCTTCGCCTGGCGCGCGGCGCAGGAATGGCCCGACATGGTGCGCGCGCTGGTGCTGGTGGAACCCGCCAGCACGGGGCTGGCGGAGAAGGTGGCAGCACTCGCCGGGATCCCCGTGCTGATGATCTATGGCGACTTCATCGAAGGCGATGCGCGCTGGCCGACGATCCGTGCGCGGGGTCTCGACTTCGCCGCAGCGGTGCGCGCGGCGGGCGGACAGGTCGATGTGGTGGACCTGCCGGCGCAGGGCATCCGCGGCAACAGCCACATGATCATGATGGACCGGAATTCGGACCAGGTGGCGGGGCTGGTGCAGGGCTGGCTGGCGGGGCGGGGGTTGTGGCGCTGAAAACCCCTGTCGCCTGAGGGATACCGCCCGTCACCTCGACCATCGGCGTGGCGGTGCACCGCCACAGCGCCTTTGGCCGGAGGGGCGGAACCGCCGTCCGTCGAGGCTGCATGGCCTCCGGTTGCTCCGCTGCCCCGCGCTTGCCCAGCCAGGCAATACGCTGTCGCCAGATCACTCTCGCGGGGCCGCCGCCCGCTCGAGCCTGTCGTTGATCGCCGCCCCGAGCCCCGCCTGCGGCACCGGCATCACCGCAATCCGCGCGAGCCCCAGCCGCGCGCCCTCCGCATCCAGCCAGCGCAGCCCGGCGAAGAGCCGCGCCGCCGCCTCGCGCAGGTCGCGCGCCGCGCTCAATTGCCAGATTGCGCCCGCGCCGGGCAGCGGCTCCCCGAAGGCCAGCAGCGCCTCCTCCGCCGCGACCTCCGTCGCCTCGAGGCGCACCGGCAGCACCGGGGCATAGTGGGAGAGCATCATTCCCGGGCTGCGCAGCGTGCGGGTGGCCGCCGCGGCCGAGACCGGGATCGGCCGTGCCACCGGGCCGATCACGGCCTCGATCGCCTCGACCGGCACGCCGCCCGGGCGCAGCAGCGCGGCACCCCCGGCGGCCAGGTCCAGCACCGTGCTCTCCACGCCCACGGTGCAGGGCCCGCCATCGAGCACCGCGGCGATCCGCCCCGAAAGGCCATCCAGCACATGCTGCGCCGTGGTCGGGCTGACCTGGCCCGAGCGGTTCGCCGAAGGTCCCGCCACCGGCACATCGGCCGCGCGCAGCAGTGCGAGTGCCAGCGGATGCGCCGGCACGCGCACCGCCAGCGTATCCAGCCCCGCCCCCGCCAGCAGGTCCACCCGGCAGGCCGGGCGGCGCGGCAGCACCAGCGTCAGCGGGCCGGGCCAGAAGCGTTCGGCCAGCGCGCGCGCGCGGTCGTCGGGCAGCGCCTCGGCGAAGGCGGCCTCCGCCTCGGCGAAGTGGCAGATCAGCGGGTTGAAATGCGGCCGGCCCTTGGCCTCGAACACCGCCGCCACGGCACGTCCGTTCCGCGCATCGGCGCCGAGGCCGTAGACCGTCTCTGTCGGGAAGGCGACCAGCTCGCCCGCGCGCAGCAGTGCGGCGGCGCGCTCCACCTCCGCCGCGGCCAGCAGCAGCGTCATGCGCTCCGGCCCTCGCACACGAAGCCCGGATTCTCCCAACGCGGCTTGCGGTAGGTGAGCGGCCCGCCGCCCTCCAGCAGCCGGATCGTCCCGCCCGCGGCCTCGAGCACCGCCTGCGGCGCGGCGGTGTCCCATTCCATGGTGCGCCCGAAGCGCGGGTAGAGGTCGGCGCTGCCCTCCGCGACGCGGCAGAATTTCTCCGCCGAGCCGATGTTGACGATGCGCGCGACGTGTTGCCCCGCCAGGAAGCGCCCCATGCGCGGGTCGTCCTGGTAGTGGTGGCTGCCCATCACGACCAGCCCGCCGGGGGGCACCGCGCGCACCGCGATCGGCCGCGCGCCGGCGGCATCGCGCTTGAAGGCGCCGGCGCCGACCCGGCCCCAGAACACCTCGCCCGTCGCGGGCAGCGCCACGGCGCCGAGCACCGCGCGGCCATCCTCGACCAGGCCGACGCAGACGGCGAAGTTGTCGCGCCCGGCGGCGAATTCGCGCGTGCCGTCCAGCGGATCGACCAGCCAGAAGCGGCGGCCGGGATCGGTGGGGGCGGTGCCGGCCTCGATCTCCTCCTCCGCGATGACCGGGATGTGCGGGGCGGCGGCGCGCAGGCCCTCCACGATCAGCGCTTCCGCGATGCGGTCGGCTTCCGTCACGGGGGACCGGTCGGATTTGCGCTCCACCGCGAAGCCGGCGGCGCGCACGGCGTTGATCGCCGCGGCCGCCTCGGTGGCAAGGCGCGTGGCAAGCGCGAGCAGGGCATCATCGTCCATGGGCGCGGTGTGGCGCCGGCCGTCCCCTACCGCAAGTCCCGCCGGTGCGGGGCGCCCCTGGCCGGGGCGCGGCGGCGACCCTAATGTGCAACATCCAACGCGCCTTCCGGTCCGGAGTTCCCATGCCCGACATCGCCTTCGTGAAGCCCGCCCTGCCGCGCAGCGGCGCCCTGGTGCTGCCGCTGACCGAGGAGGCCGCGCTCGCCGGCCTCGCGAAGCAGGCCGACGAGGCCACCGGCGGTGCCATCGCGCGCGGGCTGGAGGCGGCGAAGTTCAAGGGCCGCAAGGGCCAGACCGCGACGCTCTGGGCGCCGGGAGCGGGGCTGTCCAAGGTGGTCGCGATCGGCCTGGGCAAGGCCGCCGACCTCGCAGCCCAGGGTACGGAGGCCGCCGGCGGGACGCTGGCCGGCGCCGTGGCCCAGGAACGCGAGGCGCTGGTCGCCGCCGATGGCCTGGCCCCCGCGCTGGCGGCCTCGCTGGCCATGGGCGTGGCGCTGAAGTCCTACCGCTTCGACCGCTACCGCACGACCGAGAAGGAGGAGGACAAGCCCAAGATCGAGCGCGTGGCCGTCGCCGTCTCCGACACCGCCAAGGCCAAGGCCGCCTTCGCGCCGCTGCAGGCGGTGGCCGATGGCGTCTTCCTCACCCGCGACCTGGTGAGCGAGCCGCCCAACGTGCTGACCCCGGCGGAATGCGCGGAACGCTGCAAGGCGCTGACCAAGCTCGGCGTCGAGGTCGAGATCCTGGGACCCAAGGAGATGCGCAAGCTCGGCTTCGGCGCGCTGCTGGGCGTGGCCCAGGGCAGCGTGCAGGAACCGCGCATGGTGGTGATGAAGTGGAACGGCGCGCCCAAGGGCAAGAAGGGCAAGCCGCTCGCCTTCATCGGCAAGGGCGTGACCTTCGACACCGGCGGCATCTCCATCAAGCCGGCCGGCGGCATGGAGGACATGAAGTGGGACATGGCCGGCGCCGGCACCGTGGTCGGCCTGATGGCCGCGCTGGCGGGCCGCAAGGCCAGGGCCGACGTGGTGGGGCTCGTGGGCCTGGTCGAGAACATGCCCTCCGGCACCGCGCAGCGCCCCGGCGACGTGGTGAAGTCGGCCTCCGGCCAGACCATCGAGGTGATCAACACCGACGCCGAGGGCCGCCTCGTCCTCGCCGACGTAATCCACTACTGCATCGAGAAGTTCGACCCGCGCTTCATGGTGGACCTCGCGACGCTGACCGGGGCCATCATCATCGCGCTGGGGCACGAGCATGCCGGGCTGTTCAGCAACGACGACACGCTGGCCAGCCGCATCGAGGCCGCCGGGCGCGCGACGGGCGAGACGGCGTGGCGCATGCCGCTCGGCGAGGCGTACGACAAGCAGATCAAGTCCGATATCGCCGACATGAAGAACGTGGGCGGGCGGCCGGGCGGGTCGATCACCGCGGCGCAGTTCATCCAGCGCTTCGTGCAGGGCCGGCCCTGGGCGCACCTCGATATCGCCGGCACCGCCTGGTCCAGCAAGGACACGCCGACCACGCCCAAGGGCGCGACGGCCTATGGCGTGCGGCTGCTCGACCGGCTGGTGGCGGAGCACTACGAGGGCTGAGGGGCGCAACGCCCATGCCGGCACCGGCCCGCGCCGGGCAGCGCGACCGCTGCCCGGCGCCATCGCTCGATCGCGGACGGACCGCGGGCGCCGGCGCATGATCGCCGTCCGGTTCCGCCGCGGCGCGCCCGGCCCCGAGGCCCCCTGCATCGTCCCGCTCATCGAGGG
>NZ_JACADR010000268.1 GCF_016106005.1 Roseomonas rosulenta
CGCGCCCCGCCGCGCGCGCGCTCGGCCAGCAGCGCGCGGTAGTCCTCCAGGTCGCCATCGAAGGGGCTGACCGCACCATCCGCCACCAGCCAGAGACGGTCGGCGACCAGCTCCACCAGATGCGGGTCATGGGTGATCAGCACCACGGCCCCGGGGAAGTCGGCCAGGGCCTTCACCAGCGCCTCGCGCGCATCGATGTCGAGGTGGTTGGTCGGTTCGTCCAGGATCAGCAGCTGCGGCGCGTCGCGCGTGGTCAGCGCGAGCAGTAGCCGCGCCTTCTCCCCGCCCGACAGCGCCGTGATGCGGGTCCCGGCCCGGTCGGCATCGAGCCCGAAGCGCGCGAGCTGCGCCCGGCAGGCGGTCTCGGTCGCCTTGGGCAGCGCGGCCTGCATGTGGGTGAGCGGCGTGCCCGCGAGGTCGAGCTCCTCCGCCTGGTGCTGCGCGAAATAGCCCACGCGCAGCGCGCGCGTGCGGAAGTAGGTGCCGCCCTCGGGCTGCAGCCGCCCGGCGATCAGCTTCGCCAGCGTGGACTTGCCGTTGCCGTTGGCCCCCAGCAGCGCGATGCGGTCGTCCTGATCCAGGCGCAGGTTCAGGTTGCGCAGGATGGGCGGCCCGCCATAGCCGACCGCGCAGCCGTTGAGCGAGAGGATCGGCGGGGCGAGTTCCTCCGGTGCCGGGAAGGCGAAGCGGACCGGGTGGTCCTCGACCACCGCCTCGATCGCCGGCATGCGCTCCAGCGCCTTGAGGCGGGACTGCGCCTGGCGCGCCTTGGACGCCTTGTAGCGGAAGCGGTCGACGAAGGACTGGATATGCGCGCGCTCGGCCGCGATGCGCGCATTGGCGGCGGCCTGCTGCGCCTGGCGCTCGGCGCGCATGCGCACGAAATCGGCGAAGTTGCCCTGGTAGAGCGTGATCCTCTGCTGATCGAGATGCGCGATGGAATCGACGCAGCGTTCCAGCAGCCCGCGGTCGTGGCTGACCACGATGGCGGCCCCCGGGAAGCGCTGCAGCCACGCCTCCAGCCACATTGTGGCCTCGAGGTCGAGGTGGTTGGTCGGCTCGTCCAGCAGCAGCAGGTCGGGCTCGAGGAACAGGGCGCGGGCGAGGGCCACGCGCATCCGCCAGCCGCCCGAGAATTCGCGCGACGGGCGCGCCTGGGCCGCCGCATCGAAGCCGAGGCCCGACAGGATCGCACCCGCGCGCGCCGGCGCGCTGTCGGCGCGGATGGCGATCAGGCGGTCATGGATCTCGGCCAGGCGCGCGGGGTCGGGGTGGCTGTCGGCTTCCGCGAGCAGCGCGGCGCGCTCGGTATCCGCGGCGAGCACGATGTCGAGCAGGCGGTCATCCCCGCCCGGCGCCTCCTGCGCCACATGGCCCATGCGGGCGCGGGCGGCGAGGCGGATCTCGCCGCCATCGGGCTGCAATTCGCCGGTGATGGCGCGCAGCAGCGTCGACTTTCCCGCGCCGTTGCGCCCGACCAGCCCGACCTTGCGGCCGATGTCGATCTGCAGGTTCGCCCCGTCCAGCAGCGCGCGGCCGGCGATGCGGATGGTCAGGTCGCGGAGGGCGAGGACGGTCATGGCGCGGCGTTATAGCGCCCGGGCGCGGCGATGCCATGCGTACGCCGGTCCCGTCCTGCCGGGGGTTGCGCGCCGCGCCCATCCCGCCTATCCGGCGCGCCGACTCCAGAACCCCCGAGGACAGCCGCCATGGCCATCGAACGCACCTTCTCCATCATCAAGCCGGACGCCACGCGGCGGAACCTCACGGGCGCCATCAACGCCATCTTCGAGAAGAACGGCCTGCGCATCATCGCCCAGAAGCGCATCTGGATGTCCCGCGCCCACGCCAAGAAGTTCTACGAGGTGCATGCCGCGCGCCCCTTCTACAACGACCTGGTGGACTTCATGGTCTCCGGCCCGGTCGTGGTGCAGGTGCTGGAAGGGGAGAACGCGGTGGCGAAGAACCGCGAGCTGATGGGTGCGACCAACCCCGCCCAGGCGGCCGAGGGCACCATCCGCAAGCTGTTCGCCGAGAGCATCGAGGCGAATTCCGTGCACGGCTCCGACAGCCCCGAGAACGCGGCGGTCGAGATCGCGTATTTCTTCGCCGGCACCGAGCTGGTCGGCTGAGTTACCGAAGGACCGTTCGGGACGGCGCCTGAGGGCGCATTCCAGGGCCGGCCCACGGCCCGCGCCGCCACCCCGCCAGGCATCGAGCATGGCGTGGCCGGGCGGCGGGGCTGGCCGGTACCCGTCGTCCCGATCGGCCGACGACCCCCGCCCTGGCGGGTCAGTCCGCCAGGCCGAGCACCACCGGATAGGCCGGGTCGCCATTCTCGAAGGCGACCCAGACCGCCCCGCCGACGCTGCCGCCGCCCCCGCCGGACGCGCCGAAGGCACGGCAGACCGGCGCCCAGACGCCGCCCGAGCCCGCCAGCGCGGGCATCTGCACATAGACCCGCCCGCCGCGCGTCGGATCCGCCCCGTCGGTGATGATGCCGCGGACAACCCCGTTGATGATGGCCATTGCTGTCTCCTGCCGCGCGGGACCTTTCGCCCGCGGGCCGATCCTGGCACTCATGCCGGCCTGCGCGCCATGACCGCCGTCACGCCAGCCTCGCTGACGCCCCGTTAACGCCGCCCGGTGCCTGATGGGCGGCGTTGAGGAGGAGGAACGGCATGGACGGCATCCTGCCCGCCGCGGCGTCGCAGCCATCGACGATCGCGGATCTGGGCGCCGGGCTCATCGACGCGCTGGCGGCGGGCGGGGCGGGGCTGCGGCTCGACCTGCAGCCGATCTGCGCCGCCGCCACGCTCGACCCGGTCGGCTACGAGGCGCTGCTGCGCTGGGAGCACCCCGAATTCGGCGCCATCCCGCCGCGCGAGACCCTGGAGGCGGCCGAGGCGGTGGGCCGCGGCGTCGCCCTCGATGCCTGGGTGCTGGTGCACGGCTTCCGGCTGCGCGCGGGCTGGCCGCGGGGAGCGCCCTATCTTGCGCTGAACCTGTCGCCGGGCGGCATCCTGACCGGCCATGCCGCCCCCATGGTCAGGGCGGCGATCGACGCCACGGGCGTAGATCCGCGCGGAGTGTCGCTTGAGCTTCCGGAGGCGGCGGTAATCCAGGACCTGGCGGCGGCGCGCTCCCTCGCCGCGGCCCTGCGGGGGCTCGGCCTCAGCCTCGCCCTGGATGATTTCGGCTGCAACCACGGATCGGCGCGGGTGCTGCGCGACATTCCCTTCGCTGCGGTGAAGCTCGACCCGGCGCTGACCGCCGGGCTCGAGCACGGCGAGCCCGGCGCGGAGCGCGCGCGCGCCCTGGTCGCCGCCGTGGTCGATATGGCGCATGCGATGGGCGCGGTGACGGTGGCCGAGGCGGTCGAGACCGCAGAGCAGATGCGCGCGTTCAGGGATGCCCGTTGCGACGCGCTGCAGGGCTGGCTGCTCGGCCGCCCGGGCGCGCTTCGGCCCTGAGGGCGGGGGGTCAGCCCCAGATCAGGTAGATCAGCACCAGCAGGGTCGCGATCGCGCCGACCGCCCAGGTCAGGAAGGTCGTGAAGCCGGCCCATTCGCGCTGGCGCTCGGCCAGGATGTCGCTGGCCTTCACTTCGACGAATTCATAGGTCTGCTGTTCGGCCACGGCCACGCCCCCAACCAAAGCTTTTCTGCGTCAGCCTTTAGAAAGCCCGGGCGCCGCGGGCAAGGGGTTCGCGAGGCTGCCCGTCGCGCCGCGCGCATCCGCGATGCGCACGACCCCGCCGGCCAGGCTCACCCGCCCTGCGGCAAGCCAGGCCAGCGCCGCGGGATAGAGCCGATGTTCCTCCGCCAGCACGCGGGCGGCGAGGCTGCCCTCGGTGTCGCTGTCCAGCACCGGCACCGCGGCCTGGGCCAGGATCGGGCCCTCGTCCACCCCGGCGCTGACCAGGTGGACCGTGCAGCCATGCAGCCGCACCCCCGCCGCCAGCGCGCGGGCATGGGTGTCGAGCCCCGGGAAGGCCGGCAGCAGCGAAGGGTGGATATTGACCATCCGCCCCTCCCAGCGCGCGACGAAGCCCGCGGTCAGCACGCGCATGAAGCCGGCCAGCGCGAGGATGCGGATGTCGTGGCGCGCGAGTTCCGCCTCCATCGCCGCCTCGAAGCCCTGCCGGTCGCCGCGGAAGGCGCGGCTTTCCACCACCGCGGTCGGCACGCCGCGCGCGGCGGCATGCGCCAGCCCCGCCGCATCGGCGCGGTTCGACAGCACCAGCGCGATCTCGGCCGGATAGGCGGGGTCGGCCGCGGCGGCGAGCAGCGCCGCCATGTTCGACCCGCGCCCGGAGATCAGCACCGCGACGCGCGCACGGGTCATCCCGGCCAGCCGGCGTGCAGCCCCTCGATGCGCACGGCGGCGGCCCCGGTGCCGGCCTCGATGTGGCCTATGCGCCGGACCGTCTCGCCCTGCGCTTCGAGCAGCGCGGCGGCGGCTTCGGCCCGCGGCGCATCCACCACCACGCACATGCCGATGCCGCAGTTGAAGACGCGCAGCATCTCCTCGGGCGCGACCTCGCCCACGCGCGCCAGCCACGCGAAGACCGGCGGCGGCGTCCAGGCGCCGGCATCCAGCACCGCGACCGTCCCCTCGGGCAGCACGCGCGGCAGGTTGCCGGGCAGCCCGCCGCCGGTGATGTGCGCCGCGGCCTTGATCAGGCCCGCACGATGCAGCGCCAGCAGCGGCTTCACGTAGATGCGGGTCGGTTCCAGCAGCGCCTCGCCCAGCGTGCGCCCCGATGCGAAGGGGGCTGGCGCCCCCATGCCGGCACTGCCGCGTTCGAGGATGCGCCGCACCAGCGAGAAGCCGTTGGAATGCACGCCGGAGGACAGCAGCCCCAGCACCACGTCGCCCGGCCCGACATCGCCGCGCGGCAGCAGCGCGCCGCGTTCGGCCGCACCCACCGAGAACCCTGCGAGGTCGTAGTCGCCCTTCGCGTACATGCCCGGCATCTCTGCCGTCTCGCCGCCGACCAGCGCGCAGCCGGCGATCCGGCAGCCCTCGGCGATGCCGGCCACCACCTGCCTGGCCGAGGCCACGTCGAGCTTCCCGGTCGCGAAGTAGTCGAGGAAGAAGAGCGGCTCCGCGCCCTGCACCACCAGGTCGTTGACGCACATCGCCACCAGGTCGATGCCCACCGTCGCGTGCAGCCCGGCATCGATGGCGACGCGCAGCTTGGTGCCCACGCCATCAGTGCTGCTGACCAGCACCGGGTCGGTGAAGCCCGCGGCCTTGAGGTCGAACAGCGCGCCGAAGCCGCCCAGGCCCCCCATCGTGCCCGGCCGATCGGTGGACCTCGCCAGCGGCTTGATGGCATCGACCAGCGCGTCGCCGGCCTCGATGTCGACGCCGGCGGCGCGGTAGGTGAGGGGGGCGGACGGGGAACTGGTCAGGGCGGCCTCCGATCGGGTATTGGCATGGATAACGATGCCGCGGCGGCGCGGCTGATGGCGGCCATCGACCGGCCGCCGATGAGGAATGGTGAACGCGATGCCGGTCAGGACCCGCCCCGCGCGGGCGCGCGGACAGAACCATGCGGCGGCGATCCTCGCAACCGTCATGCTCGTCCTGGCGGCGCCGGCGGTGCTCCGCGCGCAGGACGCCCCCGCGGCCGTCTCCTACACGCAGCGCGGCGTGCCGGCAGAGGCCACCGCGGAGAACGGCGTGATCGCCCGCGAACGCGCCTTCGTGGCCGGCCGGCGCGCGGCCTGGGAGCGCATCGCCTCGGCCGCCGGCGTCACGCGCTCGGTGTCCGACCAGCAGATCGAATCGATGGTCACCTCGATCATCATCGAGGAGGAGCGCACCTCCCCCACCCGCTACACCGGGCGCATCACCGTCAACTTCAACCCGGGCCGGGTGCGCGCCATCACCGGCGGGACCAGCACGGCCGAGGGCGGCACGCCGGCCGAGGGCGCCGCGCCGGGCGAACCGCCGCCCCGCCCCGTGGCACCGATGCCCGCCGCCGCGACGGTCGAGGCGGTGGCGCAGTACGGCTCGCTCAACGAATGGC
>NZ_JACADR010000269.1 GCF_016106005.1 Roseomonas rosulenta
CGCCGGGCTGACGCCGGGGCACGGCCCGCCCGGCGCAGGGCGGCAGCGCGGGCGCGCGCCGTCACGCCGCTGACACCGCCTTGCCTTGCGCCATGGCACTCCGCCGCGGTAGGGCTTGTCCATGGAAGGCCCCGCCTCCGAGGACCACCGGCCCCTGCCGGACATCCCCCTCGCCGATCTCGTCGCCGCGGTGCGCGCCCTCAGGCGCGCCTCCGTGCTCGTGGTGGGCGATGCCATGCTGGATCGCTACGTCTATGGCGCAGTGCGACGCATCAGCCCCGAGGCGCCGGTGCCGGTGCTGGCCGTGGAGCGCGAGGTCGCGATGCCCGGCGGCGCGGGCAACGTGGTGCGCAACCTCACGGCCATGGGGGCCGCGGTGGCCTTCGTCTCGGTGGTCGGCGACGACCAGGCCGGCAGCGACCTCACGGGGCTGATCGGCGGCCAGCCGGGCGTGGAGCCCTGGCTGCTGGTGCAGGGCGGCCGCCACACCACCACCAAGACCCGCTTCATCGCGAACGGCCAGCACCTGCTGCGCGCCGACCAGGAGGTGGTGCAGGCGATCCATCCGCGCCTGGCCGACCGGATGGTCAAGATCGCCGGGGATGCGGTGGCCGCCACGACCATCCTGGTGCTGTCCGACTACGGCAAGGGCGTGCTGGACGGCGCGACGGCGAAGCGCCTGATCGATGCCGCCCACAGCGCAGGCCGCCGCGTGGTGGTGGACCCGAAGGGGCGCGACTACGCCCGCTATGCCGGCGCCGACATCGTCACGCCGAACCGCGCGGAACTGGCGGAAGCCACCGGCATGCCGGTCGATACCGAGGAAGCGATCCTGGCCGCGATGCGCGCCCTGCAGGCGGCGCACGGCTTCGGCGCCGTGCTGGTGACCCGCAGCGAGGACGGCATGACCCTGCTGGACGGCGCGCGCGTGCACCACTTCCCGGCCGAGGCCGAGGAAGTGCACGACGTCTCCGGCGCCGGGGACACGGTGGTGGCAACGCTGGCGGCGGGGCTCGCCGGCGGGCTGTCGCTGCCCATTGCCGCGCGGCTGTCGAACATCGCCGCCGGCATCGTCGTGGGCAAGGTCGGCACCGCGGTGGCGCGCGAGGAGGACCTGCTCGAGGCCCTCACGCCCGAGCGCGGCGCTTTGCGCAAGGTGATGTCGCGCACCGCCGCGCTGGAGCAGGTGGAACGCTGGCGCCGGCGCGGCTGGCGCGTGGGCTTCACCAATGGCTGCTTCGACCTGCTGCACCCGGGCCATGTCCACCTGCTGGAGCAGGCGCGGTCCTGGTGCGACCGGCTGGTGGTGGGGCTGAACACCGATGCCTCGGTCAAGCGCCTGAAGGGCGCGGCCCGGCCGATCCAGCACGAGGCGGCGCGCGCCGCGGTGCTGGCCTCCCTCGCCACGGTCGATTGCGTGGCGCTGTTCGACGAGGACACGCCGGTCGAGCTGATCCGCGCGCTGCGTCCCGACGTGCTGGTCAAGGGCGCGGACTACACGGTGGAGCAGGTGGTGGGCGGCGACATCGTGCAGGAATATGGCGGCCAGGTGCGCCTGGCGCAGCTGCTGCCGGGCAATTCCACCACGGCGACGGTGGCGCGCATCCGCGGCTGATCCGCCGCGTCACAGCCGGCGCAGGATCTGGGTGAATGTCGGCTCTTGGCTCTGGTCGGCCTGGCGCCGCGGTGGCGCACCGCGATGGCCTGCCTGCGCCGCCGCGCGCATGTCGCGCGGCGTGGTGCCGAATTCGCGCCGGAAGGCGCGGCTGAAGGACGACGCATCGTAGAAGCCGAGCCCCTCGGCGATCCGAACGATGTCGCGGCGTTCCTCGGGATCGGAGATGGCGCGCTCGGCCTGGCGCAGGCGTTCGGCCTGGATGTAGCGCGCCACGCCGCCGAAGGGCTCGAACAGCCGGTACAGCTGCGAGCGCGACACCTCACCCAGTTGGCACAGCCGCCGCGGCCCCAGCGTGGGTGAGCGCAGGTTCTTCCGAATGATGGTCTTGATCCGCGCGAGGCGCGTCTGCTCGATGTGGTGCGCGGCTGCGTGCAGCGGCCCGGCCGCGCCGGTGACGCAGGCGGCGATCATGGCGCGCGTCGCCGGCGCCGCGCGCGCCAGGTCGGCCTCCGTCATGCGGGGCAATTCCTGCGCCAGTTGTTCCAGATGCGTGCCCAGAAGCCGGCCGAGCGGCCCGTCCAGCGGCGCATGCAGGGCGGCGTCGATGGTCGGGCCGAGGTCGGGGAACAGGTCGCGCGAGACGAAGAACGCGATCCAGTCCATGTCCTCACGCCGGCCATCGAAGGGTTCGTGCAGGGAGAAGACATAGGGGATGCCGGCCGGCGCCGTGGCGCAGGCAGTGTCCGTGCGCAACACCTGATCCCCCGCGCGGGAGAGGCTGATGACCCAGTGGTCGAGCGAATCGCGGCGGATATGCGCGGCGGTCCGGCGCCAGGACGCGGCCGGCGCCTGCACGTCGCTGAGCGCCATTCCGCCGAGGTTCCATACGCGATGCGCCGCGGCGTAGCCGGACGCAGGCGAGGCCGGCGCGACCATCTCGACCAGCGAGGCGCACTGGTCGCGCCAGGCGTCGAACTGCAGGTCCGCGGGCAGGTCGTGGGTCGAGAAGGCGGCCGGCCGCGGCAACCGGGACGCTGCCTGCCCCGCGACGGGCGCGCGCGCCGCGCTGGCGCCCCTGCGTTCGGCGTCCATGAAGTTGTCCTGGTCCGTTTCGATATCCAGCAGCGGATACCACGGCCGGATGTCGCCAAGGAACTTTTGCTTGGCGGCGGAGGGCGGGGCGGTCGATGTTTGCGGGAGCCTGCGCGGGCGCCCATATTGTTGTTGTTTCAGAACAACCGAAACGTCGCGCCCAAGGCCGGGACGCTGCGCCGATCTGTCCTGGCACCGGGGCGGCCTACATGTCCAGCTGTGGGGATGGGCGCGATGTGCGGCCTGCGAAGGGGAGGAAACGGTCGCGTGACACACGCCATGCCGCAGGACAGCCACCATGCATGAGCGCCTGCACGGGGACGAGGCCCTGGGCCCCGCCGCCGTATCGACCGGGCGCCTGCCGCCGGAGGGCGCGGTCGCCGCGCTGATGGCCGAGGCGCAGCAGCGCTATGCCCCGGTCGCCGAGGGCAAGGTCGCGGACTACATCCCGGCACTGGCCAAGGCGTCGGCCGACTGGTTCGGCATCAGCGTCTGCGGCGTGAACGGGCAGGTGCATTCGGTGGGCGATGCCGAGCGCCCCTTCTCGATCCAGTCCATCTCCAAGCCCTTCGTCTTCGCGCTGGTCTGCCAGGCGCTTGGCGGCGGGCGGGCGCGCGCGGCGGTCGGCGTGAACGCCACCGGCCTGCCGTTCAATTCGGTCATGGCGATCGAGCTGAACGCCGATCGCACCATGAATCCGATGGTCAATGCCGGGGCGATCGCCACCACCAGCCTCGCGCCGGGGGCCAATGCCGAGGAACGCTGGCGCTTCATCCGCGAGGGGCTGTCGCGCTTCGCCGGGCGTGACCTCGAACTGGACAACGAGGTCTATGAATCCGAGGCCGCGACCAACCAGCGCAACCAGGGAATCGCCCGGCTGCTGCAGGGCTATGGCCGCATGTACTGCGACCCGGACGAGGCGACCGACATCTACACGCGGCAATGCGCGCTGAACGTGACGGCACGCGACCTCGCGGTGATGGGCGCGACGCTGGCCGATGGCGGCGTGAACCCGGTCACGAAGGACCGCGTGGTGGATGCCGATCGCTGCCGGTGCGTGCTGGCGGTGATGGCGACGGCCGGGCTCTACGAGCAATCCGGCGACTGGCTCTACGAAGTCGGCCTGCCGGGGAAAAGCGGCGTGGCCGGTGGGCTGGTCACGATTTCCCCGGGCAAGGGCGGGCTCGGCACGTTTTCCCCCCCCCTCGACGCCGCGGGCAATTCGGTGCGCGGGCAGCTGGTGACGAAGTTCCTCTCGGAACGCCTCGGTCTCAACCTTTTCGCCTCGGCCCCCGAGGCGTGACGCGGAGCGCAGCATGAGCAGCACGACCGAGGCCCCGCGCGAATCCTGGGTGCCGATGATCGCCATCGCGCTCGGGCAGATGCTGATGTCCTTCAACGTGGCGGCACTTCCCGTCTCGCTGGCGGGCATGGTCGCGAGCTTCGGCGTGCCGCCGACCACGATCGCCACCGGCATCGTGATGTATTCGCTCTCGGTCGCGGGCTTCGTGATGCTGGGGGCGAAGCTGGTGCAGCGCTTCGGATCCACCGCGGTGTTCCGCGTGGTGGTGGGGCTGTTCGGGATCGCGCAGATCCTGATGGTGATCGCGCCGGCGGCAACCTTCATGCTGGTGGCGCAGTTGCTGGCGGGTCTGGCGGCGGCGGTGATCGTGCCCGCGCTGGTCGCGCTGATCGCGCACCATTATCGCGGGCCGCAGCAGGCGACCGCGGTGGGTGCGCTGGGCTCGGCGCGCGCGGCGGCGGGAGTGGCGGCCTTCCTGATCGGCGGCATGCTCGGCACCTTCATCGGCTGGCGGCCGGTCTTCGGCATCCTGGTGGTGGCCGCCGGCGTGGTGTTCTGGCTGTCCTTCAAGCTGAAGTCGGAAGACTCGCGCCCCGAGGTGAAGATCGACATCGTCGGCGTGGTGCTGGCGGCGGCGGCCATCATCATGGTCGTGTTCGGCTTCAACAACCTGAACCGCTGGGGCCTGGGCGTCGCGCGCCCGGGCGCGCCCTTCGACATCATGGGCATGTCGCCCGCACCCATCATGATCGTGACCGGCATCATCCTGCTGCAGGTCTTCATCGCCTGGTGCAAGCGCGTCGCGGCGCAGGGCGGCACGCCGCTGCTGGATTTGCGCGTCATCACCTCCGGCGAGGAGCGCGCGGCGGTCTATGCAATGTTCACCGTGGTCGGGCTCGAGGCCATGCTGAACTTCACCGTGCCGCTGTATATCCAGATCGTGCAGGGACGCACGCCGATCGAGACGGCGATCGCGATGATGCCCTTCAACCTGACGGTGTTCTTCACCGCCATGCTGGTGGTGCGGCTGTACGACAAGGTGCCGCCGCGGCGCATCGCGCAGGGCGGCTTCGCGCTCTGCGTGGTCGGGCTGCTCTGGCTCGCCTTCGTGGTGCGCAACGACTGGTCCGCCATCCCGGTGATGTTCGGCCTGATCACCTTCGGGATCGGCCAGGGCGCGCTGGTGACGCTGGTGTTCAACGTGCTGGTCACCGCCGCCCCGAAGGACCTGGCGGGGGATGTGGGCTCGCTGCGCGGAACCACGCAGAACCTGGCCGCCGGCGTGGGCACGGCGGTGGCGGGTGCGCTGCTGGTCGGGCTGCTCAGCGCCGGCATCATGTACCGCATCGCCGAGAATCCGGCCCTGCCGCCGGCGGTGGTGACGCAGATCGACCTCGACAGCATCAACTTCGTCAGCAACGACCGGCTGCTGGCGATCATGGAGCGCACCGGCGCCGCACCGGCCCAGGTGGCCGAGGCGGTGCGCGTCAACACCGAATCACGGCTGCAGGCGCTCAAGATCGGGCTGCTGATCATGGCCTTCGTCGCGGCGCTGGCGATCATCCCGGCCTCGCGCCTGCCGGCCTATCGCCCGGGCGAGATCCCGGACGGGCTGCGCGCGCCGCCGCCGGGCACGCGCGAGGAGGAGGCTGCGGCGTGACGCGGCTGCTGATGATATCGCTGGGTGGCACCATCACCATGGTGCCGCAGGCCGAGGGCGGCATCGCGCCGAAGCTGGGCGCGGCGGAGCTCGTGGCCTCCGTGCCGGAGCTGGCGAGCGTCGCTTCCATCGAGGCCGAGAGCGCGGCGCGCCTGCCGAGCCCGTCGCTGACCCCCGACATCCTGGTCGATGTCGCGCGGCGCATCGAGACGGCCTTTTGTGATGGCGTGGACGGTGCCGTCGTCATCCAGGGCACCGACACGATCGAGGAAAGCGCCTTCATCCTGGATGTGCTGGTCGGCGGCGAGAAGCCCGTGGTGATGACCGGCGCGATGCGCGGCGC
>NZ_JACADR010000027.1 GCF_016106005.1 Roseomonas rosulenta
CCGCGCGACGCGCAACGCCATCGCCGCGCGCGGTGCGTCCCCCGCGAGCAGGGCCGCGATGGCATCGCCCATCGCGCCACCGCCGAGCAGCACATCGGCAAGCGCGCCACCCGCATGCGGAATGGGCACGGGCAGCATCCCGCCCGGCGCTGCCAGCTCCTCCGCCAGCGTGGCCTCGACCGCGATCCGCGGGTCGAAGGCGATGATCGCGGGCAGGTTTGCCGGTACGGGGGCTGCCGCCGTCCCGGCCGTCGGTCGCGGTGCGAGCGCCAGCACGCCTGCAGCCCCAAGGTCACCCGCAAGCCCCGGCGCCACCGCCGCGCCGGCGCCGAGCCCGACGACGATGCGCTCGTCGCCCAGCGCCGCGCGCAGATGCGGCGAGGCCGCCTCGACCAGGGCGGCCGGGAAGTCGCCCTCCGCCGCGTGCAGCACCAGCGCCGGCCGTCCAAGGCACGCCGATAGTCGTCCGGCCCAGCCCAGCGCCGCAGCATCGGGCGCCAGGACCACCAGGCTCGCGGCCCCCTCCCCGGGCGTCAGGTGAAGGCTGAGACCCTGCGCCGCATGCAGCAATTGGGGGCCTGGCCGTTCGGTCTCGGGCATGGGCGCGCCCTACCAGCAACCGCGTCCGGCGTCGATGCGCGGCAGGCTCGCGCAGTCATCGCGCAATGGTGGTTCCCAAGCGCTGCGGCAGCCTCCATCTGTTCGGACGTGAAGACGCTCCTCCGTTGGTCAGGCCGCGTGCTCGCGGGCCTCGTGGTTCTTGTCGTGTTTCTGCTGGCCGGCGCCGCAGGCGCCGTCTGGTGGACCCTTCCGCCGCGCGAGGGGCGCGTCGCGCTGCCGGGCCTCGGCGCGCCGGTCGAGGTCACGCTCGATGCCCGCGGCATCCCAACGATCGCCGCCGGGTCGGAAGCGGATGCATGGACCGGGCTCGGTTGGCTGCATGCGCGTGACCGGATGTTCCAGATGGACAGCATGCGGCGCGGCGCGAGCGGAAGGCTGTCCGAGGTCGCCGGCGCCTCGGCGCTGCGGCTCGACCGCTACATGCGGCTGCTCGGGCTGGTGCCGCGCGCCGAGGCGGATCTCGCCGCACTGCCGCCCGATGTGCGCGCCGCGATGGAGGCCTATGCCCGCGGCGTGAATGCCTGGATCGCCGCGCGCGGGCGGTTCGCCGCACCGGAGTTCCTGCTGCTCGGCGCACCGGAGCCCTGGCGGCCGGTCGACAGCCTCCTCTGGGGCAAGGTGATGGGCCTCTGGCTGTCCGGAAACTGGCGGACGGAGTTGGACAGGGCGCGGCTCGCGGGGCTGCTGCCGCCCGAAAGGCTGGACGACCTTTGGCCGGCGGACACCACGCCCGGGCGGCCCGACCAGCCTGGGCTGGTGGCGGCGGGGCCTCGGGCGGGGCTCGACTGGGCGGCGGCGCCGGACGCCGACCGCGCGGTGCTCGGCCGGATCGCCGCAGAGCTGCCACGCTTCCCGGTCGATGCGCCGCTGCCCGGCACGGCGTCGAATGCCTGGGTGGTGGCGGGGGCACGCTCGGCCTCGGGCGCGCCGCTGCTCGCGACCGACCCGCATCTCGGCTACCAGGCGCCGATCCTGTGGTATCTGGCGCGCATCGAACTGCCCGGGGGGCGCGTGCTGGCCGGCGCCACGGCGCCCGGCGTGCCGGGCATCGTGATCGGTCGCAACGAGCGCGTCGCCTGGGGCTTCACGACCACCCATTCCGACACCCAGGACCTGTTCGTCGAACGGCTGGCCGGTCCGGATGCCTACGAGACCCCCGACGGCCCGCTGCCCTTCACGGTGCGCGAGGAAGTCATCCGGGTGCGCTGGTCCGCCCCCGTCACGCTGCGCGTGCGCGAGACGCGGCACGGGCCGGTCATCTCGGACCTCGATGCCCCGGCGGGCCGCCAGGATGGCACGGTGCTGGCGCTGGCCGCCGCCAACCTCGCGCCAGGCGACACCGCGGCGGCCGGGCTGCTGGCGCTGAATGCCGCGCGCGGTCTGGACGATGCGCGCGCGGCTGCCAGGCTGATCACGAGTCCCTCGCAGAACCTGATGGTCGCCGCGGCCGATGGCGGCATAGCGATGTTCCTGACCGGGCGCATCCCGCTGCGGCGCTCCGGTGACGGCAGCCTGCCGGTGCCGGGCTGGGATGGTCGCGCCGACTGGACCGGCTTCCTGCCCTTCGAGGCGCTGCCGCATGTCGAGAACCCGGCCAGCGGCATGATCGCCAATGGCAACAACCGGGTGGTGCCGCCAGGGCATGCGGCCTGGCTCGGGCGGGACTGGAACGGGGATTGGCGCTTCCGCCGCATCGGCCAGATGCTGGCCGTATCCCCGCGCCACGACGTGGCCGGCTTCGCCGCGATGCAGGCCGATGCGCTGTCGCTCTTCGCCGCCGATGTGCTGCCAGCCTTTCGCGCCGCCCCGCGCCCGGCGGGTGCAGCCGGCGCGGCGCAGGACCTGCTGCGCGGCTGGTCGGGGGAGATGGCGGCCAGCCTGCCGCAGCCGCTGGTGTTCCACGCCACGTTGGCGCAGTTCGGCCGCACGGTGCTGGCGCGCGCCGGCCTGCCCGAGGATACGGCGCGCGCCAGCCCGGAATTCCTCCGCCGCGTGCTGACCGAGGATGCGGCCGGCACCGCCTGGTGCGGCGCGCCGGGCTGCGGGGCGATGCTCTCGGCGGCGATGGCGGCGGCGGTGGCCGAGGTTTCCGCGACCCACGGCGCCGACCCGGCCGCCTGGCGCTGGGGCCCCGCGCATCCGGCGCGCTTCGAGCACCCGCTGCTGCGCTTCGTCCCCGGACTGGGCGCACTGACGCGGATCGCCGCGCCCTCGGCCGGGGATGGCGAGACCGTCAACCGCGCGGGGCTGCGCGCGGAACCCGGCGGCTTCTTCGCCAATGTCCATGGCGCGGGCTTCCGCGGCGTCTTCGACCTGGCCGAGCCGGACGGGGCCTTCGCCGTCATCGCCACCGGGCAATCGGGCCACCCGATGAGCCCCCATTGGTCCGACCTGCTCGCCCGCTGGCGGGAGGGGGCGCTGCTGCGGCTCGATCGGGCGGCGGGCGGGCGCATCCGGATCGCGCCCTGAGCGTTCTGCCGGTTGATTCCCGACCCGCGCGCGCCGACACTACAGGACACCGATGCTCCACCGCTCCTCCCGCCGCCCGCAATTCTTCTACACGACCGCGCCCCTGCCCTGCCCCTACCTGGCGGGGCGGACGGAGCGGAAGATCGTGACCGAATTGTCGGGCACGGATGCCGAGGCGCTGCACGACCGCCTCTCCCGCGCCGGGTTCCGGCGCAGCCACAACATCGCCTATTCGCCCGTGTGTCCTGGCTGCCAGGCCTGCATCCCGATCCGCATCGTGGCCGGCGCCTTCGAGCCCGACCGCACGCAGCGCAAGGTGGCGCGCGCCAATGCCGACGTGATCGCGGCCGAGATGCCCGCACGCGCGACGGCCGAGCAGTTCGCGCTGTTCCATCGCTACCAGAAGGCGCGCCACGCCGATGGCGACATGGCGGCGATGGGCTTCTACGACTACCGCGCCATGGTCGAGGACACGCCCATCGGCACCGGCGTGGTGGAATTCCGCGACGCGACCGACCGCCTGCTCGGCGCCTGCCTGACCGACCGGCTCTCCGATGGCCTCTCGGCGGTCTATTCCTTCTATGACCCGGCCGCGGAGAAGCGATCCCTCGGCACCCATGCGGTGCTGTGGCTGGTCGATCGGGCGCGCGAACTGGGGCTGCCCTATGTCTATCTCGGCTATTGGGTGCCGGAGAGCCGCAAGATGGCCTACAAGGCGCGCTTCCGGCCGAGCGAGGTGCTCATGGGCGGGACCTGGCGGATGCTGGGCGACGCGCCGGTGGTCGCCGCGCCGGCGATGACCAGCGTCGAGGCCTGAGCAGGCCGGCGATGCACCCGCCCGAGCCGGTGCTGGACGTCGCCCATCTCGGCCATGTGGAACTGCTGACGCCCCGGCCTGACGAAAGCCTGCGCTTCTTCCGCGACGTCATGGGCATGACGGTCAGCGGCCAGCTGGGCGACAGCGTCTTCCTGCGCGGCTGGGACGACTACGAGCGCCATTCTCTGCAACTCACGGCGTCGAAGACCTCCGGCCTTGGCCATGCCGCCTTCCGCACGCGCAGCGCGCAGGCGCTGGAACGCCGCGTGGCAGCGCTGCGCGCCGATGGCTGCGAGGTCGTGCCGCATGAAGGGAATTTCGGCCACGGCACCGGCTGGCGCTTCCGCGATCCGGACGGGCATGTCTTCGAGCTCTATTGGGAGACCGAATGGTACGAGGCGCCGCCCGACCGGCGCCCGTCGCTGAAGAACCAGCCGGAACGCTACCCGGCGCGCGGCGTGAACGCGCGGCGCATCGACCACTTCAACTGCCTCGCGGTCGATGTACGCGGCTGCCGCGAGTTCTTCGAGCGCAACCTCGGCTTCCGTTGCACCGAACGCATCGAACTCGACAGCGGCGAGGAAGCGGGCATGTGGCTGACCGCCACCAACAAATCCTACGACTTCGCCTTCACCAGGGAAGCGCATGGCGTGCCCGGGCGCTTTCACCACGTGACCTTCGCGCTCGACAGCCGCGAGGCGATCCTGCAGGCGGCCGACACCTTCCTCGAAGCCGGGGTCTTCATCGAGACCGGCCCGCACAAGCACGCGGTGCAGCAGACCTTCTTCCTGTACGTCTACGAACCCGGCGGCAACCGCGTGGAGGTGGCGCATGCCGGCGCGCGGCTGGTGCTGGCACCCGACTGGCGGACCATCACCTGGACCGAGGCGGAGCGCAGGAAGGGCCAGGCTTGGGGGTTGCAGACCATCCGGTCCTTCCATACCCATGGCACGCCGCCGCTGCCGGGCGAGGACGACTAGGCGCGCCGCCGCGCCGTGCCATGATGGGCATCAGGCGCAAGCCACAGAGAGGAACCACATCCATGCTCACCCGCCGCCAGGCCGGCCTCGGCACCGCAGCGATCGGCCTGCTGCCCGGCCTCGCCGCCGCGCAGACGGCGCCCGCCGCCCCCACCGGCACCGGCTTCCATCGCTTCAAGGTCGGGTCCTTCACCGTGACCGTCGTGAATGACGGCTTCGCGCGCCGCGGCATCGAAGGCCTCGTGCTGAACGCGCCGCCCGACGCGGTGCGCGCCGTCCTCGCCGAGAGCTTCCTGCCGACCGACCACTATATCGGCCCCTACAACGTCACCTTCGTCGACACCGGCCGGCAGCTCGTGATGATCGATGCCGGCACCGGGGGGCAGTTGACGCCGACCGCCGGGCGGCTTGGGGCGAACATGGCGGCGGCAGGGCTCGATCCCGCGCGCGTCGGGCTGATCATCATCACCCATTGCCACCAGGACCACATCCACGGCCTGACCACCGCCGAGGGCGCCGCGGTCTTCCCGAATGCCGAGGTCGCGGTCTGCGAAACCGAGCACGCCTGGTGGGCGGATGCCAGCAACGAGACCCGCAGCCCGCAGGGCCAGCGCGTGAACTTCGCGAATGTCGCGCGCCGCTTCGCCCCCTACCAGGGCCGCATCCGCCGCTACGCCCCGGAGGCGGAGATCGCGCCCGGCTTCCGCGCCATCGCCGCGCATGGCCACAGCCCGGGCCATACCGTGGTGCAGGTGGCCGACGGCAATGACCAGATGCTGATGCTGGCCGACATAACGCATCGGCCGGAGCTGTTCGCGCGCCGGCCCGACTATGTCTCGCTGTTCGACTTCGACGGCGCGGCGGCCGCGGCATCGCGCAGGCGAATCCTGGATCGCGCCGCCGCCGACCGGGTGCGCGTGACCGGCTACCATTTCCCCTTCCCATCGAACGGGTTCATCACCCGCGAGGGGGAAGGGTTTCGCTTCATTCCCGCGGACTGGAACGCCTGATACACGGCCGATAAAGGATTGACCCTCGTCGGCCGGGTATCAGCCTTTGGTCCCGCGCGCGGGCGCCAGCAGTACCCTGCGCATGCGCATCGTCTTCCTCCCTCCGTTTGGCGGCAATCGGGTGTGCCCGCGCGCACATCCTGTCCTCAACTCGCGGCGCGGCAAGGGCGGCCCCTGGCCGCGGCGACGGACCGCGTCTAGCCTCGCGGCACGGAGGAAACACCATGACTGCGACGCTGCTGCCGACATCGCTCGTCGGCTCCTACCCCCAGCCCGAATGGCTGATCGACCGTAAGCGGCTGGCAGGGCGCTTCCCGCCGCGGGTGCGCGCGACGGAACTGTGGCGCGTGGCCCCTGATGCGCTGGAGCAGGCGCAGGACGATGCGACGCTGCTCGCGATCCGCGCGCAGGAACGCGCCGGGCTCGACATCATCACCGATGGCGAGATGCGGCGCGAGAGCTATTCCAACCGCTTCGCCACCGCGCTCGAGGGCGTGGACATCGACAATCCGGGCACCGCGCTCGATCGCAGCGGGCTCCCGAACCCGGTGCCGCGCGTGGTGGGCCGCATCCGCCGCCGCCATGCGGTCGAGACGCGCGACGTGGCCTTCCTGCGCGCCAATACCGACCGGATGATCAAGATCACCGTGCCCGGCCCCTTCACCATGTCCCAGCAGGCACAGAACGACTTCTACAAGGACGAGGCGGAGATGGCCCAGGACTACGCGGAGGCGGTGAATGCCGAGATCCGTGACCTGTTTGCCGCCGGCGCCGACATCGTGCAGATCGACGAGCCCTACATGCAGGCGAGGCCGGACAAGGCCCGCGCTTTCGGGCTGGACGCGGTGAACCATGCGCTCGATGGCATCACCGGCACCACCGCGCTGCATATCTGCTTCGGCTATGCCGCCATCATCCACGAACGGCCGAACGGCTATTCCTTCCTGCCGGAACTGTGCCGCTGCAAGGTACGGCAGATCTCGATCGAGACGGCGCAGTCCGACCTCGATACCTCGGTGCTGAAGCAGTTGCCGGACCAGACCATCATCCTCGGCGTGATCGACCTCGCAGACCACAGGGTCGAGAGTGCCGAGACAGTCGCCGCGCGCATCCGCCGCGCGTTGCCGAACATCGACCCGGCGCGGGTGATCGTCGCACCGGATTGCGGCATGAAGTACCTCCCGCGCGAGGTGGCGGACGGCAAGATGCGCGCGATGGTGGAGGGGGCCGCGATCGTGCGGCGCGAACTGGCGGGGGCGGCGTGATGCACCCCTGCCTCCCGCCGCTCAGTGTCGTACCGAAGCCCTCCTGGAAGGGGCCGCCGCTGTCCTGCGACTGCCACTTCCACATCTTCGGTCCCTATGATCGCTTTCCGCTCGATGCCGGGCGGCACTACGACCCGGCGCCGGCGCTGATCCCGGCCTATCTGCGCGTGGCGGAGGCGCTGGGGATCGGGCGCATGGTGATCGTGCAGCCCTCGGTCTATGGCACGGACAATGAATGTTCACTCGATGCGGCGGGGCGCTTTGGGCTGGATCGCGCGCGCGTGGTCGCCGTGGTCGATGACAGCTTCGACGAGGCGGCGCTGCGCGCGATGCATGCGCGCGGAACGCGGGGCGTGCGCTTCAACGCCGTGAGTGGCAATGGCACGCCGCTCGACCAGCTCGAGGCGCTCGCGCGACGCATCGCCCCGCTCGGCTGGCACCTGCAGGTCTACGCGGAGGGGGCCCAGCTGCCGGACCTGGCACCGAGGCTTGCAGCATTGCCGCTGCCCGTCGTGATCGACCACATGGGTGGCGTGCGCACGGCCGAGGGCGTGAACGGCGCCGGCTTCCAGGCGCTGCTGCGGCTGATGGGCGGCGGGCGGTCCTATGTGAAGCTCTGCGGCTACCGGATCAGCAGCGCCGGGCCGCCCTTCGCGGATGTCGCCCCCTTCGCGCGCGCGCTGCTGGATGCCGCGCCGGATGGCTGCCTCTGGGGCACCGACTGGCCGCACCCTTCGCTGTCGTCCTGGATGCCGGAGGATGGCGCGCTGTTCGACCTGCTCGGCGAATGGGCGCCAAGCGACGCCGAGCAACGCCGCGTGCTGGTCGACAACCCCGCGCGCGTCTACGGCTTCTGATCAGCGCGCGGCGGGCTGGAACATCAGCGCGAAGCCGGGAATGTAGGTGGTGAGGAACAACACCACCAGCATCCACACGATCTGTGGCCAGATGGCGCGGCTGATGCGCGTGAGCGACAGCCCGCTGATCGCCATGCCGATGAACAGGCAGTAGCCGATCGGCGGCGCCGCCATGCCGATCGACACGTTGGTCACGATGATGGCGCCGAAATGGATCGGGTCCACGCCGAAGCGGTTGGCGATCGCGATCAGCATCGGCCCCAGGATGACCATGATGGCGATCTCGTCCATCACCGCCGCCAGCAGGAAGAAGGCGATGTTGAGCGCGGCGAGCGCGATCCATTTCTCGCTGATCGTGGCCGCCATCCAGGTGGCGAAGCGTGTCGCAATCTGCTCCTGCGCCACCAGGATGCCGAAGCCCGCCGACACCGCGATGATGGCGCAGACGATGGCACTGGTGCGCATGGCGTTGACGAAGATTCCGGGCAGCGCGCGCAGGCTCAACTGCCGTTCCACGAACAGCCCGACCAGCAGCGCATAGACGCAGGAAACCGCGGCCGCCTCGGTCGGCGTGAAGATGCCGCCATAGATGCCGCCCAGCACGACCAGCGGCGAGGCGAGCGCCCAGCGCCCGCGCGCGAAGGCGGTCGCGGCCTCGCGCAGCGTCGCGCGCGGCAGGCGCGGTACGTCGTGGCGCCAGGCATGCACCCAGCAGATCACCAGCAGCCCAAGCGCAAGAACGATCCCCGGCACGATGCCGGACAGGAACAGCCGCCCAATCGACTGCTCCGCCACGATCCCCCAGATGACGAAGGCGATGGAGGGCGGGATCAGCGGCCCGAGCACGCCGGCGCTGACTGCGATGGATGCCGCGAAGGCCTTGTCGTAGCCCGCCGCCGCCATCGCCGGGATCATGATGGCGCCAATCGCCGCCGTGGTGGCCGGTGCGGAACCCGAGATGGCGGAGAAGACCAGCGCCGCCAGCACGGTCACCATCGCGAGCCCGCCGCGGCGATGGCGCACCAGCGTGCTCGCCACATCCACCAGGCGCTGCGACAGTCCGCCGGCGGACATCAGCTCGCCCGCCAGCATGAACAGCGGGATGGCCAGCAGGCTGAACTGCTGCGCTCCGCTGATGACGGATTGCGCGAGGAAGGCGGGTTCGATGTCGGCCGCAATCAGCGCGCCGGTGATGGCGAGCGCGATGGCGATCGCGAAGGGCACGCCCAGCACGACCATGAGGCCGAAGCCCGCGGTGAGGAACCAGGCGACCTCGCTCACGACGCGGCGTCCACGACACCGCCGGGGCGCAGGGCGCGCTCCAGGCCGAAGAGCGCGACCAGGGCGCCGCAGCCGATCGCCAAGGCGTTCAGGATCTCGGTCGGATACCCGATCGCTGCCGAGACCGAACCCGAGGTGATGTCGAGGAAACGCCATCCCGACCAGGCGAGGAAGACGCCGAGCGCCGCCGTGGCTGCGTCGAGCACCCGTTCATAGGCCACCCGCCCGGCGCGCGGCAGCCAGTCCGGCAGCAGCGTCAGGCGCACATGAAAGCCCTCGTGCACGCCGAGCGCGAGGCCGCCGAGCACGCTCCAGGAGAACAGCAGCACCGCCAGCTCCTCGCTCCAGGAGGAGGCGGCGCCGACGACGTAGCGCATCACCACCTGGTAGGTGATGCAGGCCAGCATCCCCGCGGCGGTCAGCGCGATCGAAAGGCGCGTCGCCGCCGCGACGGCGCGGGCCGCGACGGCGAGCAGCCTCACTGCACCGCGGCCAGCGCGTCCCGCACGATGTCGGCGCCGATCTGGCCGCGGAAGGCCTCGTACATCGGCAACACGCCGCGGCGGAAGGCGGCCTTATCCGCGACCTCGTTGATCGTCATGCCGTGGCGGCGCAGGCTCTCCAGGAAGCCGATGTTCGATGCGGCATTGGCGGTGCGCTGCGCGGCGGTCGCCTCGGCGGCGGCTTCCTGCACCGGGCCCTTCAGGTCGGCGGGCAGCCGGTCGAAGGTGCGCTTGGCCATCAGCAGCCCGATCATCGAATAGATGTGACCGGTCAGCGAGAGATACTTCGTGACCTCGTAGTACTTGTTCTGGTCGATGATGCCGAGCGGGATCTCGAGCCCGTCGATCGCCCCCTGCTGCACGGCGGTGAAGGTCTCGCCCCAGGCCATCGGCACGGCATTGCCGCCCAGGCTGCGGAACATCTCGATGTAGATCGGGCTCTGCAGCACGCGGAACTTGATGCCGCGCAGATCCTCCGGCCGCACGATCGGCCGGACGTTGTTGATCATCTGCCGGAAGCCGCCCTCCATGTAGCCGAGGGCGACCACGCCGCGCGCCTCGAGCCGCGTGCGCAGCGCCGCGCCCACCTGGCCGTCGAGCACGCGATGCGCCTGTTCCTCGCTCGAGAACAGGAAGGGCATGTCGTTGACCTGGAAGGCCGGTTCGATCTGCGCGATCACCGCGTTGGTGATGACGCCCATGTCCACCGTGCCGAGCCGCATGCCATCCAGCATGGGCCGCTCGTCGCCGAGCGCGCGGTTGGGAAACAGCTGCACGTCCACCCGTTCGCCGACGCGGCGCTCCAGCCCCTGCTTGAACAGCCGCGCGCCGGCGGCATAGGGGTCCTGGGCGCCGTCGCCGCTGGTCCAGCCGATGCGCAGCACGGTGCGGCCCTGCGCACGCAGCACGGCGGGCGCGGACACCATCGCGAAGGTCGCGGCGCCGAGGCCGCGGCGGGTCATCGTGGTCATGCGGGTTTCCTCCGTCGGTCCGGTCGGCGCCGGGATTGCGGGGCGGATGATAGGGCGGCGGCGCGTGCGGGCAAGCCGGGTCACGCCAGCGTCAGCAAGTGCCCGAAGCCCGGCACGGCATCGGCGATGCCGCAGCGGCGCATCGCATGCCACGCCATGATCTGGTTGCTGGTGACCACCGGCATGCCGAGCTCGGCCTCCAGCGGCGCAATCAGCGGGGCCGAGCGGATCGCCGTGCAGGAGATGAAGAAGGCCTGCGCCCCCGGCGACGCGGCCGCGGCCGCACGCGCCTGTTCGCGGATGCGCTCCGGCGGCAGCGCCGCCATTTCCGCATTGGTGTTCAGTCCCAGCATGGAACCACCGACCACATCGATGCCATGTGCAGCAAGGAAGTCGACCTCGCGCGCATGCACCTCGGCGATGTAGGGCGTTACCAGCAGCACGCGCCGCGCACCGAGTGCGGCGAAGGCGGCCAGGATGCCGTCCGCCGTCGTCGTCGCGGGCAGGTTGGTCGCCGCCGTCATGCGCTTCGGGATATCCGCGGCCATGGCCGGGGCGAAGGTGGAGACCGCGGTGCAGTGGAACGCCAGCAGCGCCGGGCGCGCATCCGCCAGCAGCCGCGAGGCCGGCTCCAGCGCCTCGACCATGCGCAGCAGCTCGGGCTCGGAACTTCCGCGCAGCTCGAGCCGCGTGACCAGCGCCGCGACACCGGGCGGCATCATCGCATGCAGCTCCGCCTCGCAGACCTGATTGCCCGAGGGCACCAGGAAGCCGATGCGTGCGCGCTCGCCGTAGTCGATCGCGCTCACAGCGAGGCCCGCGCCTCGGCCAGCCAGCTGCGGTCGATATAGTCCTCGGCCCGCGTTCGCGCCCGGGTCGGCAGGTCGCGGATCAGCGCGCTGGTCTCGATCAGCGCCTGCACGCCCGCTTCGCTCGCCTCGCCGTCGCGCGGGAAGATCCCGTCGCGCGTGTATTCCTCCCAGGCGCGGTCGGCATAGCGGGACTCGATGCCGCTCTCGGCCACCGCGACATCGCGTGCCAGGTCGCGGTCCGTGTAGAAGCGTTCATGCGCACGCAGGAAGCCGCGCAGGAAGCGGAGCAGCAGGTCGCGATTCGCCGCGGCCCAGCGCGTATCGACATCGAGGCTGGTGAACTGGAAGTCGTCGCGCGGCTCGGCTAGCGAGACGAAGCCCTGGTCCAGCGCCATGTGGTTCAGAGGCGCGCCCTGCAGCCCGGCGTCGATCCCGCCCGACCGAAGCAGGTCCCAGCGCGCCAGGATCGGCCCGCAGGGCACCAGCTCGTAGTCGCCCGGATACTGCAGCCCGTGCTGCGCCAGCAGCTTCATGATCAGCGAGGACGACCCCGCGCGCAGGGACGACACGCCGATCCGCTTGCCGCGCAGCCCGGCGATCCCGTCGATGCCTGCGCGCGCCACCAGCGAGAAGGGCAGCCGGTTCACGTTGCCGCCGATGATCGCCTGGTGGCCGCCCGATTCGGCGTCGAGGATCACATGCTCGGTTACGCCGTAGGCGAGCTGCGCGCGGCCGTCGCGCACGCGCTCGTTGACCTCCTCGATGCCCTCGATGTGGTCGATGGCGACGTCGATGCCCTCGGACCGGAACAGTCCTGCATGCCGCCCGATCCAGGCGGGCACGTTGAAGTAATTTCGCGAGACGACGGCGAGCGTCAGCCGGTCCATGGTCGGTTCTCCCCGTCCACAGCCTTGCATCGCGGCGCGCGCCTGCCCAGGGGGGCGGCGGGAGGAAACCGGGAGGACTCCCGCCCGCGGCATGATCGGCTAGAAGGTTGCGCGCACGCCGCCCGAGACGCGCCGTGCAGGGAGGAAGAACCGCATGCTGTCCCGCCGATCCGCCTTCGGCCTTACCGCCGGCCTTGGCCTCGCCACCACCGCACGCGCGCAGGACCAGTGGCCAAGCCGACCCGTCACCCTGGTCGTGCCCTGGGCCGCCGGCGGATCGACCGACGCGGTCGCCCGCATCCTGGCGCAACGCCTGTCGCAGGACACCGGGCGCAGCTTCGTGGTGGACAACCGCACCGGTGCGAACGGCACGATCGGCTTCAACTCGGTCGCGCGCGCGAGGCCGGATGGCTACACGCTGCTGGTCAGCACGGTGAGCACCTACGCCATGGCGCCCTGGCTGTACCAGCTTCCCTATGACAACGAGCGCGACTTCGTGGGCATCGGCCTGCTCGCCGCCATGCCCATCATCATGGTGGTCAACAAGGACTTCCCCGCGCGCACGCTGGCGGAATTCATCGAGATTGCGCGCCGGCCGGACCACCGCATCACCTACGCCAATTCCGGCACGGGGTCCTCGACGCACCTCGCCACCGAACTGTTCCTCCAGGAGGCGCGGCTGACCATTCCCGACATCGGCTATCGCGGCGGCGCGCCGGCGGTGCAGGCCGTGGTCGCGAACGAGACGCCGATGGTCTTTCAGGCGGCCTCGGGCATCCTGCCGCAGATCCAGGCCGGCACGCTGCGCGCGCTGGGCGTGGCCTCGCGCGAGCGCAGCCCGCTCGCACCCGAGATCCCGACCTTCGCCGAACAGGGCCTGCCCGGCGTGGTGGTGGAGGAACACATCGCCTTCCAGGGCCCGGCCGGCCTGCCGGCGGAGATCGTCGCCCGCGCCAATGCCGCCGCCCGCGCCGCGATGGAGGCGACCGAGACGCGTCAGCGCCTGGCCGCCCTCGCCGTGGTGCCCGCGGTCGGCACGCCAGAGGCCTGGCCGGCCTACTTCGCCGCCGAGAACGCCAAGTGGCGCGACATGGTCCGTGCCAGGAACATCCGCGTCCAGTGAGCGGCCGCGCCGCAGGAGAGACCACCATGACCGCCGACAGCGCATTCGTCGCGCGCGACCCCGCCGCGCATCCGCCGGCCCTCACGCCGATCTACAAGACCAGCGTCTTCCGTGCGCCGCATCGCCCGCTGCTCTCTCTCGGCAACACCCTTTCCGAGGTCACCGGCCCGGTCTTCGCCCAGCATGAACTCGGCCCGCTCGATGCCGACCTCACGCGCAACTACGCGCGCGATGGCGGCGCGCCGATCGGCGAGCGGATCATCGTTCATGGCCGCGTGCTGGATGGCGACGCACGCCCCGTGCCCGGCGTGCTGGTGGAATTCTGGCAGGCCAATGCCGCCGGACGCTACAGGCACCGCAACGACACCTACGACGCGCCGATCGACCCGAATTTCGGCGGCTGCGGCCGCTGCCTGACCGATGCCGAAGGCCGCTACGCCTTCCGCACGGTGAAGCCCGGGCCCTACCCCTACCGCAACCGCGGCAATGACTGGCGCCCGGCGCATATCCACTTCTCGGTCTTCGGCTCGGGCTTCGCGCAGCGCCTCATCACCCAGATGTATTTCGAGGGCGACCCGCTGCTGCGCCACGACAGCATCCTGCAGACGGTGGCCGATCCCGCGGCGCAGGAGCGGCTGGTGGCGCTGCTCGACCTCAACGCATCCGTGCCATTGCACACGCTGGCCTACCGCTGGGACATCGTTCTGCGCGGGCGGCGATCCACGCTGTTCGAGAACCGGCTGCAGAGGAATTGACGCCATGATCCCGCGCGACAGGCTGGGCTACCTGCCCGAGACGCCGTCCCAGACCGCCGGCCCCTATGTGCATATCGGGCTGATCCCCCGGCAGGCCGGCTTCGACATCTTCGACAACGCCCTCGGCGAAACGCTGGTCACGCCGGCCACGCAGGGCACGCGCATCCGCGTCGAGGGGCGCATCCTCGACGGCACCGGCGCGCTGGTGCGCGATGCGCTGGTCGAACTGTGGCAGGCGAATGCCGCTGGCCGCTACGCCCATCCCGCCGACCTCCAGGGGGGCAAGGCCGCGGACCCGTCCTTCCGCGGCTGGGGCCGCACGGGCACCGACTTCGCCACCGGCCTGTGGGCCTTCGAGACGATCAAGCCCGGCCCCGTCGCCCGCGTGGGCCAGGCGCCAATGGCGCCGCACCTCAACCTCTGGATCGTCGCGCGCGGCATCAACCTCGGCCTCGCCACGCGGATGTATTTTCCCGACGAGGCGGAAGCGAACGCGGCCGACCCGGTGCTCAACCTCATCGAACAGCCGGCGCGCCGTGCGTCGCTGATCGCGCGCGCCGAGGCGCGCGACGCGGGTACTACCTATGTCTTCGACATCCGCCTGCAAGGCGAGGGCGAGACGGTATTCTTCGACATCTGAGCGGGGGCGCGGCGCGTCAGTTCAGGCGCACGCCGCGCAGCACTTCCGCCTTCTGCTCGATGTCGGTCTGCAGGCGCCGGGCAAAGTCTGCGCGGTTGAGGAAGAAATTGGCCGGCTGCGAACCGGTGCGCGCGGCGGTGCGGTAGACCTCGCTCGCGGCCGCCGTGGCGCAGGCGGCCTCGATGCGCGCGATCCGGTCCTCCGGCGTGCCGGCGGGCGCGAACAACCCGCCGAAGGAGGCCGGTGCCACCTCGAAGCCCTGCTCGATCGCGGTCGGCGCGTCGGGGAAATCCGGATGGCGCTGCGCGTCGAACACCGCCAGCACGCGGATGTCGTTGCGTCCCGCCGCCGAGCCCAGCACGATGGATCCGACGTCGATGCGCCCCTGCAGCACCTCGGTCATCACCGCAGCGTCGGCGCGATAGGGAACGTGCTCGATCTCGGCCCGTGCGGCGCCCAGCCACTGCACCATCGCGAGATGCGGGATGGAAGTGACGCCGAGCGTGCCGTAGGTCATGCGCCCCGGCGCGGCCTGCGCCGCCGCCTGCAGGTCGCGCAGGCTGCGGATCGGGCTGTCCGGCTTCACCACCAGTGCCATCGAATTGCTGAACACCTGGCAGATCGGGCGGAAACTGTTCACCTGCAGCCCGGAGGTCGGCTGCGTGATGGGCAGGACCGAGGCGACCAGCGCCGGCACGAAGAGCAGCGTATAGCCATCCGCCGGCGCCCGCGCGACCGAGACGGAGCCGACCACGCCCGCCGCGCCGTCGCGATTCACCACCACGGTCGGCTGGCCGAGCAACGGCTGCATCTGCGCGGCCAGCGCGCGCACCAGCAGGTCGATGGCATTGCCCGGCGGATAGGGCAGCACGATCTGCACGGTTCGCGCGGGGAAGGACTCCTGGGCCTGGGCCGCGAATGGCAGGGCAGCCCCGGCGCTCGCCAGCAGGCGTCGGGTGATCATGGCATTTCCTCCCCGAGGGTCGTCGTCGCTTCAGCCGGCCGGCACCAGGCGCGACGGGTCGGAACCCACGCGACCGCCACCGCCCGAGGTATCGCGGGACATGGTGAAGTCGTAGCGGATGCTCGGGATACCCGGCACTGGCGCGTCGGGCAGGCCGAGGCTCTCGCGGATCACCAGTGACTTCGACACGCCGAACACCGTGTCGCTGTCGACATGTGCGTCGTCCGCGAAATACAGCGCGGTGACCAGTTCGCGGAAGCCGGGCGCGGCGATCAGGATGTGGATATGCGCCGGGCGGAAGCCGTGGCGGTTCTGCTGGCGCACCATCGCCCCGACCGGCCCATCCATCGGGATGGAATATCCCAGCGGCTTCAGGGTGCGGAAATGGAAGCGGCCCTGGTCGTCGCAGCGCAACTGCCCGCGCATCTCCATCACCGACGGATCATGCGCCTGCAGGTCGTAGAGCCCCTCCGCATCGGTCTGCCAGACATCGATGGTGGCGTGCGCGACGCCCTTGCCTTCCCCGTCCGTCACCTGGCCGTAGATCACGATCTCCGGCCCCTTCGAGGCATAGGCGATGCTGCCGCCGAGCTCAATCTTCGGCGCCTCCTCGCGGAAGAAGGGGCCGAGCAGGCTGGTCTCGGTGCCAGCCGCCTCGCGCCCCGTGGCGTCGTGCATCACATTCACCAGCCGCGACAGGCCGAGCACGTCCGACAGCAGGATGAATTCCTGGCGGATCGGCGAGCAGGCCTGGCCGACCGCGGTGAGGAAGGCGACGCCCTTCAGCCATTCCTCGGGCGTCAGCTTCACCTCGCGCGCGAAGGCGTGCAGGTGGCGCACCGCGGCTTCCATGATCTCGCGCATGCGCGGATCAGGGGTCTGCGCCATCTGCTCGATGACGGCGTCGGTGATGTCGTTTGCGTCGAGGTCCTGCATGGTATCCTCCAGGCGCCGCGGCGCGGCGGCGTTGTTCTGGTTTCAGGCTGGGCGGGCGGGACTGGCCCGGTCAAGTATGCTGCCGACTGGTGGCGGTGGCTCGGGCATGACGATCCCGGCGAGCCCCGGCGTCGCGACGCCGCGCCGCATCGGCAGGCAATCCCGCGGGAAGTTCTGCCGGAAGGTTGCGCCGGCATCGGCCAGCCGGCCAAGCACCGCGTCGAGATGCGCCATCGCGCCGCCCGGAATGTCGTGCAGCACCAGCACCGGGCATGGCTGCGCCAGGCATTGCTCCACCGCGCGGTCGGGCCAGCCGTCGGGGTCGCGCCAATCCCCCGGCACGGCGGACCACAGCACGACGGTGTACCCGCCGGCGGCGAGGTGGTCCCGCGCACCGGCGCTCAGGAGATGCGGGCCGAGACGCCCGCCGCCACCCACCGGGCGGAACAGCCGGTCGGCATGCGCCAGGTCACCGATCACCGCCTGGGTGCGGTCGATCTCCACCGCGGCGTGGTCGGCATCCCGCCGCTCGCCGAGCGGCCCGGCATGTGTCAAGGTGTGATTGCCGATCCAGTGCCCCTCGGCATGGGCGCGCTGCGCTATCGCGCGATGCGCGGGATCGGTCAGCCTGGCGCCCACCACGAAGAAGGTCGCGCGGATCGCCCAGCGGCGCAGCACGTCCAGCACGACCGGCGTCACATCCGGGTCCGGGCCGTTGTCGAAGGTGAGCGTGACCTCTGGGGGCTGGACGGAAACGCGCATCAGGGGCCTCGAATGCGGCGCCTGTCTTTACCGATAAAACCGGCCAGTCAAGCGATTTTGTCGGGGTTGCGGAGCGGTATGCGAGACGCCATCCTCCCCGCGCCATGACCCTGCCGCCGAGCATCGCGGGATCGCCCGACACGCAGGCCACCGCGGCCTATCGGCGGCTGCGTGCCGAGATCCTCGAAGGGCGCCTGGCGCCCGGCCAGCGCCTCAAGGTGCAGGACCTGGCCATGCTCTGCGGCGCCGGCCCGAGCCCGGTGCGCGAGGCACTGGCCCAGCTTGCCGCCGAGGGCCTGGCCCGGCGGATCGAGCAGCGCGGCTTTCGCGTCGCCGACGCCGATCCGGCGGATTTCGCCGGCCTGGTCCGCAGTCGCTGCCTGGTCGAGGCGGCAGCGCTGCGCGAGGCGATCATCCGCGGCGATGCCGACTGGGAGGATGCCGTCGCCGCGACCGAGCGCCGCGTGGCGCGCCTGCCGCGCTCGCTCGATGCCGCCCGCTATGTGCCAAACCCCGCCTGGGAGGCCGCACATCGCAGCTTTCACACCGCATTGCTCGCCGCGAGCGGCGCCGCCCCGCTGATCGCCTTCTGCGAACGGCTGCGGGAGGAGGCGGAGCGCTACCGAGCGCTGGCGAATGCCGTCGCCTGGCCCGGCCGCGACGTCGCCGCCGAACATGCCGCGATCGCCGAGGCTGCGCTCGACCGCGACGCGGACCGCGCCAGCGCCCTGCTGGCCGACCACCTCGCCGCCACCGGCGAATTCGTGCGCGTGGCACTGGAACGACGAGCTGCGGCGGCCGCGCCGCGGCGTCGGCCACCTGCCCGACCCGTCGCAGAATAGAACGCCGGCGCGCAACGTCGGCCGAGAACAAGGACCCAAGACGCCATGGCCACCACCACCACCCTCCTGCCGACCACCGTCGTCGGCAGCTATCCACAGCCCGACTGGCTGGTGGATCGCGCGATCCTGACGAAGAACAACGTCGTGCCCCGCGTGCGCCTCAAGGAGATCTGGCGCGTGGCCGCGGACGCGCTGGAACAGGCGCAGGACGACGCCACGCTGATCGCCGTGCGCGACATGGAGCGCGCCGGCATCGACATCATCACCGATGGCGAGATGCGCCGCGAGAGCTACTCCAACCGCTTCGCGCTCGCGCTTGATGGCGTGGACGTCGATAACCCCGCCGTGGTCAGTGGCCGCATGGGCAAGCCCACGCCGGTGCCGCGCGTGACCGGCCCGATCCGCCGCCGCCATGCGGTTGAGGTGCGCGACGTGCAGTTCCTGCGGGCCAATACCGACAGGAAGATCAAGATCACCCTGCCCGGCCCCTTCACGCTGTCGATGCAGGCGGCGGACGAGCATTATCGTGACGAGGAAGCGTTGGCGCTGGCCTATGCCGAGGTGGTGGCGGAGGAAGCGCGCGACCTGGTCGCCGCCGGTGCCGACGTCATCCAGCTCGACGAGCCCTGGCTGCAGGCGCGCCCCGAGCAGGCCAAGCGCTACGGCGTGAAGGCGATCAACCGTGCGCTGCAGGACGTTCCGGGCACCACGGTGGTGCACCTGTGCTTCGGCTATGCGGCGCTCGTGAGCGACAAGCCCTCGGGCTATTCCTTCCTGCCACAGCTCGCCGACAGCACCGCGGCGCAGATCTCGATCGAGGCGGCGCAGCCTAAGCTCGACCTCGGCATGCTGTCGGATCTGTCGAACAAGACGATCATGCTGGGCGTGCTCGACCTCGGCACCACCGAGGTGGAGACGGCGGAGACGGTTGCCGCCCGCCTGCGCGAAGGGCTGCGGCACGTGCCGGCGGAACGCCTGGTGGCGGCGCCCGATTGCGGCATGAAGTACCTGCCGCGGGCGCGCGCCGTCGCCAAGCTGCAGGCACTGGCCGAGGGCGCCGCCATCGTGCGGCGCGAACTCGCGGGCTAAGCGCGCGCCGACCCAGCGCGCCAACCACCGGGGGCTCGTGCCGCGGCCCCCCGGTCGGGAGATCCATCGATCTGGAGTCACGACTCATCGGCTTGTCCGGTGCGACGCGATGGCTGCGGCTGGTCTTCGACGCGAAAAGGCCCGGGGGCTGATCTGTTGGTTGGTTTGGTCAAGCTGCATGCGGGGCCACGCAAGCACCTTGATTTGCCTCTCACGGCGTAGTGAATCGCGCCGGGTTTACCGGAGGCTGTTTGGTTTGTGTAACGCCGCCAGGAGCACGTTCTGCCGGGCTACGTGGCAGAGTTGTGCGGCCTCGCCGGGCGGGATTTTGCCAATAGGCTCCAGCAGCCGCCGATGGCTGATCCAGTCCCCCCATTCAAGGGCGACAAATTCCGCAGCTTCTAGCGACCGCCATAGGCGGCGCAGCTTCGGCCAGCAGCTGCCGGTGCCGCGGCGGCGATTGATCTGCATCAGGGATGGCAGAACGAGATCGACTTAGCAGTGTCCAGGCTAGGAACCGAGTGATCATGGAACTCCCGCGTTCCCCGGGCGTTGTCGGGCGGGACACAGTATACTAGGTGCGGCGACCGCCTGTGTCCGACGGTTTGGCGCGGTTGCCGGCGCGAACCACCGCCAAGCGGCTGCTAGACGCAAGCTGTTGGGGCCTGTGCCAGGTGCCGGGAGTGCCTATGCGCAGGCATGGGTCGGACATCCAGGCATGGAAATCCGCCATCGGCGGCGCTGCATCCCCACCTCGGAGGTGGGGATCTGATGCGACGACGATATGAGGTTTCTGCGATGCGTTCCGACTCTCTGCCGGTGCCCGCCCCCAGCGACCAACGCCACCAACCGGTGTCGCAAGACTCCGCGGCAGGCCTGCTGGTAGCCGTTGGGCGCCCGGCGGGATCGCCTGAGACAGCCGCCGGTGGCCCGCTCTCCATAGCTAGGCTTTTGGGCTGGCGCCTGTGGGAAGGGCGCTGGCGCGTCTTCGGCGTCCTCATCCTGATCGGCATCGCCCTCTACTTCAGCATCCCCTGGGTGCTCGGCCCGGTCGTTTCGGCGCAGCCCGTGCTACGCGGTGCGCTGGTTCAGAGCGTCGTCGCAAGCGGCCGTGTCGAGACGCCGCACCGCGTGAATGTCGGCAGCCAGATCACCGGAACCGTCGCATCAGTTCCTGTCCTGGAAGGCCAGACCGTCGCGGTGGGCCAGGTTCTTGTGACTCTTGAGGACAGCGAACTGCGCGCAAGCGTCGAGCAGGCAGAGGCCGCCGTCGCTCAGGCTGCGGCACGGCTGCGGCAGATCATCGAGGTGACACTGCCCGTCGCGCAGGAGAACCTGAGCCAGGCGCAGTCGAACCTCCTCAACGCGCAGCAGCAATATGCCCGCGCCGAAAGCCTGCGCTCAGGCGGCTTCGAGACCCAGGTGCAGCTCGACAATGCCCGGCGTACCCTCAGTGTCGCGCAAGCACAGGTCCGCGCCACGCAGGCGCAGGTCGCCGGCAATCTCCCCGGTGGGACGGAATACGTTGCCGCCGAGGCTGCACAGCGCCAGGCGGGCGCGAGCCTTCTCGTGGCGCTGTCAAGGCTCGACTACACGCAGATTCGTGCGCTGGAAGCCGGCACGCTCATTGCCCGAAACGTGGAGCGCGGCTGGGTCGTGCAGCCGAACCAGGTGCTGATGGTGCTCTCGCCGGTCGGGCAGATCGAGATCGTGGTGCAGATCGACGAGAAGAACCTCGGACTTGTTGCCGTCGGCCAGCGGGCGTCGGCGTCCGCGGATGCCTATCCGGACCGGCGCTTCGCTGCGGAACTGGCTTACATCAACCCGGCCGTCGATCCTGATCGCGCCGCGGTGGAGGTTAAGCTGCGCGTCGTCGCGCCGCCGGACTACCTGCGCCAGGACATGACCGTGTCTGTGGACATCGCCGTGGCGGAACGCGCAGATACGCTCGTCCTGCCAGTCTCGGCCGTGCACGACGCCGCGGGCGCCGCGCCCTGGGTGCTGCGCATCGAAGGCGGGCGAGCCCATCGCCGCGCGGTCAGGATCGGCCTTCGCGGCCCGCAGCGGGTCGAGATCCTGGACGGGCTGCGCGAGGGCGACCTGGTCGTGCCCTCAAGCGCGCCGGTCGCCGATGGCAGCCGGGTTCGTGCCGTTGCGGCTCGATGAGAAACTGGCTGCCCTTCGAGTGGATCGCCGCCATCCGCTTCCTGCGGGATGGCTGGATGCAGACGATCTTCATCCTGGCAGGCGTGTCCATGGGTGTCGCCGTCATCGTCTTCATGTCGGCGCTGCTCACCGGCATCCAGGCGAATTTTCTCAACCGCGTGCTGAGCGCCCAGGCCCATCTGGTGCTGTTGCCGCCGGACGAGGTTGCGCGGCCGCTGCGGGCCATGGATGGCGTCATCCAGGACGCGGTGGTGCAGCGCCCGTCGCAGCGTATCCGCTCCATCGACCAGTGGCAGACGGTGCTGCGGCAGATGCAGGCCATGCCCGAGGTTGCCGTGGCGACGCCCGTCGCCGCGGGCGGCGCACTCGCGGTGCGCGGCGAGGCGAGCCGATCGATCACTCTGACCGGCGTGGAGCCAGAGGGCTACTTCCGCATCGTCAAGCTTCCGGAGACCATCGTTGCCGGTCAGCCGCGGCTGACCAGCGAGGACATCGTCATCGGCACCGACCTCGCCGTCGAACTCGGCGTGGGCGTGGGCGACAAGCTGCGGGTCACCACTGCGACGGGGCGTGACGCGACGCTGACGGTGACGGGCCTCTTCGACCTCGGCAACCGCGGCGTGAACGAGCGGAGCACCTTCGTCGCGCTGCGTACGGCCCAGAGCCTGCTCGGCCTCACGGGCGGCGTGACCAGTCTGCAGGTCAGTCTGCATGACCCGTATGCGGCCGAGATCATGGCTCAGTTGGCGCATGGGATGGCCGGCATCCGGGCCGACAGCTGGATCAGGACGAACATACAGTTCTTCACCGCGGTCAATGCGCAACAGACATCGAACACGGTGATCCGGTTGTCAGTCGGCCTTTCGGTAGCACTCGGCATCGCCAGCGTTCTGGTAGTCTCGGTGGTGCAGCGCTCGCGCGAGATCGGCATCCTGCGCGCGATGGGTGCCCGGCGCGGCCAGATCCTGCGGGTGTTCCTGATCCAGGGGGGCGTGCTCGGGCTGCTGGGATCGATAATCGGATCGGCCGCCGGCGTCGGGGCGCTGGTCGCGTGGCATGCCTCGGTCCGCCAGGCGGATGGGAGCGCGCTGTTTCCCTTGATGATCCAGCCGCAGTTGTTCGTGGTCACGGCCGTGGTGGCGTCATTGACCGGCGTGCTCGCCGCCATGGCGCCCGCGCTGCGTGCGGCGCGGCTTGACCCGGTGGTGGCGATCCGTGGCTGACGCATCCGCGCCAGCGTCGACGGAGGTCCTGCGCCTTGCTGGCGTGCGGAAGTCCTTCGGCGTTGGCACGCCGCGCGAGGTCGAGGTACTGCATGGCGTCGACCTGGTCCTGCAGCGGGGAGAGTTCTGCGCCCTGATCGGACCGTCCGGATCGGGCAAGAGCACGATGCTCAACCTGATCGGTCTGCTCGACCGCCCCACTGCTGGGACGCTATTCATCGAGGGGCAGGATACACGGACCCTCGACGATGCGGCGCTCACCCGACTGCGCGGCCGGAACATCGGATTCGTGTTCCAGCATCATCACCTGATCGGGGCCTTCACGGCGGCGGAGAACGTCATGATGCCGCTGCTGCTCGATCGCAGGCGGCCGGACGCGGCGATGCGCCGTATCGCCGAGGGCTTGCTCGACCGCGTTGGCCTACTGCCCTGGAAGGACAGCCGCGTCGGCAACCTCTCCGGTGGTCAGCAGCAGCGCGTTGCCATCGCCCGTGCACTGGCCATGTACCCGCCATTGGTGCTGGCGGACGAGCCGACCGGAAACCTGGATACGAAGTCTGCCGACGGTGTCTTCGATCTGTTGCGCGAGATGAACCAGACGAGCCGTACCACCTTCCTCATCGTCACGCATGATCCGCGCCTGGCGCAGCGCTGCGACCGCATCATCGAAGTCGTGGATGGTCGGATCGTCGCGGATGGCGCGGTGCCTGCGCCACGGCGGATCGCTGCGTCCTAACGAGCGAAGGCTATCCCGGCGGGCGCCTTGGCATTCTTCATGGGGGCAGGGTCAAGGGTCACCTCGATCCGCCGATACCCGACGGCCTTCGCGTCGTCGTTAACGCTATCTGTAACCTCAGCTCGAGTACTCCGTAAGCGTCTGCCCCGAAAACCCATGAAACCTGCCACTCAGCGCGGCGATCGGTCTGGCGGAGAGCACGGCTCGAATGGAAACTGGCGGAGCGAGTGCTCCTGGATTCGAACCGTCGCTGAACGGCGACACGGATTGACCGCTTTGAAAGTCGCTGCAGCGGTGGGAACCGGGAACTGAAATTCTCTGGCAGGAGAAATCCGGCAAATCGTGTATTTCGAATAGGTTGATGCCTGAACAGCCCGCACTCACTTCCCTGCCGCCGATAACCCGCCGGGCCGCGTCACGCCCAACCGGACGGCTTCGACGATGAAGTCCCGACCTCACGATCGCCGAGGCAGCAGCCGGCGCGTCATTCTTGCCGATCCCAGCCGTGAACTACCGGGTCAGCCCGAGCCCTTGCGGATCCTCCTGCCGGGCCGCATGGCGATCCTGTTCGTCGAAGGTGGACCGCTCAATCGCCGCATCGATGTGAGCCAGGTAGCGCCGCACCTCCTCCCCACGGGCATCACCGTCCAGCAGTTCCTCGAGGCCGATAAGCGCCGAACGCAACCGTCGCAGGACCTGCACGGAGGTCGCCCCGAAGACGCGGATCTCATCGAAGGCGAGGGAGAGATAGTCGCCCCAGCTTGGTGATGGGAACGCGAGGCGCAGTGAGCCCTCCCCGTCCGCCACGCGCCCGATGTCGAGCGGTCGCCGCGCCAGGCGTCGCAGCAGATCCTCGATCTGGTCCAGCGCCTGCACCGCCGTAGTCGGATCGTTGATGGCCGGGGAGAGTGCCTTGATCGCGATGTCGACCAGCAGGCGCAACGGGTATTTGGGGTCCTGCTCGAAGGTGCGGTCGCTGCCGAGGCGCACGGCGCGCAGCAGTTCCACGTCCTGGAGCCCTCCGGTGCCACCCAGCACGCGCAGCACCACGGAACCGTCCAGCACCATGTCGCCAACCGCCGCTTCCATGTCGATAACCCCACCCGCGCGGCGGGCGAGAGCGACAAGTCCAGGGATGTCATAGGCCTGGACATAGCGCGGCGGACCCTGATGCCGCAGAAGTTGCACGACCGGCCCCGCCGGCGTGACGCCAGCGACGGCCGCCGCGCGTGCGCCGCCGGCGACGATAGTCTGGCGGATCACCTCCCGACCCTGGGCGCCGATGAAGCGAAGCGTGTTGGTGATCTGGAGGTCGCCGAGGCGGCGCATCAGCAGCCCGAACACGAGCAGGCTCACGAAGAGCAGCACGACCGCGCCAATGGCGGACAGCGTCGGCACCCCGACCTCGCCGGACCGATCCACCCAGAAGGTCGTGGCAAGCGCGTAGGTGAAGGTCGCGAAGAAGATTCCAAGCGCGTGGAACAGGACCGGGTCGCGCGCGAAGCGCGACGCAAAGCGTGGCGAGTAGGTAATTGCGCTGAACTGCAACATCACGAAGGCGATTGAGAAGACAATCCCCGTCAGTGCCATCATCCCCGAGGAGATCGCCGAGAGCGCCGCCAGGACTGCCGACGAAGAGACGCCTAGGTCAAATGACGCCGCATAGCTATGCTCAAGCCGCGGTAGCACGAGACCGCAAGCAACGCTCACCACGGTATAGGCAATCGGAATCAGCCAGACGGGCATGCTGCCTCTCCCTCGGTGGCCGCGCGCTGCGCATCCCGCGCGAACCACCACGCAGCGAGCAGGCCACAGGCGATCTGCACCGGTACGCCGAGCGTCACCATGACGATCACACCATCATCCACGCCAGGCGCCGAGAGCAGCGGCGCCATGGCTGCGCCCACGTTTCGCGTGCAGAGCCCAAGCCCGAGCACGCTCCGCCGTCGCTGCCGGACCCCGCGCGAAAGGCCATAGCCCGCTGTCGTCATGATCGCCAGGAACAGCACCTGCGAGCCGACCGCGAAACTGCCGAAGGAAGCCAGGAAGCCACGCCCGAAGAGTACGCCGCAGAGCACCAGCATGACCACGGCCGCCCCCGCCGCCACGGACTTGACGCGGGGTCGTGCAGTCTCCGCGACATGCGGCGCGAAATGGAACACCGCCATGCCGAGCGCGAGTGGCGCCAGGACCATGACCAACAGCGGGCGTGCGATGGCCCACGCGTCGATGGAGAGCCCGGGGGCCAGCAGCGGCACCGCCACGGGCATTAGCAACAGCGTGCCGACCGCGGCCAGCAGCATCATCGCCGGCACATAGGCGACGTCGCCCTGCGCGCGCTTCACCATGACCGGGACGAAAGGCGCGCAGGGCGTGAGGCCGAGCAGCATTAGCCCCAGCGCATGCGGCGGCGAGAGCGGCAGGAGGCGCGCCATGCCCCACGCAAGGGCGGGCCCGATCACGAAGCTGAAGCCGAAGCCGTAGAGGAGGAAGCGACGATCGCGCAGCCCCGAGAGCGCGTCCCGCAAGCGTAGCCCGAGCCCCATCTCCATTAGCGAACCCGCCATGAAGACGAGAAGCGACAGCTTCAGCGCGAGCAGCGGGAGGTCGCTCACCGCCGGGCGTCAGTCGAGGGCATGACCGATCCCCTCGGGGCCGGGCTCGAGCACGGCGCGGGACAGCATACCGCCCGGCAGTGTCCGCGCGCGGAACCCGTTCTGCAGAAGTAGCCGCGTCGCGTAATAGGCGCGCTGGCCGGAGCGGCAGATGACCTGGATCTCGCGGTTGCGGGGCACCTCCGCGAGCCGGTCGCGCAACCGGCCAAACGGGACGTGAAGCGCGCCCGGGACGCATTCGACCGCCAGTTCCGGCGCCTCGCGCACATCAACCAGCAGCCCGTCGCCGCGCGCGCCCCAATGCGCGACCGGCATGTCACCGCCGAGGATGCCGCGCGCCATCATTCCCGCGAAGTTCAGCGGGTCCTTGGCGCTGCCGAATTGTGGCGCGTAGCAGAGTTCGCTCTCGGCCAAGTCGTCGATCGTGGCACCCATCTGGACCGCCATCGCAAGGGCGCTGATGCGCTTGTCCGCCGCCGCCGCGTCGCGGCTCAACGCCTGGCCGCCGAGCACCTTCCCGTCCGAACGGCGGAACAGCACCTTCATCGCGATCGGCCGCGCCCCTGGATAATAGCCGGCATGGGAGTTCGGATAGAGATAGACCTTCTCGTAGTCCGTCATGCCGAGCGGCAGCAACGTCTTCTCGCTGGCTCCCGTCCAGGCCGCGGCGGCGCCGAACAGGCCGATGATCGCAGTGCCCTGGGTGCCGCGGTAGCGGGAATCGCGTCCGGCGATCACGTCGGCCGCGATGCGCCCCTGCCGGTTCGCAGGACCAGCCAATGCGACGAAGCCCCATTCCCCGGTGACGGCGTCGCGCACCTCGACCGCGTCGCCGACGGCAAAGATGTCGGGATCGCTAGTGCGCATCCTGTCGTCCACGCGGATGCCGCCAAGGGCGCCGATCTCGAGCCCCGCGTTGCGTGCCAGCGTCGTATCCGGCCGCACGCCGAGCGCGAGGATCACGATATCAGCCGGATAGGTCCTGCCCGCGCGCGTCGCGACCGCGAGCCTGCCATCCTGTGCCTGGCTGAACCCCGCCACGCCGTCGCCGAGCGCCAGCGTGACGCCGTTCATCGCGAGATGGCCCTCGACCAGGCGAGCGAATTCGTAGTCGAGTGGCGCCAGCACTTGGTCCGCCATCTCGACCAGCGTCACCTCGAAGCCGCGGTGGCGCAGGTTCTCCGCCGTCTCCAACCCGATGAAGCCGCCGCCCACCACGACCGCGCGGAGGGCCGGCCGCAGCATCTGGATAGCGGAATAGTTGTTCATACCGGCGAGGAATTCGGTCCCGCGCTCCACCCAGGCACGGATGGCGCGCGCGTCGGGCGCGGTGCGTACCTCGAAGATCCCAGGCAGGTCGATGCCTGGCAGCTTCGGACGGATCGAGGCGCCACCGGGCGAGAGTACGAGGCGGTCATACGACTCCGCCGTAGCCCCGCCGGTCGCGGCGTCGCGGAGCACGACGGTCTTCGCGCGCTGGTCGATCGAGACCGCCTCGCAGTTGGTGCGCACGTCCATGGCGAAGGTCTCGCGGAAGGTGCGCTCGTTCGCGACCAGCAGGCTGCGTTCCTGCGCGATCACGCCGCCGACATGGTAGGGCAGGCCGCAATTCGCATAGGAGACGTAGGGACCGCGCTCGACTATCACGATCTCGACCGTCTCATCCAGCCGCCGCAGCCGCGCCGCGCAGGAAGCCCCGCCTGCTACCCCGCCGACGATCACAACCTTCATGCGTGCGCTCCCCGTCGTGGTGCGTTTTCGACCGCGTTCATGCCGCGATGATTGCCGTTCCACGTTGATAGAGATCAACGCGATGGCTGCGATATGGTTCCAGATTTGGATGCTGCCGCACACATGTCGGCGAACCCGACTATGGAGAAGCGCCATGCAGCGCCGCTCGCTCTTCCCTCTGCCGCTTCTCGCAGCCTGTACCTCGGTCGAGGCTGAGCGCACCACCACACTCGTCGGCGTCGTCGAGATCGCTGACCAGCAGTCGCGCGAGATCCTGCTTCGCGGTCAGGGCGGTGCGCAGACCGGCAAGCTACTGACGCTTGTGGCCGGGCGGGGCGTGCAGCGTCTCAACCAGATCAAGTCCGGCGACCGCGTGACGGTGCGCTACCACCAAGCGCTGGCGGCGCGGGCCGTGCGCTCCGGCGCGCCTGGTAGCCAGCCCTTCGCTGGCGTCGCCCTCGCACGCGAGGCGGAACGCCCTGGCGGCGAAATCACCCGCGTCCGCTCCGGGCGCGTCACCATCAACGATGTCGACCGCCTTGGCGGCACGGTTAGCTTTGTGGGCCCTGGCAACATGACCCGGACGGTGACGGCGGAGAACCTCGAGACGCGGACCTTCATCCTTGGTCTCCGTGTCGGCGATCAGGTCGACGTGGTCTTCGAGGAGGCGCTGGCGGTCTCGATCGAGCCGATGCGCTGACGCTACGGCGGCGCGGTGACGCCGGGGGCGCGTCATGCCCCGGTTGCGCCGTACGCCGGCTCCGAAGAGACTTGCGTCGTGAGTATGCGCACGACAATTGCCACGCCCAGGGCCGGCCATGACTGGCTGCCGCGCGTTCGTCCGAGAACCGCGGTGGCCCTTGCGCTGGCCGTCGCCACCGGTGCGTCCGCAGCATCGGCACAGGACATCGAGCCGCGTGCCTTCGCCAACACGCCGGTCGGCGTGAACTTCCTGATCGGTGGCTATGCCTTCACACGCGGCAGCCTCTCCTTCGACCCGGCGGTGCCGGTAGCCGAAGCCCAGCTGCGGACCTCGAGCCTTGTCCTCGGCTACGCCCGGTCCTTCGAGATTCTAGGCATGTCGGCGAAGTTCGATGCCCAGGCACCCTTCAGCTGGCTCTCTGGCACGGCGACCTTCGCAGGGCAGCCGGTGGATCGGGAGGTCGACGGCTTCGGCGACCCGCGCTTCCGCCTCTCGGTCAACTTCCTCGGCGCACCCGCGCTGACGCTCGATGAGTTCGCCGCCTGGCAGCAGGACCTGATCCTGGGCGCGAGCGTGCAGGTATCCGTGCCGGTGGGGCAGTACGATCCGACGCGCGCCGTGAACCTCGGGACCAACCGGTGGTTCGTGAAGCCGGAACTCGGCGCGTCGCAGCGCTTCGGCCCTCTGACGCTCGAGACGACCGCCGCCGTCACCTTGTTCAGCGACAACAGCGACTTCCTGCGCGGCCAGACACGATCGCAGGAACCGCTCTATTCCTTCCAGGGTCACGCCATCTACAGCTTCGGCAGCGGCGTCTGGGGAGCAGTCGACGCGACCTATTTCACCGGTGGGCGGACTACGATCGACGGCAAGGTGAACGACGATCTGTTGCGGAACTGGCGGCTTGGAGCAACCCTTTCCTTCCCGCTGAGCCCCCGCTACTCGGTTCGCCTTTATGGCAGCAGAGGAGTCTCCGCGCGCACGGGAAACAACTACGACCTGCTCGGGATTGCACTGCAGTACCGCTGGGGCGGCGGCCTCTGAGAAACAGCGCCCGTGACAGCGTCATGCGCCAGTGCGGATCTCCACCCGCCCCGCGCGCGCTGCTGCAATCAACGCATTGTGGTCGCGCTCGGTCTGGTCGGCATAGGCGGTGGCGAAATCTGCCATCGCGTCCACGAAGGCCTCGCTCTCGCTCAAGTAGGCGGCTAGATGTTTGGTCCCGGCATTTCATGGTGCGGGTTTGCGGTGAACCTATGGGGGTCTGCGGCCCATGATCGGCAGATGAACTCGTAGGGGGTGAGGCCCTTCAGGGTCTTGAGCCGCCGCGCGTAGTTGTAGGTATCGAGGAACAGGGCGAGGTGGCTGCGGAGCTCGTCGTGCCTGCCGTAGTGGTAGCGCTGGACGGTGGCCTCCTTGAGCGTCCTGTTCATTCTCTCGACCTGGCCGTTCGTCCACGGGTGGTAGGGCTTGGTCAGGCGGTGCTCGATGTGGTTCTGGGCGCAGGCGAGTTCGAAGGAATGGGCGCGGAACATCTCGCCGCGGTCCATGGCCTCACGGATGAGTGGTGCGGCAGAGGCGATGTTGCCGGGCGTGGTGAAGTGCTGGCCGTTGTCGGTGAGCACGGTGTGCACGCGGTAAGGCACGGCCTGCAGCAGGGCGCGCAGGAAGTCGGAGGCGATGCGCGTGGTGGCGCGCTCGTGCAGTTGGGCAAAGGCGAACTTCGAGGTGCGGTCGATGGCCACGAAGAGGTGGAGCTTGCCCTGCTCGGTCCTGACCTCGGCGATGTCGATGTGGAAGTAGCCGATCGGGTA
>NZ_JACADR010000270.1 GCF_016106005.1 Roseomonas rosulenta
TGCTGGGCGCGGGTGCCGCGCTGGCGCCCGGCGTCGCGGCCGGGCAGGCCGCGCGCGACATGCCGGGCGCGCAGGCCGCGCCCGCCCTCGACCTGCTGCTGGTGCTGGCGATGGACGCCTCGGGGTCGATCGACGCCGACGAGTTCCGCCTGCAGCGCGAGGGGCTGGCGGAGGGCATCACCCATCCCGCCGTGCTCGCGGCCATCGCGTCCAAGCCGAACGGCGCCATCGGCGTCGCCATGCTGGAATGGGGCAGTCCGGGCGGCGCCGCCACGGTGGTGGACTGGATGGCGGTCCGCGACGCGGCCTCGGCGCGCGCGCTGGCCGAGGCGATCATGGCCGCGCCACGCTCCCGCCAGTCCTACAACGCGATCGGCGACGCCATCGCGCATGCGACCGCGCTGATCGCCGCCGCCCCCTTCCGCAGCGACGACCTGGTGATCGACGTGGCGGGGGATGGGCCGGACATGCGGTCCTATCTGCCCGCGCCCGACGCGCGGGACGCAGCGGTGGCGCGCGGCATCACGGTGAATGGCCTGGCTATCGAGGTCGCGCCGGTGACGCGCTTCGGCGAACCGCTGCGCCGGACCTACGAGCGCGACGTGATCGGCGGGCCCGGCGCCTTCGTCGTCGCCGCCGAGACGCGCATGGATCTCGCGCGGGCCATGCGCGCCAAGCTGATCCGGGAGATCGCATGAGGATCGCGCGGCGCTCGTGGCCCGCGCTGCTGCTGGCCGCGCCTGCGCTGGCCGCCGCGCCCGCCTGGGTCACCACGCTGCGCAGCGGGGGCTTCGTGCTCTACATGCGCCACACCATCACCGACCGCAGCCAGGTGGATACCGGGCGGCTGGGCGACCGCGCAGGGCAGCGCAACCTCTCGGCCGCGGGCATCGCGCAGGCGCAGGCCTTGTCGGACGCGATGGCCCGGCTGCGCATCCCGCTGCGGCCGATCCGCGCGAGCCCGGTCTTCCGCGCGTCGGATACCGCGGCGATCATGGCGCGCGGCGCGCCGGTGGATGTCACGATGGAGTTGGTGGCAGACGACTACGCGGCGGATGTGCCGGGCGCGATCGCATCGGCCCGGCGCGCGATGGGCACGCCGCCGCCGGCGGGGTCCAACGCGCTGCTGGTCGGGCATATCCATGTGTTCGGGCCGGCGATCTTCGGGCGGATGCTGGCGCAGGCCGAGTTCCCGGAAGGCGCCTTCGGCATGGTCGCCCCGGAGCCGGCCGGCCCGCGCGTCGTGCAGGTGATCATGCCCGAGGCGGTGATCGCGGCCGCTCAGACGTAGCCCGGTCCCTCGATGGCGGGATAGGCTTCGAGGAAGCGCTCATCCACCTCGACCCCGATCCCCGGCGCGGTGTTGGGCAGCACCGTGCCGTCGGCGCGGATTTCCCAGGGCGTGCTGCACAGCTCGTCGCGGAACCTGTTGGCCTTCGAGATGTCGGCCTCGAAATACCCGCCATTCTCGATCGCAGCGAGGAAGTGGATCGAGGCCGCCTGGTTCACGCCCGTCATCGATGAATGCGGGTGGATCGGGATCTTGAAGGCGGAGGCCATGCCCGCGATGCGCAACGCCTCGGTGATGCCGCCGCATTTCGACAGATCGGGTTGCCAGATGGTGATGACGCCGTCCTCGAGCACGCGGGTGAACTCGAAGCGGGTGAAGTGGTTCTCGCCGGCCGCCAGCGGCGTGGCGCCGTAGCCGCGCGCCTGGCTGTAGGAATGGTGGTCGTGGGCGGGGAAGGGTTCCTCGAGCCAGCCGATGTTGAGCCGGTCCATCTCGGGCATCACCTGGCGCACCTGGTCGATGGAATAGCCGATGTTGGCGTCCGTCAGGATCACCAGCTCATGGCCGAAGGCGTCGCGCACCGCCTCCATGCGCGCGATGTCGTGGCGCACCGTGTCGCCGACGCGCAGCTTCACCGCCTTGTAGCCGGCTTCCATGTGCGGCGCCGCCTCGTCGATCAGTTCCGCCGGCGGCTGGTAGCCGAGTGCCACGCCGCCCGCATAGGCCGGCACGGCGCGCGACGCACCGCCGAGCAGCTTGTAGAGCGGCAGGTTCAGCGCCTTCCCCTTGGCGTCCCACAGCGCCATGTCGATGCCCGACATCGCCATCGCGCAGGCCGCGCCCATGCCGTGCGAGGCGAGCTGATACTTGTAGATTCGCGCATTGATCCCGGTGGTGTCGAAGGCATCCATGCCGAGGATCAGGCTGCGCAGCGTGGTCTCGATCAGCTTCGCGATGGCGGTGTGGGCGCGGCCGTGATGGCTCTCGCCCCAGCCGACGATGCCATCCTCGGTCGTGACCTTCACCATCACCGCGTCGCGCTTCACCGCCTGGCCGATGCCGAGCCTCGGCCCGCCCGGCGGCAGCGGGAAGGAGGTGGGGAAGGCGCGGACATCGACGATCTTCATGCTTGCCGTTTCCTCGTGTGTTGCGCGGAGGCTGCCAGCGGGGCACGGGGTTTGCAAACCCGCCTCCCGGCGCAAGGATGACGCGCCGACACCGAGGAGGAAGCGCCGCCATGCCGAACGACCCGAGCCCCGAGATGATGGCGGCGATCCGCCTCTGGAGCGGCGTCGAGTGCCCGAACGCCGCCGCCGCCCGCGGCCTCGAGGACTTCCCCGCGCTGATGGCGGAGTTCGAGGCGCTGCGCGGCACGCTGGTCTTCGAGGACGAGCCGTCCTCCTTCGAGGCCGCGCTGCGCGCCGAGCAGGAGAAGCAGGCATGACCGACCTGGCGATGCTGTCCGTCACCGAGGCCGCCGATGCCTTCGCCAAGGGCGAGGCGAGCGCGGAGGCCATGGTGCGCGCGTCCCTCGCGCGCATCGATGCGCATGACGGCCAGGTGAATTCGGTCATCCGGCTCGACCGCGAGGCCGCGCTGGAGGCCGCCGCCGCGCAGGACAAGGCACGCGCCGCGGGGGCGAAGCCCGGACCGCTCACCGGCGTGCCGATGATGCACAAGGACATGTACTACCGTGCCGGCCGCGTGAGCACCTGCGGGTCGAAGATCCGGCGCGACTTCAGGCCGACGAAGACGGCGACGGTGTTGGAGCGCCTGGACGCCGCCGGCGCGATCGACATGGGCACGCTGAACATGGCGGAGTTCGCGCAGAACCCGACCGGGCACAACGCGCATTTCGGGGACTGCCACAATCCGTGGAACCTGCCCTATTGCACCGGCGGGTCGTCCTCGGGCTCGGGCGCGGGTGTGGCGGCGCGCTTCTTCGCCGCCGCGCTGGGCTCGGACACCGGCGGGTCGATCCGCCTGCCGGCCAGCATCTGCGGTGTCACTGGCATCAAGGGCACGCAGACGCGCGTCTCGCGCTCGGGCGTGATGCCGCTGTCCTTCTCGATGGACAATGTCGGGCCGCTGACGCGCACGGCGCGTGACGCGGCGCGGATCATGACGGTGATCTCGGGCCAGGATCCGCTCGATGCGACCAGCGCGCCGGAGCCGGTGCCGGACTACGAGGCGGCGCTGACCGGCGACCTGCGCGGCGTGGGCGTGGCCGTGCCGCGCGAATGGTTCTTCGACGGCGCCGACGAAGTGGTGGTGAAGGGCTTCGAGGCGGCGCTGGACGCGCTGAAGGCCCGCGGTGCGACCGTGACCTGGGTCTCCTGCCCCGCTCTGCGCGCCATCGGCACCTATGTCGCGGTGGTCAGCCGGGTGGAGGCAGCGACCATCCACGCCAACTGGATGCGCGAGCATCCGGGTGACTACGCGATCCATCTCTCGGGCCGGCTCTATGGCGGCTACGCGATTCCCGGGACGCACTACCTCGAGGCGCTGTCGCGCCGCGGCCCGCTGCTGCGGCAGTTCTGCAGGGAGGCCTTCGCCGGCCACCACATCGTCGCCACGCCGACGCTGCGGATGCGCGTGCCGACCCTGGCCGAGACCAGCATCGACGCCAACGCCGACAACTGGGCGCGGCACATGGCGATCTCGTCGAACACGCGGCCGTTCAACTACCTTGGCATCCCGACCGTGAGCATACCGTGCGGTTTCGACGATCGCGGGCTGCCGATCGGTCTGCAGCTCTCGGCGCGCCCCTTCGCCGAGGGCCGGGCGCTGCAGGCGGCGGATGCCTTCCAGCGCGAGACCGACTGGCACGCGCGGGTGCCGGCGCTGTAGCGCCGAGAGCAGCGTCCGGTCGAGTGGAACCGCCGCGCGGTTCCGCCGACCGGACATAGGCTGCTCTGGATCTCCTGCCCTAACCCGGGCCGAGCGGGGGCGTGCGGTCGAAGACCGGCGGGTCGTAGCCCTCGCCGGCCCAGCGATGCCGGCTGACCACGGCATTGTTGCGGCGGTCGCGCACCTCGAGGTTCGGCATGCCGTCGCGGCCGCGCCCGACCGGCACCACGACCCAGCGTCGCTGCCAGCCGGTGCGCTGCCCGCGCGGGCCTTGCTCGCTATGCGCGGCGGCGAGCAGGCTGGCGAAGATCGGCCGCAGCGTCGTGCCATCCTGCACCAGCAGGTGCAGCGCCTCGGTCGAGGTGCTGCGCCCGGTCGAGAGGTAGGAATTGCGGATCCGCAGCGCGATGACCGGCCGCCCGCCCAGCGGCGCCAGGCGGTCCACATCGATCAGGCAGGTCCACCAGGGGTCGATGGTGATGGGTTCGATCTGCACCGGGCCGGCGACGATCCGGGGGGAACCATCCGCGCCGTCGTCCATCAGCGCGACGCGCAGTCCCTCATCCTCCGGCACCGCCACGACGAACAGCCCTTGCGCCGCCTGCCCCCAGGCGCCGAAGCCCGCGCAGGCCGGCGACCCGCCGGTGCGGGCATTCTCGGTATCGGCAAGGAGCGCGCGAACCGCCGCGGCTTCCTCCAGCGCGCGGGCGGCGCCGGCGGGCAGCAGCAGGGCGGGCAGGAGGGCGGCGAGGCCACGGCGATGGATCATCCCCGCAGCGCCTTGATCTGCGCGGGATAGCCGGAGGGATCGACCGCCGCGTCGATCAGCACGGGCCCGGTCGCCGCGCAGGCCTCGGCCATCGCGGCGGCCAGTTCGGCCTCGGTGTCGGCGCGCAGGCCGATCCCGCCCAGGGACCGCATCGCGCCGGCGAGGTCGGCGCGCGGCCAGCCGAGCGCGCCGTCCGGCAGGTCGCGCGCATCCTTCTTGATGTCGATCAGCGAGAGCGTCGCGTCGTTGAAGGCCACCACCACCAGGCGCAGGCCGAGCACCGCCGCTGTCGCCAACTCGCCGAGCCCCATCAGCAGCCCGCCATCGCCGGTGAAGGCCAGCGCGCCGCGCGCCGGGTCGTGCAGCGCCGCGGCAATTCCCGCCGGCACCGCGAAGCCCATGGTCGCGAGGCCGTTCGAGATCAGCAGGTCGCCGGGCCTCTCGCACTGCCAGAAGGTGGTGGCGGGGAACATGTGGGCGCCGGCATCGACCGCCACGCGCGGGTCGAAGCCGGCGGCGCGGCAGGCGGCCTGCGCAACCTCGACCACGCGCTGCGGGCCGATCCCGCGCCCGCGCTTCGGGTCGTTGGCCAGCGCGCGCAGCCAGGCGTCGCGGAGCGTGGCGATCTCCTCCGCGCGCCAGTCGGAGCGCGCGGCGCCCTCCGCGAGTGCCGCCAGAGACGCGCCGATGTGCCCGGTCAGCGCCGCCGCCGGCGCGGCATAGGGCAGGGCGCGCGGCGCGGTCGCGACCTCGATCACCGGCACGGGCCAGCGCCAGGGCTTGGGGATGAACTCGACCGGGTCGGCGCCGACCATCACGACCGCATCGGCGGCGTCGAGCACCGCGCCCTCCGGCGCGCCGCAGGTGAAGATGCCGGCGAAACGCGGGTCGGCGTCGGGCACCACGCCCTTCGCCTTGTAGGTGACCAGCGCCGGGCAGCCGAGGGCGGCGACCAGCGCGCGCAGCGGTTCCGCCGCATCCATCGCTTCCAGACCGGCAATGACCACCGGGCGCCGCGCGGCGCCCAGCACGCGGCGCGCGGCGGCGATCGCGGCGGCGTCCGGGGCGGGCAGGGTGGG
>NZ_JACADR010000271.1 GCF_016106005.1 Roseomonas rosulenta
GGCGCCACCCCGCCGCTGATCGAGGCCGAGGGCGAGGCGCGGCTCGCGGGCGATGCCTGGCAGGGCGAGGCGCGGCTGCGGGTGGACCGGGTGGCGCTGGGCGACCTGCCGCAGCACTGGCCCGAGGGCCTCGCGCGCGGCGCGCGTGGCTGGCTGGCCGAGAACCTGACCGCCGGCGTCGCACGCGACGGCGCCTGGCGGATCGGCTTCGAGGGCGATGTCGCCACAGGCGCGGCGCGGGTGACCGGCCTCGAGGGCAGCGCCGAGGCCGAGGACGTGACCGTGCACTGGCTGCGCCCCATCCCGCCGGCCGAGGGCGTGCGCGGGCGGGCGCGCTTCGCCCTGGATGCCATCACCATCGATGTCGCCGCCGGCCAGCAGTCCGGCACCGGGATCGTGGTGCGCGAGGGTTCCGTGCGCATCGCCTTCGACACCGATCCCGAAACGGCGGAGATCGCGCTCGTCACGGCCGGGCCGCTGGCGGATGTCTGGGCGCTGCTGCGCCACCCGCGGCTGCACCTGTTCGACCGTCGCCCGCCGCCCATCGCCACCCTCGGCGGCACGCTGCGCGAGGGGCGCGTTCAGGTCGCCCTGCCGCTGCTGGGCGAGGTGCCGGCCGAGGCCGTGCGTGTCAGCGCCTCGGGCCGGGGGACCGAGGTACGGGTGCCGCGCGCCATCCTCGGGCGCGACATCGAGCGCGGTGCCTTCGACTTCGCCGCCGATACCGAGGGGCTGCGGGTGAGCGGCACCGCGACGCTGGCTGGCATCCAGCTGCGCCTGACGCAGGAGGCGGATTTCCGCCCCGGTCCGCCGAACCAGGTGGTCTCGCGCGAGAGTGCGGTGGGGCGCGCCGACGCGGCGCAGCTGGCCGGGCTCGGGCTCGATCCGCGGCCGCTGGTCGAGGGGCAGGTCGGCATCGACATCCGCGGCGAGACTCGGCGCAACGGCCAGGGACGGCTGCAGCTGCGCACCGACCTGACACCCGCGCGCCTCGCGGTGGAACCGCTCGCCTGGGCCAAGGCGCCCGGCGTGCGCGCGAGCGGCGAGGCGACCATCGTGATGCAGAACGGCGCGCTGGCATCGGTCGACGCCATCCGGATCGAAGCCCCCGACACGCTGCTGCGCGGACGCGCCATCAATCCGCGCGAAAGCATCCCGCAGCGCATCGAGATCCAGCAGGGCAATCTCGGGCGCAACCGCTTCACCGCCGAGATCGTCCCGCCCGCCGGGCGGGGTGGCAACTGGACCATCGGCATGCGCGGGCCGGTGCTCGACCTGGCACCGGTGCTCGCGGCCCCGCCCCCGCCAGTGCCGGGCGCGGAGCAGGCGCCGGGCCCCGGCGCGGTGGTGGAGGCGCGCTTCGAGCGCATGCTGTTGGCCGGGGACAGCGCGCTGACCGGGGTCGCGGCGACGGCGCGGGTCGATGGGCACGGCGTGATCCTGGCGGCCGATGTGCGCGGGGCCGTGGCCGGGGGCAGGCCCTTCGACATGCGCATCGCGCAGCAGGGCGGGCAGCGGCGCCTGCGCATCGACACGGAGGATGGCGGCGGGCTTCTGCGCGCCTTCGGTGTTCTGCGCACCGTGCAGGGCGGGCGGCTCGCGGTCGATGCCACCTATGCCCATGCACGGCCCAATGCCCCGCTGTCGGGCAATGCGACCCTCGAGGATTTCGCGGTGCGCGATGCGCCCGCGCTGGCCAAGCTGCTGCAGGCCATGACGGTGTTCGGCGTGTTCGAGGCGCTGGACCAGCGCGGGCTGTCCTTCGCATCCCTCACCGCGCCCTTCGTGCTGACGCGTGAAGCCCTTGTGCTGAACGATGCGCGCGCCTTCTCGGTCTCGCTCGGCGTCACCGCCAAGGGCCGGATCGACCGGCTGCGCGAGACCATCGACATGGAGGGCACCATCGTGCCCGCCTATGTGTTCAATTCGCTGCTCGGGCGCATCCCGGTGCTCGGGCGGATCTTCAGCCCGGAGCAGGGCGGGGGGCTGTTCGCGGCGACATACCGCATGCGCGGGCCGCTCTCCGACCCCGGTGTCACCGTGAACCCGCTGGCTGCGCTGACGCCGGGGTTCCTGCGCGGGATCTTCGGCATCGGGCAGGATGCGGCGGGCACGGTGCCGGAGCCGCCGCGGTAGCGTGACGCGCGCCGCGCGCCGGCCTAGCCTCCCTCCGTCAGGCAAGGAGCGGGACCATGGCGGGCATCACCAAGGGCGCGGCTGAGACGGCGCTGATGGAGGCCGCGCGGCGCGTGCTGCCCGGCGGCACCTTCGGCAACTTCGCCGCCGACATCGTGATCGCCGAGGGCCAGGGCGGGCATGTGCGCGACGTCTCGGGCAATGACTACATCGACTTCCTGCTGGGGTCCGGGCCGATGTTCATCGGCCACAACCACCCCGCGGTGACCGAGGCGGTGCTGGCGCAGCTCCCCAAGGGCACGACCTTCTTCGCCAACAGCGAGCCGGGCATCCGCCTGGCCGAGGCGATCGTCGACGCCGTGGCCTGCGCCGAGCAGGTGCGCTTCGTCTCCTCGGGCTCCGAGGCGGATGCCTATGCCATGCGCCTCGCGCGTGCGGTGAGCGGCCGGCCGAAGATCGTGAAGTTCGAGGGCGGCTACCACGGCATGTCCGACTGGGGGCTGATGAGCCTGGCGCCGAAGCGCCTCGCGAACTTCCCCGAGGCGGTGCCCGACAGCCCCGGCATCCCGGACGCCATCCGCGCCGAGGTGCTGGTCGCCCCCTTCAACGACACCGAGGCGGCGGTGCGGCTGATCGAGGCGCATGCGACCGAGATCGGCGGCGTCATCGTCGAGCCCTTCCAGCGCCTGATCCCGCCCAGGCCCGGCTTCCTGCAGGCGCTGCGCGAGGTGACCGCGCGGCTCGGGATCCCGCTGATCTTCGACGAGGTCGTGACCGGCTTCCGCTTCGCCTATGGCGGCGCGCAGGAATACTACGGCGTGACGCCGGACATCTGCACGCTCGGCAAGATCATCGGCGGCGGCTTCCCGCTGGCGGCGGTGGCCGGGCGGGCGGAGATGATGAAGCATTTCGACCGTGCGGCGGTCGGCGAGGACGGCTTCCTGATGCAGGTCGGCACGCTGTCGGGCAATCCGGTGGCGGCGGTGGCGGGGCTCGCGACGCTGCAGGTGCTGCGCGAACCCGGCGCCTATGCGGGCGTCTTCGCGACCGGCCGGTCGCTGATGGACGGGCTGACCGGGTTGATCCACGAGGCCGGCATCCCGGCGCAGGTGGTGGGCGATGCCGTGATGTTCGACGTGGTCTATGCCGGTGCCGACCTGCGCGACTACCGCGCGATCCAGCGCCAGGACACCGCGATGCAGAAGCACGTCAACGGCGTGCTGCGCAGCCGCGGCATCCTGAAGGGGGAGGGGAAGTACTACCTCTCCACCGCCCATACCGCGGCGGACGTGGCGCAGACGCTCGACGCCTTCCGCGCGGCGCTGGCGAGCCTGCCGGCGACGCGCCGGGTGGCGTGAAACGCATCGAAAAGCCGGGCCTGGGTCGCTATATCCCCCCGCATGGACATCACCACCTGGCTGCCGCTGCTCGGTTTCGTCGGCGCGAACTTCGTCGTCGCGCTCTCCGGCGCCATCTTCAAACCGGGCGCCTGGTACGAGGGCCTCGCCAAGCCGTCCTGGAACCCGCCCAACTGGGCCTTCGCGCCGGCCTGGACGGTGCTCTACCTGATGAACGCCGTGGCCGGCTGGATGGTGTGGCGCGAGGCGGGGTTCGCCGGGGCGGGCCTGGCCATGGCCGTCTATGGCGTGCAGCTGATCTTCAATGCCGGCTGGTCAGCGGTGTTCTTCGGCATGCGGCGGCCGGATTGGGCCTTCGTGGAAGTGATCGGGCTGTGGCTGTCGATCCTGGCCACCATCATCGTCTTCCTGCCCTTCAGCCAGACGGCCGGGCTACTATTGCTGCCCTACCTTGCGTGGGTGAGCTTCGCGGCTTTCCTGAACCTGACGATCTGGCGACTCAATCCCGTGCGCGCCTGACCGATTGCGGCCCGAGGCCCTGCCCCGGGCCGGAAGCGCAAGGCGCGACCGCGCCCGGACCGTCAGCCGTCGCCGGCGCAGCAGTCCATGCCGCGAAGCCAAGGCGGCCGGATGGCCGCCGCCCGGCGCCTGAGGGTCACCATCACCGCGTGCCCCACATCCTGTCCCCCGCATCGCCCAGACCGGGCCGGATATACCCGTGGTCGTCCAGCGCCCGGTCGATCGCAGCGGTCCATAGCGGCACGTCCGGGTGCCGCTCGTGGAAATGCGCGATGCCCTCGGGTGCGGCCAGCAGGCAGACGAAGCGGATGTCGCGGCAGCCGCGCGCCTTGAAGCGGTCTACCGCCGCCACCGCGGAATGCGCCGTCGCCAGCATCGGGTCCAGCAGCAGCACCATGCGCTCCGCCACGTCGGCCGGCGCCTTGAAGTAGTATTCCACGGCGGCCAGCGTGGCCGGGTCGCGGTACAGCCCGATATGCGCCACCCGCGCCGCGGGCAGCAGCGCCAGCATCCCCTCCAGCATGCCGAGCCCCGCCCGGAGCACCGGTGCGAGCACCAGCTTCCGCCCGGCGATGCGCGGCGCCATCATGGGTTCCAGCGGGGTGGCGATCGGCACCTGCTCGACCGGCAGGTCGCGCGTCACCTCGTAGCAGAGCAGCGCGGCGATCTCGCCGAGCAGCCGCCGGAAGTCGCCGGAGGCGCAGGATTCCTCCCGCATCAGGGTCAGCTTGTGCTGCACCAGCGGGTGGGTGACGTGATGCACCTGGCCGGTCATGCGCTGCGCCGCCCCGCTGCCGTGCCGCCCATCCTCCGCTCCATGCCCGCCACTCCCGATCCGTCGCGCGTGTTTCGCCCAATCCAGGCGCGGGGGCCAGGGCGTCGACGGGATATCAATTTCAGGTTGAATTACACGGATCATTTATCGACTATATTCAGCGATGCCCGACACCGGCCTGCGCCCCGACATGTCGCTTCCCGCCATTGCCCCGGCGGGAGAGGTGGTGGTGATCGGCCTCGGCTATGTCGGGCGGCCACTGGCGCTGGAGGCCGCGGCGGCCGGCTTCGCCGTCACCGGCTTCGACCTCAGCGCGGATGCCGGGCGCGCCACCCAGGCCACCTGGCAGGACGCCGGCCGGAAGGGCGGCACGCTGCGCACCACCGCCGACGCCACGGCGCTGCCCCCGGCCGCCACTTGGCTCGTCTGCGTGCCCACGCCCCTCGACGCGACCGGGCAGCCCGACCTCTCGGCGGTGGCAGCCGCCTTCGCCACCTGTCGCGGCCGCATGCCGCGCGGCGCGCTCGCCTGCCTGGTCTCGACCTGCCAGCCGGGGGCGACCAACGGGCTGTGCCGCGCCGCGCTCGAGCAGGAGGGTTGGCGGGTCGGTCGCGACGTGTTCCTCGCAGTATCGCCCGAACGGGAGAATCCCGGGGACGCGCAAGGCGGCCCACGGCGAATCCCGCGCCTGCTGGGCGCGCCCGACGCGGCCTCGATGGCGCGCGCCCGCGCCTTCTGGGACCGCGTGACCGACACGGTGGTCCCGGTCACGACACCCGAGGTCGCCGAATGCGCCAAGCTGCTCGAGAACACCTACCGCCTGGTCAATGTCGCGCTGATCGACCAGCTGCACGCCGCCTTCGCCGCCCTGGGCGTGCCGACGCGCGAAGTGGTGGCGGCGGCGGCGACCAAGCCCTTCGGCTTCGCGCCGTTCTGGCCCGGGTTGGGGGCGGGCGGCCACTGCATCCCGATCGATCCGGCCTATCTGCAGATGGAGGCGCGGCGCGCCGGCGCGCCTTCCCGCCTGCTGGACCTGGCGCTGGCCGGCAACGCCGCGCGGCCGGGTCGCGTCGCGGCTGCGATCGCCGAGGCCTTCGGCGGCAGCCTGGAGGGCCGGCGCATCCTGGTTGCCGGCGTCACCTACAAGCCCGACGTGGCCGACCTGCGCGGCGCGGCGCCGCTG
>NZ_JACADR010000272.1 GCF_016106005.1 Roseomonas rosulenta
CGGCTCGCGCGCGGGCCAGCAGCTCCTCGGCCTCGCGCGCCGCGGCGGCGCGCTCGGCTTCGGCGGCGGCGAGCATCTGCTCGGCCTGGCTGCGCAGCTCGGCGGCCTCGGCCAGCTGCTTGCGGATGCGCTCGGCCTTGCCGTCCAGCGCGCCGCTCAGCACGCCCCAGATCTTCCTGCCGAGAAACAGGAAGAACAGGACGAAGGAGACCGCGACCCAGAATTTGGGGTCGAGCCAGAAGTGCTCATACGCGTGCATCACGCCCTCCCGCTCGTAGCCAGGATACGGCCGACGGCGGCCTCGACCACCGGGCGATCGGCACGGCCGACCAGGCGGGTGACCAGCGCCTCGGCGGTGTCGGTGGCAACGCCACGGATCGCACCCATCGCGGCGGCGCGGGCGGCGTCGATCTGTGCCTCGGCCTCGGCGATCTGCTTGTTCAGGCGCGCGGCCAGGGCGGCGGCCTTGGCATCGCTCTCGGCCTGGGCGGCCTGCACGGCATTGGTCACGGCGGCGCGGGCCTCGGCGCGGGCGGCCTCGGTCGCGGCGCGGTGCGCGGCCATGGCCGCATCTGCTTCCGCCTTGGCGGCCTGCGCGGCCTCGAGGTCGGCGGCGATGCGGGCGTGGCGGCCCTCGATCACGGCGCCGACGCGCGGCAGCGCGACATTCGCCATGAGGAAATACAGCGCCGCGAAGATCAGCAGCAGCCACACCATCTGGCCGACCAGCAGGCGGCCCTGCTCGGGGTGGCCGAAGGCGAGCTGCGGCATGCCCTGGACCGGCACGGCCGAGCTGCTCGCGGCGATCGCTATGGTGGGCAGGGCGGCGGCCAGGGCCGCCAGGAACATCACTCGGCGCATCGCCGTCCTCTCCTCGCCTCGGGTGCCGCAAAACGCCCCGCCGCGCCCGAACGGGCGGGCGGGGCGCGCGGGATCAGGCGAACAGGATCAGGAAGGCGATCAGCAGCGCAAACAGCGCCACGGCTTCCGTGAGCGCGAAGCCCAGGATGCCGATCGGGAACACGACGTCACGGGCCGCCGGGTTGCGCGCCACGCTGTTGATCAGCGAGGAGAAGATGTTGCCGATGCCCAGACCCACGCCAAACAGCGCGATGACGGCGATACCAGCCCCAAGGGCCTTCGCGGCGGCGACTTCCATGATGTTCGTCCTTCTTTACATGGAGGTTCTGAACGTACGCGTGCGCACCGGCACCCCGGTCACATGGCGGGTCAGTGCAGGTGCACCGCGTCGTGCAGGTAGATGCTGGTCAGGATCGCAAACACATAGGCCTGCAGGAACGCGACCAGGAATTCGAAGCCCACCAGGGCGACATTCACCGCGAGCGGCATGGCCGCCACGAAGGGGCCCACCGCGCCCAGGCCGCCCAGCAGCACGACGAAGGTGGCGAAGACCTTCAGCATGACGTGGCCGGCGACCATGTTGGCGAACAGACGGACCGAGAGGGACACCATGCGGGAGAGGTAGGAGATGATCTCGACCGGGATGATGATCGGCGCGAGCCAGGTCGGCGCGCCCTCGGGGAAGAAGTAGGAGAAGAAATGCGTGCCGTGGCGCTGCAGCGCGATCACGGTCACCGACACCCACACGACCGCCGCCAGCGTCAGCGTCACCACGATGTGGGAGGTGAAGGTGAAGGCGTAGGGCAGCATGCCCAGCAGGTTGCCGAACAGCACGAACATGAAGATCGAGAAGACGAAGGGGAAGTACTTCTTGCCCTCGTCGCCGACCTGGTCGCGCACCATGCCCTGGATGAATTCATAGGCGCTCTCGCCCAGCGCCTGGAGGCGCCCCGGGACCATCGCGCCGCGATCGGCCGTCGCCTTCATCAGGAACCAGGTGAGGGCGACCGCCACCACCATGAACAGGTTCGACTGGCTGAAGGACACGGCATGGCCGAAGATGCCGAGCACCGGGGAGAGCTCGAACTGGCTCAGCGCGTCGATCGTCTTGCCTTCAACGGCCACCGTCTGGTCCCCCGTCCGTCATGTCGCGCCCGGGGCGGTCCCGCCCCTGCACACCCGCTGGCCGCGGCGCAAACAACCGATAGACGTTGAGCACCCCGGCGACGCTGCCCAGGACGAAGAACACCAGGAACAACCAAGGCCAGGTGCCCAGCCAGCGGTCCAGCACGAAGCCGATCCCGATGCCCACGCCCAAGGCCGAGACAACCTCGACCCCCGCGCGCAATCCGATCCCCCAGGGGCCCTGCGGCAGGTCGCCACGGCCCTTCGGGGCCCTGTCCAGGCCCTCGCGGGCCCGTGCCTGCCGCAACCGCTCGTCGAAACCGTTGCGCTTGTCCACCTTGGCTCCCTGGCGAAACCCCGCCGGAAGGCAGGCCGCGCTTTACGGTCCGGCCCTGGGGCTGTCAAGCGCGTGCGCCGCACAATCGGGCGGAATTCGGCGCTTTTCCTAAGCCTGCACGAAGCCGCCCGACTGGCGTTCCCACAGCCCGGCATAGACGCCGCCCAGCGCCAGCAACTCGCCATGCGTGCCCTGTTCCACAACCCGGCCGTGGTCCAGCACCACCAGCCGGTCCATGCGCGCGATGGTGGACAGGCGATGCGCGATGGCGATGACAGTCTTGCCGGCCATGAGCGCGGCCAGTTGTTCCTGGATCGCGGACTCGACCTCCGAATCGAGCGCGCTGGTGGCTTCGTCCAGCACCAGGATGGGCGCGTCCTTCAGCAGCACGCGGGCGATGGCGATGCGCTGGCGCTGCCCGCCCGACAGCTTCACGCCACGTTCGCCCACATGCGCGTCGTAGCCCGTGCGTCCGCGCCAGTCCGACAGGGCCATGATGAAGTCATGCGCCTGGGCCTGGCGCGCGGCGGCCTCGACCATGGCGTCGGTGGCGTCCGGGCGGCCGTAGCGGATGTTGTCGCGGATCGAGCGGTGCAGCAGGGCGGTGTCCTGCGTGACCATGCCGACGGCGCCGCGCAGGCTCTCCTGCGTGACGGTCGCGACATCCTGCCCGTCCACAAGGATGCGTCCCTGCTCGGGGGCGAAGAAGCGCAGCAGCAGGTTCACCGCGGTTGTCTTGCCCGCACCCGAATGCCCGACCAGACCCACGCGTTCGCCGGGCTTCACCATCAGGTCGAAGCCGCGCAGCACCCCGGCCTGCCGGCCATAGCCGAACTGCACGCCTTCGAAGCGGATCTCGCCTTGCGTGACGCGCAGGGCCTGCGCCTCCGGCGGGTCGGGGGCGGTGGGCGGCACGGCGATCGAGCCCATGCTCTCCTGCACCACGCCGATATTCTCGAAGATGGCGGTCACGTTGAAGGCCACCCAGCCGGAGATGTTGGCGATCTGCCAGGCCATCGGCAGGGCGGTGGCAACCGTGCCGAGGCCGATCTGCCCACGCTGCCACAGCACCACCGAGACGGCGGCCACCGCCACCATCAACGCGGCGTTCAGCACCGACAGCAGCAGCCCGTTCAGCGTGACCAGCCGCACCTGCCGGCCGAAGGCGGTGTTGAGGCCGAGCAGCCCCTCGCGCACGAAGGCGTCCTCGTCCTGCGCGCGGGCGAACAGCTTCACCGTCAGGATGTTGGTGTAGGAATCGACCACGCGCCCGGTCAGCGCGCTGCGCGCCTCGGAGGCCGCGCGCGAGCGGTCGCGCAGCCGCGGCACCAGCAGGCGCAGCAGCACCGCATACAGCACGAACCACACCAGCACCGGCAGGGCGAGCCATAGGTCGGCACTCGCCAGCCACAGCATCGCGCCGGTGCCATAGACCAGGATGTACCAGACGGCGTTGACCGACTGGACGATGCTCTCGCGCAGCGCCGGGCCGGACTGCATGACGCGCGTGGCGATGCGCCCGGCGAAATCCTCCTGGAAGAAGGCCCAGCCCTGGCGCACCACGTGCCAGTGCGCCTGCCAGCGGATCATCGAGGTCACCGCCGGCACGATCCCCTGCTGCGTGATCAGGTTCTGCGCCGTGATCGCGAGCGGGCGGCCCAGCAGCAGCACCGCCGCCATGCCGAGCAGCGCTGGCCAGGCATTCTCCCACAACGCCTCGGGCCCATGCGCCGCCAGCAGCGCGACCAGCGTCCCAATGAACACCGGGATCAGCGCATCGAGCAGCGCCACGCACAGCCCTGCCAGGAACAGCGCACCGAACAGCCCGCGCGCCTGCCGCGCGAAATGCCAGTAGAAGCCGAGCAGGCTCCGCGGCGGCGCATGGTCGGGCACCGGCACGCCCACGAAGCGCGACGCCGCCTCGCCCGGCGGCGTGATGGGATCGACCAGGCGTTCGAAGAAGCGGAAGGGCATGATGGGCAGGACGCGCCGCGGCGGCGCCGGCGTCAACCGCGCCGTGCGGTCAGCCCTCGTCCTCCTCCATCGCGGCGATGCGCCGCTGCGCTTCCTCGGTGCTGACCTCCTCGATGCGGGTCGCGACGGTCCAGCGATGGCCGAAGGGGTCGCGGAGCGACCCGGCACGGTCGCCGTAGAATTTCGGCTCGACCGGGGCCAGTGGCAGCGCGCCGGCGGCGACCGCGCGGGCGAAGACCGCGTCGGCATCCTCGACATACAGGTGCAGCATGACCGGCACAGCCCCGCCCTCCGGCGGCGCGAAGCCCATCTGCGGCCAGGCCCCGCCCAGCATGACCACACTGTCGCCGATCTCGACCTCGGCATGTCCGATGCTGCCGTCCGGCATCATCAGCCGCATCCGCTCGGTCGCGCCGAAGGCCCTGGCGTAGAAGGCGATGGCGCTGACCGGGTCAGGCACCGAGAGATAGGGCGTCAGCGCGGCATAGCCCGGCGGGATGGGCGGCACGGCCATGGCGTCGGTCTCCTGTTGGACCGGCCCATGCTGTCATGCAGCGGCGGCTCTTTCCAGAACGAAAAGTGAACAAACCCGTGAGGGCCAACGGATGTCCCGACCCCGTGGCCGCATTGGAAGGCTCGCGGCACGAGACCCTGACGGCTCGGCGGCGAGCGCCGTAAAACCAGTCCGTCGCCTTGCTGCCTTCGGCGCAACGGCGACGCCATCGGCGCCGGTTCCGGCCACCCACATCCGCACGTGGGCGCCCGCCGGGCGCGCGCCCTCAGGCCGCGACAGGCCCCTCCGCCATCTCGACCGCCTGGCCGAGATCCACGCTCAGCAGCCGCGACACCCCGCGCTCCTGCATGGTCACGCCGTACAGCCGATGCATCCGCGCCATGGTCAGCGGATGGTGCGTCACCACCAGGAAGCGCGTGCCGCTCTCCGCGGCCATGGCGTCGAGCAGGTCGCACAGGCGTTCCACATTGGCGTCGTCCAGCGGCGCATCCACCTCGTCCAGCACGCAGACAGGCGCGGGCTGGCAGCGGAACACGGCGAAGATCAGCGAAAGCGCCGTGAGCGCCTGCTCCCCGCCCGAGAGCAGCGACAGGGTCGCGAGCTTCTTGCCCGGCGGCTCGGCATAGATCTCGAGCCCCGCCTCCAGCGGATCATCCGAGCCCACCAGCGCCAGATGCGCCCGCCCACCGCCGAACAGGCGCGAGAACAGCGAGCGGAACTCCGCATCGACGCGGTCGAAGACCTCGCGCAGCCGCTCGCGGCCCTCGCGGTTCAGGTGGCCGATCGACCCGCGCAGCTTGGCGATCGCCGCCTGCACTTCGTCGCGGTCGCCGGTGATCTGGCCGACGCGCTGCTCGATTTCCGCGACCTCGATCTCGGCGCGCAGGTTGACCGGGCCCATCTCCTCGCGCTCGCGCGCCAGGCGCTCGACCTTGCGGCGCGCCTTCTCCTCGGCGGCATCGCTCAGCTCCTCCGGTGCGGCGGGCAATTCGGCATCCTCGCCAAGCCGTTCGGCGATGCGTGCGGCCACCGCCTCGCCCGCCGTCCCGGCCGCCTCGGCGGCGGCCTCGGCGCGCACCTGGCCTTCGCGCGCGGAGGCCAAAGCGGCGTCGATGCGCCGGCGCGCCTCGGTCGTTTCGCGCAGCCGCGCCT
>NZ_JACADR010000273.1 GCF_016106005.1 Roseomonas rosulenta
GGCGTGGCGCAGGCCGCCGGGCCGATCCGCGCCGATGCCGTGCCCGCCGGCACCGCGCGCAAGGAGAACGAGGCCGATCGCCTCAAGGCCCGCTACCAGCCCAATGCGGCCGACGTGCAGGCCTTCTACCGCACCAACCGCTACGGCGGCTGAGCAGGACCCAAGAGGGAGCGAAACCCCATGCTGATCAAGCGTTCCGACGCGCGCGCCGGCCGGCAGCGCCTGGCCGCCGCCCATGCCGGGCTGTCCTCGGGCGGGCTCGACCGCCGCGCCTTCCTGAAGCAGGCGGGTGTGACCGGCATCGGCCTGGCCTCGCTCGGCGCCATTCCGCTGAGCACGGTGCGCCCGGCCGCGGCGGGGCCGGTGAACCACCAGCAGCCGGTCACCCGGGTGAAGAACATCTGCACCCATTGCTCGGTCGGCTGCACCGTCACGGCGGAAGTGCAGAACGGCGTCTGGGTGGGGCAGGAGCCGACCTGGGACAGCCCGATCAACCGCGGAACGCATTGCGCCAAGGGTGCCTCGGTGCGCGAGCTGGTCCATGGCGACCGGCGGATCAAGTATCCGATGAAGCTGGTGAACGGCCAGTGGCAGCGGATGACCTGGGACGCCGCGGTGGCCGAGATCGGCGACAAGCTGATGGCGACGCGCCAGGCCTCGGGCCCCGACAGCGTGTTCTGGCTGGGCAGCGCCAAGTTCTCGAACGAGGGCGCCTACCTGTTCCGCAAGGTCGCCGCCTTCTGGGGCACCAACAACGTCGACCACCAGGCGCGCATCTGCCATTCGACCACGGTGGCCGGCGTGGCGAACACCTGGGGCTACGGCGCGCAGACGAATTCCTACAACGACATCCGCAATTCCAAGACCATGATCATCATGGGCGGGAACCCGGCGGAGGCGCATCCGGTCAGCCTGCAGCACGTGCTGTCGGGCAAGGAGATGAACCGCGCCAACCTGATCGTGATCGATCCGCGCTTCACGCGCACCGCGGCGCATGCGACCGAATACGTGCGCATCCGCCCGGGCACCGACATCCCGATCATCTGGGGCATGCTCTGGCACATCTTCCAGAACAACTGGGAAGACAAGGAATTCATCCGCCAGCGCGTCTATGGCATGGACGACGTCCGCGCCGAGGTCGCGAAGTGGACCCCGGCCGAGGTCGAGCGCGTGACCGGCGTGCCCGGCGCGCAGCTGCGCAAGGTGGCGGAGATGTTCGCCACGCAGAAGCCCGCGACGCTGATCTGGTGCATGGGGGCCACGCAGAAGACCGTCGGTACGGCGAATGTGCGCGCCTATTCGATCCTGCTGCTCGCGACCGGCAATGTCGGCAAGGAGGGCACCGGGGCGAACATCTTCCGCGGCCACTGCAACGTGCAGGGGGCTACCGACTTCGGGCTCGATGTCACGACGCTGCCCGCTTACTACGGCCTCGATGAGAACGCCTGGCGGCATTGGTCGCGCGTGTGGGGCGTGAGCTACGAGAGCATGGTGGCGCGCTTCGACAGCAAGGCGATGATGGAGATGCCCGGCATCCCCACCACGCGCTACTTCGATGCGGTGACGATGCCGGTGAATGCGCAGACCGGCCTCGCGCAGCGCGACAACCTCAAGGCCATGGTGGTGTTCGGCCATGGCGGCAACACCGTCACCCGCATGCCGGAGGCGGTGAAGGGCCTCGAGAAGCTCGACCTTCTGGTGGTGGCGGACCCGCATCCGACCACCTTCGCGGTGCTCGCGAACCGGCGCGAGAACACCTACCTGCTGCCGATCTGCACCCAGTTCGAGACCAATGGCAGCCGCACGGCATCGAACCGGTCGGTGCAGTGGGGCACCCAGGTCGTCAAGCCGATCTTCGAGAGCAAGGACGACTACGAGGCGCTGTACCGCCTGGCAGGCGCGATCGACGCCGCGGCGCAGCGGCGCAACATGACCTTCCGCATGAAGGACGAGGTCTTCAAGGATTTCGAGATCCGCGACAACGCGCCGACCGCCGAGAGCATCCTGCGCGAGATCAACCGCGGCGCCATCAGCACCGGCTACACCGGCCAGTCGCCGGAGCGCCTCAAGCTGCACATGCAGCATCAGGACAAGTTCGACCTGGTGACGCTGCGCGCCAAGGACGACGCGCCGGCCGAGATCCGCGGCGACTTCTACGGCCTGCCCTGGCCCTGCTGGGGCACGCCGGAGATGCGCCACCCGGGCACGCACATCCTCTACAACACCAACCTGCACGTGAAGCAGGGCGGCGGCACCTTCCGCGCGCGCTTCGGCGTGGAGCGCAACGGCGTCTCGCTGCTGGCCGAGGGGTCCTACTCGCAGGGCTCCGAGCTGACCGACGGCTACCCCGAATTCACCACGGCCGTGATGCAGCGCCTGGGCTGGGATGCCGAACTGACCGAGGCGGAGAAGGCCTCGATCGCACGGCAGGGCGGCACCGCCTCCTGGGCCACGGACCTGTCCATGGGCATCATCCGCGTGACCATGGAACATGGCGTGATGGCCTACGGGAATGCCAAGGCCCGTGCGAATGCGTGGAACTTGCCCGACCCCGTGCCGGTGCACCGCGAACCGATCTACACGCCACGCACCGACCTGATCGCGCAGTATCCCACGCTGCCCGACCGCCGCGCCTTCCGCCTGCCGCATCTGGGGCAGAGCGTGCAGAACCGGGCGAAGGACCTCGCGCCGAACTTCCCGATCATCCTCTCCTCCGGCCGCCTCGTGGAATACGAGGGCGGCGGCGAGGAGACGCGGTCGAACCGCTGGCTGGCCGAGCTCCAGCAGGACATGTTCGTCGAGATCAACCCCGAGGACGCCGCCGCACGCAACATCCGCGACGGCGCCTGGGTGCTGGTGACGGGGCCGGAAATGCCGCAGGGCAAGGCCACGCGGATGAAGGCGCTGGTGACCGAGCGCGTCGGCAAGGGTGTCGCCTGGATGCCCTTCCACTTCGCCGGCTGGTTCATGCAGGAGGACCAGCGTTCGAAGTATCCGCAGGGCACCGACCCGATCGTGCTCGGCGAATCGGTGAATGCGATCACGACCTACGGCTACGACCCGGTGACCTTCATGCAGGAAACGAAGGTCACCCTCTGCCAGATCCGCGCGGCATAAGGAGGCGCGACGCACATGGCCCGCATGAAGTTCCTCCTCGACGCCGAGCGCTGCATCGAGTGCAACGCCTGCGTCACCGCCTGCAAGAACGAGCATGAGGTGCCCTGGGGCATCAACCGCCGGCGCGTCGTCACCATCAATGACGGCAAGCCGGGCGAACGCTCGATCTCCATGGCCTGCATGCACTGCACGGATGCGCCCTGCGCCGCCGTCTGCCCGGTCAGTTGCTTCTACACCACGGCGGATGCCGTGGTGCTGCACGACAAGGACCTGTGCATCGGCTGCGGCTACTGCTTCTACGCCTGCCCCTTCGGCGCGCCGCAGTATCCGCGCGTCGGCAATTTCGGCAGCCGCGGCAAGATGGACAAGTGCACCTACTGCGCCGGCGGTCCGCAGGCCGACAACACCGAGGCGGAGTACATCCAGTACGGATCGAACCGCCTGGCCGAGGGCAGCCTGCCGCTGTGCGCCGAGATGTGCTCGACCAAGGCGCTGCTGGCGGGCGACGGCGCGGTGATCGCGCAGATCTACCGCGAGCGCGTGCAGAAGCGCGGCTACGGCTCGGGCGCCTGGGGCTGGCGCACCGCCTATCGCGAGACGGTGGCGATCTGATGCGCGCGCTGTTTCTCGCCTTCGCGCTGCTCGTGGCCGCGCCCTTGGCCGGCCACGCGCAGACCAACCCGCAGGTCAGCGGCACGCCGACCAGCCCCACCCCCATGATGCCGCCGGTCGCCGACGAGCTCGAGGTGCTGAAGGCGCTGCAGGGCGGGCGCGTCGCCGGGCGCATCAGTATTCCCGACGAACGGGCGGCCAGCCTGATCCAGCCGGGCGGGCGCTCCTGGCGCGAATTCCATAACGTGACGCTCGCCTGGGTGGGCGGGGTCGCGGTGCTGGGCATGCTCGCCCTGCTGGCGGTGTTCCGTCTGACGAAGGGGCGGATCCCGGTGGAAGGCGGCCTCGCGGGGCGCACCATCCAGCGCTTCAACACGCTCGAGCGCGCGAACCACTGGATGGTGGCGTCCACCTTCATCATCCTGGCGCTGTCCGGGCTCAACCTCACCTTCGGCCGGCACGTCCTGCTGCCGGTGATCGGGCCGGAAGCCTTCACGGCGATCAGCCAGTGGGGCAAGTACGCCCACAACTTCCTGGCCTTCCCCTTCACGCTCGGCATCGTTCTGATGCTGCTGCTCTGGGCGAAGGACAACATCCCGAACGGACGCGACATCACCTGGCTGAAGCAGGGCGGCGGGCTGGTCGGCCACGGACATCCCGACAGCGATCGCTTCAACGCCGGCCAGAAGGGCATCTTCTGGATCACGGTGCTGGGCGGCGCGGCGGTGGCGGTGACCGGCTACATGCTGGTCTTCCCCTTCTTCTTCACCGACATCGCGGGGATGCAGCTCAGCCATATCATCCACAGCATCGTCTCGGTGCTGATGATCGCGGTGATGCTGGCGCATATCTACATCGGCACGCTGGGCATGGAGGGCGCGTCCGACGCCATGACCACTGGCCAGGTGGACCTCAACTGGGCGAAGCAGCACCACAACCTCTGGGCCGCGCGCGAGCTGGCCAAGGGCCGCGGTGCCGCCGCGCCGGCGGATGCGAAGGCCGCGGGCGCCGATTGACCTTGCCCGCCAGGGGCCGCATCACGGGCGGGCGCGCGGTGCAGGCCGCGCGCCCGTTCCGTTTGCTGGGATGAAGGATGTGACGCGCATCATCGGCCTCGCCGGCTGGTCCGGGGCAGGCAAGACCACGCTGATGGTGAAGCTGCTGCCGGCGCTGATCGGCCGCGGCCTCGCGGTCTCGACGCTGAAGCACGCGCATCATCGCTTCGACGTCGATGTGCCGGGCAAGGATTCCTACGAGCACCGGCGCGCCGGCGCGCAGCAGGTCATGGTCGCCTCCGGCGCGCGCTGGGCATTGATGACGGAGCTGCGCACCGCGCGCGAACCGACGCTGCCCGAATTGCTCGCGCGCATGGACCCGGTCGATCTCGTGATCGTCGAGGGCTTCAAGCGCGACGCCCACCCGAAGATCGAGGTGCACCGCGCCGCCAACGCCAAGCCCTGGATGCGCCCGGAGATGCCCGGCATCGTGGCGGTGGCCTCCGACATCGCGCCCCCCTACGACCTGCCGCGCGCCGCGCTGGACGATGTGGAGGGCGTGGCCGCGCTGGTGCTGGCCCATGCCGTGCCGGTTGCCGCGGTCGACTGGGCCGTGCGGCAGGAGGCCTGAATGGCGCAGCTCAGTGACGATTGCTTCGTCTTCGGCGGCGAGCTGATGTCGGTCGAGGAAGCGCAGGCGCTGATCGCCGCCCGCATCCCCGCACCAATGGGCGAGGAGGAGGTGCCGCTCGCCGCCGCGCGCGGCCGCGTGCTGGCGCGCGACCTGGTCGCACCGATCCCGCTGCCGCCCTTCTTCAACGCCGCCGTCGACGGCTGGGCCTTCCGCCACGACGACCTCGCCTATGGCGGCGAGACGCGGCTCGATGAGGCGGGGCGCGTCGCCGCCGGCCATATCCCGGCCCGCCCCGTCGGCGCGGGGGAGGCGGTGCGCGTCTTCACCGGCGCGCCGATGCCCTATGGCGCCGATACCTGCGTCATGCAGGAGGATGTCCGCCATGTCGGTCGCTCCATCATGGTTCCGCCCGGCCTCAAGCGCGGCGCCAATGCCCGCCCGGCCGGGGAGGATGTGGCGCAGGGCAGCATCGCCCTCGCGGCGGGCCGCGTGCTCGGGCCGGCCGAGATCGGCCTGGCCGCGGCGCTGGGCCAGGCGCGCCTCGCGGTGCGGCCGCGCCCGCGCATCGGCGTCTTCTCGACC
>NZ_JACADR010000274.1 GCF_016106005.1 Roseomonas rosulenta
GCGGGGCATCCCGATGGCGCTGGTCAATGCGCGCATGTCGGCGCGCGCGGCGCGGCGCTGGGCCCGCGCGCCGGGCTTCGCGCGCCGGGTGCTCTCGGCCTTCACGCTGGTACTGGCGCAGACCGAGGCGGATGCGGCGCGCTTGCGCGCCCTGGGCGCGCCCGGCGCCGCCTGCCCGGGCAACCTGAAATTCGCCGCCCCGCCGCTGCCGGCCGACGCCGCCGAGTTGGCGCGGCTGGCGGCACTGGTCGGCGACCGCCCTGCCTGGGTCGCCGCCAGCACACATCCGGGCGAGGAGGCGCTGGTGCTGGCCGCGCACCGGCGCTTGGCGCCGGCCCATCCCGGGCTGCTCACCATCATCGTGCCGCGCCACCCCGAGCGTGGCGCCGAGGTGGCCGCCCTGGCTGGAGCCATCCCGGCCGCGCGCCGCAGCCTTGGCGGCGACCCCGAGCCGGAGACGCAGGTCCTGGTGGCCGATACGCTGGGCGAGCTCGGCCTGTGGTACCGGCTGGCACGGCTGGCCTTCATGGGTGGCTCGCTGGTGCCGCATGGCGGGCAGAATCCGCTGGAGCCCGCGCGCCTGTCCTGCCCGGTGCTGACCGGCCCGCATACCTGGAACTTCGCCGAGATCCTGGACCGGATGGCGGCTGCCGGCGGGCTGGTCCGTGTCGATCCCGGACCCGACCCGGCCGCCGCGCTGGCCGAGGCGGTGGCCGCCATGCTAACGAACCGTGAGCAGGGGCGGGCACAGGCCGGCGCCGCTGCGGCAGTCGCGGCCGAGCAGGCCGGGTTGCCGGACCGGATCGCTGCGGCGCTTCTGCCGCTGCTGCCCGGGCCGGTGGATGGGATGGCCGCGTCGGGCGGCGATCGGGCGGTGGCACCGGAAACATCCGGGCCGCCGGGGGAAAGGACCTAGGTGGACTTCGACTGATGCGCGCTCCCGAGTTCTGGAGCGGCGGCAGCGGGGGGCTCGCGCCCATCCTGCTCTCGCCCGTCTCCGCCCTCTATGCGGCCGCCACCGCGCGGCGCATGGCGCGCGCCGGCTGGCAGGCGCCAATCCCGGTTATCTGCTGCGGCAACGCGACCGCCGGCGGTGCGGGCAAGACCACGGTGGCGCTCGATATCGGCCGGCGGCTCGGCAACCGCGGCATCGGCGCGCATTTCCTGCTGCGCGGCTATGGCGGCCGCATCAGGCAACCCACCCGCGTGGACCCGGCGCAGCACGACAGCACGGCGGTGGGCGACGAGGCGCTGCTGCTGGCGGCCGAACGCCCGACCTGGGTCGCGGCCGACCGCGCCGCCGGGGCGCAGGCCGCGATCGCCGGCGGCGCCCAGGCCATCGTGATGGATGACGGGCTGCAGAACCCGACGCTGGCCAAGGACCTCTCGCTGCTGGTGATCGACGGGTCCTACGGCTTCGGCAATGGCCGCATCATCCCGGCCGGACCGCTGCGCGAACCCGTCGCCGCCGCCGCCGCACGCTGCCGCGCGGCCGTGCTGATCGGCGCGGACGAGACGAACGCGCTCGCGCAACTGCCGCCCTCCCTGCCGGTGCTGCGCGCGCGCCTGCGCCCGGGGCCGGAGGCGGAACTCCTGGCCGGGCAGCCGGTCTTCGCCTTCTGCGGCATCGCCAACCCGCGCAAGTTCTTCAGCACGCTGCAGGAAGCGGGGGTGTTCCTCGCCGGGCGGCAATCCTACGCCGACCACTACCCCTTCGACGAAGGCGACCTGCGCGACCTGCTGGCCGAGGCGGACAGCCTGCGCGCGACGCCGGTCACGACGCGCAAGGATTTCGTGCGCATCCCGCCAGCCTTCCGCAACCGGGTGACCGTCGTGACCGTGCGGCTGGAATGGGAAGAACCCGTCGCGATCGAGACGCTGCTCGAGCCGCTGGCGTCGCGGGTGCCGATGCCGGCGTGAAAGGTTCCGAGGGGCGTTGCCCCTCGGGCTCCCCACCAGGGGGCTGCGGCCCCCTGGACCGCGATCTAGGGCCAGGACGCCGCGGGCATCGCGTCCATCGACGCAAACTCCGGGTCCAGGGCGGACCCCAGGCCGACGGCGTCCACCACCGAACCGAGCTCCAGCACACCCTCGCGGATCGACAGGCGCGGGCCGCGCGGGGTGTCGGCGTACAGGTCGGGATGGGCTTCCATGAAGCGCACGGCATCCGCCTTGGACTGGCCGGAGAAGCCGTCCACGAAGTGATGGCCGTTGCGCTCCACATGCACCAGGCCCATCGCGGAAACCAGTGCGAGGTCCTGCTGCACGCAGACGCCGGCCAGCGTGGTCAGGTCTTCGGCACTCATGAAGAAGCGCGGCTCCGGTTCCACGGCGTTCCAGGCACGGCAGCGCGCGAAATTGACCAACGACCGCCACACCCCCTTGCACGCCTTCGACGAAATGCCCGTGTAGCCCAGCGCCTTCGCCTGCACGAAGGCATCGAGGGGGCCGTCGCTCTCGTCCACGATGACCGGGCGCGCGGCGGCCAGAGCACCCATCGCTCCATCGAGCGCCTTGGCGCGCTTCACGGGCTGCTCGATGAAGGCGATGGAGGCATTGAGCCGCGCCAGCCGCGGTTCCGCCTGCATGGCGCGCCACAGCGCCAGCACGCCCTCGGCATCCTCGTACTGCTCGTTGCCGTCGAGGCTCACCTGGTAGCCACGCAGCCGGTCCAGCACGGAGGCGATGCGGCACAGCCGGTCTACATCGGCCGCGACATTGCCGCCTACCTTCAGCTTCCACCATGTGTGGCGATAGGTGGCGGCGACCTCCTCCACCGTCTCGGGCAGGCCGTCATCGACGCGCTCGGCCTGGTCGGCGGCGGTGATCGGGTCCACCAGCCCGACCGTGTGCCGCGCATGCATCCGCCGCGCGGGCGTAAGCGAGGCCAGCATCGCCGCGAAGTCGAAGCCGGGCAGGTCGGGCAGCACGGCATGCGGCGCCATGCCGCCGATATTTGCCCGCAGCCCCTGCGCGAAGGACAGGCCCTTCGCCTTGAGCAGCGCATCCAGCATGGCGCGGTCGAGCAGCGCGCGGCCATAGGAGGCCACCAGCGGGTTCAGTGATTCCGCGCCGCAGGCGGCGACATGCGCTGCGTAGGCATCGGCGTAGTGGCCGAAGGCGGTGTTCGCGCCAGCGGCCAGCGTGGCCTCGCTGGCGAGTTCCAGCGACCGGCGCAACTGGTGCTCGTTTTGCGCATCCGACCAGCGCGGGTCCTTGTCGAACCACTTCGCCGCCAGCGTCTCCGCCGCCACGCCCCAATGCTCGGATCCATCTTCCAGCGCGATGCGCGCGCGGATCACCGCCTGGCGGCCGTGGGTCACGGTGATGACGCCGAAGCGGAAGGGCAGGCGCAGGCGGAAGGGCCATTCGAAACGCTGCGTTTCCAGCAGGCGGAAGCGGGGGGCGGTCATGCGGCGGATTCCTGCAGCGCGCGGAGATAGCCGATGGCGCGCGCGGCGCTGGTCGGCCCGTCGGGGATGTAGTCGAAGGGCTCCACCGCGGCGAAGCCCGTGTAGCCGGTGGTGCGCAGCGCGGACAGCACCGGGCCGAAGCGGTCGGCACCCTGGCCGGGGCCGCGCTTGTTGCGGTCGTTCAGGTGGATATGCGCGATGAGTCCGGAGGGCATCCAGCGTTCGAGCAGCGCGGGGATGCTGGCGCTCTCGCCATTTCCGGCCGCGCAGGTGTCGAGCATGGTGCGCAGCGCCGGCTTGCCGATGCGGCGCACGATCTCCGCGGCCTCGGCGACCGTGGTGCACCAGTTGGTCTGCCCGGCATCGAGCGGTTCCAGGCAATAGGTCACGCCATGCTGCGCGGCCCAGTCGCCGGCGCGCGCCATCGCCTCCTCGGCGCGGGCGCCATCGCCCTCGGCAGCGACGTGCCGCGCGCTGGGCGAACCATGCACGAGCAGCGTCGCGCCGAGATCCGCCGCCAGCGCGACCACACGCTCCATCACGTCCAGCGTGCGCGCGCGTGTGCCCGCATCGGCGGTGGTGATCGACAACCCTGCCGGCGCCACCAGCAGCCAGTGCAAAGACGTGATGGCCGTGCCTGCGTCCGCCGCGGCACGGCGCAGCTCAGCGCGGCGCGACGTGGGCAGCAGGTGCGGCGCCTCGGCATCCAGCGTGAAGGGTGCCACCTCCAGCCCGTCATAGCCGAGCGCGGCGGCCAGCGCGCATTGCGCGGCGAAGTCGAGGTCGCGGATGACCTCGTTGCACAGGCTGATGCGCATCAGGCGATCTCCGTGAGCGACACGACGCGACCTTCTGCCGCGGAGAGCCGCGCCGCGTCCAGGATGCGGGCGGGGGCCAGCGCGCCGTCGCGCAGGTTGGCGTCTGGGATGCGGCGCGTGCGCACGGCCTCGAGGAAGGCGGCGAGTTCGGCGGCGACCACCTGCACGGGGTCGGCGGCGGGGATAGGCGGTTCCTCGCGCGCGGTGTGGCGCGGCAGCCACGCACCGTTCGCCGCGGGTTCGTGGGCGCCGCGGCGCAGGGCGAAGGTCTCGGCGGCGAAATCCACCTCGACCAGCGCGGCGCGGCCGGCGACGACGACGTCCTTGCGCGTCTCGGCCCCCGGCACCACCGCATCGGGCCAGCGACCCGGCAGCACGCAGCCGGCCTCGATCAACGCCGTGAGGCCGGAGGGAAACATCATCTGGATCACCGCCAGGTCCTCCCGCCCGCGGCCGAGCGAGTCCGCCAGCGTGGCGAAGACGCGCGCGGGCGCCTCGCCGGCGATCCAGGGCAGCAGGTCGGCGAAATGCACCGCGTCGTTCAGCAGCGCGCCGGAATCGCCGCGGGCGCGCTTCACGCCGGAGAAGCGCGCCGCGAGGTAGTGCAGCGCGCCGAAATCGCCCGCCGCCACCATGCACCGCAGCGCCTGCGCCTTGGGATGGAAGCGGAAATACAACCCGACCTGGGCGATGCGGCCTTCGCGCTCGGCCAGTGCGGCGAGCGCGGCCGCTTCCGCCGCGGTCTCGGTGGCTGGCTTCTCGAGGAACAGGTCGCGCCCGGAGCGCAGCACCGCGGTCGCGATGGGCACATGGGTGGGCACGGGTGTCGCGATGATGGCGGCGTCGCAGACGTCGAGGCCAGCTGCCAATGACGGCGCAACCGCGCAGCCGGTCGCCTCCGCCGCCGCGCGGTCGGGGTCCAGCACCATCGGCGCGATGCCGAGGCCGCGCAGCGCCGCCAGGTGCAAGCGCCCAAAGGCGCCGCAGCCGATCAGCAGCAGGCGTGGCGTGTTCGCGTCCATGGCGCCGAGTGGGCGGCCGGGCGGCGCGCGCGTCAAGCGCTTGACGGCGCGGCGCGCGCGGCGTGGCATTGCGCGATGCGACCGCTCACGCCCGACGACCTGCCGCGCGCCGCCGCCCTGTCGCGCTTGGTCGGCTGGAACCAGGTGGCGCGCGACTGGGCGCTGTTCCTGGCCGAAGGCGAGGGCCGCGCGCTGGATGACGGGCAGGATGCGCTGGCCGCGACGGCCGCGGTGATCCGTTATGGCGCGGACCTCGCCTGGATCTCGATGGTGCTGGTGCGCCCGGACCTGCGGCGCCGTGGCCACGCCACGGCGCTGATGCGCTGGGCGATGGAGGCCCTGGCGGGGACGCGCTGCGCTGCGCTGGACGCGACGCCGGCGGGGCGCGAGGTGTATCGGCGGCTTGGCTTCCGTGACGTCTGGGGGTTTGCCCGCTGGTCGCTGCCGGTGCTTCCAGGCGGTGCGGGGCCGCGCGCGCTGCGCGACGACGACTGGCCCGCCGTGCTGGCGCTGGACGCGGCCGCCTTCGGCACGCCGCGCGAAGCCTTGCTGCGGGATTTCGCTGCGCGCGCGCCCGCCTTCGTGCTGGAGGGCGATGCCGGCCTGCGCGGCTTCGCTCTCGCGCGGGACGGCACGCGCGGGCCGCAGGTCGGCCCCGTGGTGGCGCGC
>NZ_JACADR010000275.1 GCF_016106005.1 Roseomonas rosulenta
GCGCGCCCGGCGGAGCACCGGCGGGCGAGGCGCCGCGCGCGGGCGGTCCGCTCGACCAGTTCTGCACCGAGCTCGTGGCCCAGGCCAAGGCCGGCAAGATCGACCCGATCCTCGGTCGTGACGGGGAGATCCGCCAGATGGTGGATATCCTGACCCGGCGCCGGCAGAACAACCCGATCCTCACCGGCGAGGCCGGCGTGGGCAAGACCGCGGTGGTCGAGGGCCTGGCGCTGCGCATCGCCGAGGGCGACGTGCCCGATGCGCTCAAGGGCGTGAAGCTCTACTCGCTCGACATGGGCCTGCTGCAGGCGGGCGCGGGCGTGAAGGGCGAGTTCGAGAATCGTCTCAAAGGTGTCATCGACGCGGTGAAGGCCTCGCCCACGCCGATCATCATGTTCATCGACGAGGCGCACACCCTGATCGGCGCCGGCGGCGCGGCCGGGCAGAACGACGCGGCGAACCTTCTCAAGCCCGCGCTCGCGCGCGGCGAGATGCGCTGCATCGCCGCCACCACCTGGGCCGAGTACAAGAAGTACTTCGAGAAGGACGCCGCGCTGACCCGCCGCTTCCAGGTGGTGAAGGTCGAGGAGCCGTCGGAGCCGCTGGCCGCCGCGATGCTGCGCGGCCTGGTCGGCACGCTCGAGAAGCACCACGGCGTGCGCATCCTGGATGAGGCGATCACCCAGGCGGTGAAACTCTCGGCGCGCTACATCCCGGCGCGCCAGCTGCCCGACAAGGGCGTGTCGCTGCTCGACACCGCCTGCGCGCGCGTGGGCATGTCGCAGGCCTCGATCCCCGCACCGGTCGAGGACCGCCAGCGCCGCCTATCGCTGATCGACACCGAGCTCGCCGCCATCGCGCGCGAGGAGGCGACCGGCACCAACCACGAGGCGCGGCGCGTCGCACTCGAGCAGGACCACGCCAAGGTCTCGGCCGAGTTGGCGGAGCTGATGAACCGCTGGGAGGAGGAGAAGGCCCTGGTCGCCAAGATGCGCGACCTGCGCCACCAGATCGAGGTGGCCGCGGTGCCGATGCCCGGCCCCGAAGGCAAGCCCGCCGAGCCGGTGGATACCGAGGCGCTAAAGAAGGACCTGACCGAGACCGCAGCCGCTCTCAAGACGCTGCAGGGCGAGGAGCCGCTGGTCTTCCCGGTGGTGGACGGCCAGGCGGTGGCCGACGTGGTCGGCACCTGGACCGGCATCCCGGTGGGCCGCATGGTCTCGGACGAGATCCACACGGTGCTGAAGCTGAAGGAGCACCTGATGGAGCGGGTGGTCGGCCAGGACCATGCGCTGGATGCGATCGCGCAGGCGATTCGCACCTCCCGCGCCGGGCTGACCGACCCACGCAAGCCGATCGGCGTCTTCCTGATGGCCGGCACCTCCGGCGTGGGCAAGACCGAGACGGCGCTCGCGGTCGCCGACCTGCTCTATGGCGGCGAGCAGAACATGACCACCATCAACATGAGCGAGTTCAAGGAGGAGCATAAGGTCTCGCTCCTGATGGGCTCGCCGCCCGGCTACGTGGGCTATGGCGAGGGCGGCGTGCTGACGGAAGCCGTGCGCCGGCGCCCCTATTCCGTCGTCCTGCTGGACGAGATGGAGAAGGCGCATCCCGGCGTGCAGGACGTGTTCTTCCAGGTGTTCGACAAGGGCGCGATGAAGGACGGCGAGGGTCGCGACATCGACTTCCGCAACACCGTCATCATCATGACGTCGAACGCCGGTACGGACACCATCGACAAGCTGTGCGCCGACCCCGAGATGGCGCCCGAGCCCAACGAGCTGCGCGAAGCGCTGATGCCGGACCTGCTCAAGGTCTTCAAGCCGGCCTTCCTCGGGCGCACCAACGTGGTGATCTACTATCCGCTGCCGCCCGAGATCCTCAAGAAGATCACCGGGCTCAAGCTGCGCAGCATCGGCAAGCGGCTCAAGGAAGCCTACGGCGTGCCGCTGCAGGTGGACGACGCGGTGGTGGATGCGATCGTGGAGCGCTGCAAGGAGGTCTCCTCGGGCGCGCGCAACATCGACAACATCCTCAGCCGCACCGTGCTGCCCGAGCTCTCGGCGCGCATCCTCGCGCGGCTCGCGGACGGGCATGAAATCCTTCAGGTGAAGGTGGGGCTGAACGACGACGGGTCGTTCCGCTACGACGTCGACTGAGCTATAGGATTGCTCACCAGGATGCGGCAGCGGGCCGCTTCCGCGGGGGCAGGATTGGGAAAGGGAATACGCACATGCCTATCGTGATGAAGTACCAGGGCATCGACGGCGAGAGCACGATCGAGGGCTTCGCGAAGTACACCGAACTCAGCTCCTTCGAGTTCGGCGTCGGCCGCCGGATCGCCTCGGCGCGCGGCACCTCGACGCGTGAGGGCGGCGACGCGAACCTCAGCGAGATCGTCGTGCGCAAGAAGACCGACGGCACCACGATCAAGTACTTCGAGGAAGCCTGCACCGGTAAGCTCAACAAGGACGTCGAGATCGGCTTCCTGCGCACCGGCGCCGGCAAGTCCGAGGAGTATCTGAACTTCAAGATGCAGGGCTGCGGCGTGGCCGGCCTGTCCTTCAAGTCCAGCGGCGGCCAGGACGTCCGCCCCGAGGAAGTGCTGCACCTGAACTTCGACAAGCTCACGGTCAAGTACAACCCGATCGGCGACGACTTCAGCGGCAACCCGGCCAGCTACGGCTGGGACCTGGCGAAGGCCACGAAGCTCTGATCCGGCTGGCGCCGGCCACGTGCCGGCGCCGCAGGGGCAAGCCATCCAGTGCCGCCCGGGACGCCCGGGCGGCACGTGCCTGACCAGGGTGACCGATGAGCGACTTGTCCGAGACCGCGATCTACCTCTCCTATAGCGGCGTGACGGGGGAGAGCGATCTCCCCAGCGACACGGTCCCCTCGGGACCAGGTCCCAAATGGTCGCCGCTGCTCTCCTGCACGCTGACCGCCGCCGTCAATGTCCAGGGGCGCTCGATCAAGGGCGGCGCGACCTCCATCGTTGACTTCGGCGGCGATGCGCCGCCGGTCCTCGTCACCAAGCGCACCGATGGGGCGACCGTCGGGTTGATGCGCGAGGTGCTGGCGAGCACCAAGCAGGCCAGCGCCACCATCGTCTTCACGCGCACCGATGCGGGGATGCCGACCGAGTATCTGCGCTACAACCTCGACGGGTGCTCGATCGTGGGCTTCGAGATGCACGGCATCGGCGCGGACCGGGCCACCGAGGACTTCAAGATCCTCTACAGGCGAATGACGATAATCGCCTTCGGCGGAACGCATGGCGCGAAGGGTGCGCAATCCTCCGCCGTGCTGATAAACGGAGCCTGAGAGCGATGCCGATCCTCATGTCGATCGATGGCATCAACGGGCCCGGCGTGATCACCGGCTACGAGGGCTGGCTGCTGCTCAACAGCTTCAAGTGGGGCGGCGACCGGGGCATCATGAAGCAGGCGCACATGTCGGGCCGCATGGCCTCCATCGCCGTGGCACCGCAGTTGCGCGCGGTCCAGGTCACGCGCAGCGCCGACATCGTCTCGCCCGAGATCTGGCTGCGCATGCTGTCCATGACGCGAAAGCGAGTGCAGTTCGCCTGGCTGCGCACCGGCAGCGACGGGCTGGAAGCCTACCTGAAGCTGGAACTGACCGACGCGCTGATCACGTCCATGGGCGAGAAGGCGGGCTCCGGCGCGCCGGACGAGTCGATCGAGCTGACCTACACCAAGGTCACCCTCAGCGTGGTGAATGTCGGCAACAGCCTGGGTGGCCCTCAGGACGTCGTCAGCTACACGCTGCCGCAGGCGCAGCGCGCCTGAGGCATCGTCCCGTCGCGTGGAACCGCTGCGCGGTTCCGCCGACCGGATGCACGCTGACCGGCAGGCTGGATTCTCAGACGCAGCTGATCAGACCCGACGGAGTGATCCGGTCGGCTCGCAGGCTTTGGAAGCCCAGGCATCCGGGACGCGCTGGCCGGTGTGGGAAACCGCGCGTCCGCATGCTGGTCCGGCCTTGCGACGATCGCCCTTCCGCCCGTTGATCAAGGGAAGGCCGCCGCCGGTCCGACTTCCGTCACGATCGGCGCGCCGGCGCATACCGGGCGCACGAGGGTTTCACCTTCGTGCCCCTCAGACGCCGGGCGGGCCGCATTCGCGCCTCGGCCCTTCGGGCCGGAGGTCGGAATTTCCTACGCCTGGGATCAGTGGCGCGACACACCTGCTGCGGGGCGCTGGCGCCGCGCGCGGATGCGGGCCCTCCGGGGGGCAGACGCGCGCCTCGCTCAGCCCTCGCAGTTCACCGCGATGGCACTGACATTGTCGCGCGCGCCGCGGCCCACCGCCTCGGTCACGATCGCCGCGGCATCGCTGCCGTTCGCGATCATGGCGCCGATCTCGACCTCCGATATGGTCTTGAACAGGCCATCGGTGCACAGCAGGTAGCGGTCGCCCTCGGCGATCCGCCCGGACACCTTGTCCAGTTCCAGTTCGCCCTGCGCGCCAACGGCGCGGGTGATGACGTTGGCCTGCGGATGGCTCTCGGCCTCGTCCTCCCGCAGCGTCCCCTGGTCCACCAGTTCCTGCACCAGGGAATGGTCGCGCGTGACGCGGGTGAGCATGCCGTTGCGCATGAGGTAGCCGCGCGAATCGCCCGCCCAGAGCATGGCGAAGTGCTCCCCGCGCGCCAGCATGACGACCACGGTCGAGGCCAGGATGCGCCCGGGCCCCCGCCGCGCTGCTTCCTCCTGCAGGCCCTGGTGCACGCCATCGAGCTTGATGCGCACCTGCGCCAGCAATTCCGCCGCCGAGAGCCCCGGCGCGATGGTCTCGAGCGCGGCGATGATGGCGGCCGAGGCGACATCGCCCGCGCCATGCCCGCCGGCGCCGTCGGCCACGGCCCAGAGGCCGATATCGGGCCGGTCGAGCAGCGCATCCTCGTTGCGCGGCCTGACGGCGCCGGGATGGGTGGCAGCGTGGGAGATCAGGCGCCAGGTCATGCGGCGGCTTCCAGCAGGTATGCGAAGTCGGCGGGATCGGGCAGGCCCGGCAGGGGCCAGACCATTGGCGGCACATGCGCGCCGCCGCGGGTCCACCACCCGCCGCCCTCCGGCGCCGGGGGGGCCACGGCATCGATGGCAGGCGCGGGGTCGGCAGGGTCGGCGGGGTCGGACGCGGTGGTCGGAACCGTCTCCGGCAGGAGGTCGGGGCCTTCGGCGGCCGCCGGCCCGGCATCGGCGCCAGCCGGCATCATCACGCTGGCGGGCTCCGCGGAGGGCGGCATGGATGCCTCGGTGCCGCTGCCGATCAGCACGGCCAGGACCCCGTCATCCGCGATCGGGGCGGTCTCGGGCGGATCGGCCGGCTCCGCGGCTCCGATCAGCCCGGCAAGCGTGCCGTCATCCCTGGCGACCGGCAGGCCGGCCTCGACGGCCAGGCCCGCCGCATGCGCCGAAGGGCCCGGCGCGGCGCCGATCAAGGCGGCCAGCACGTCGTCATCCTCGGCCGCCGGCGGGCCCGGTTCGTCGGGTGGCGGGGAACCCGCCGCAGCACCGATCAGCCCGGCCAGCGTGCCGTCGGGCTCCACCGGCGGTCCAGCCGCGGCTGGCGGCGCGGCTGCGCCCATCAAGAGCGCGAGCGCGTCGTCGCCATGGCCGGCGGCCAGTGGCGGCGGCGGGGTGGAGAGCAGTCCCAGCACGTCCTCGGGCGAGTCGATCGGGCCAGGCGCGTCCTCGCTCGCGGGCCAGGGGGCTGCCTGCGCCTCCTGTGGCTGCGGCGTCGCCGCGGGCAGGATCGGCGGCAGCGCGAAGGGCTGGACCAGGATCGGCGCACCGGGCGGCGGCAGCGCGGCCGAGAGCGCATCGGCATCGGCGCGCCCGGCGAGGCCGGCCAGCGCGGCCGCCTCCAGCGCGTCGAACCACTCGGCATCGG
>NZ_JACADR010000276.1 GCF_016106005.1 Roseomonas rosulenta
GGGCGTGAGCCAGCCCTGCCCGGTGAGGCGCCGGTGCACCGCCACGCCAAGCCGCCCGGCCAGGTGGTTCCAGCACAGCCTGGCCTCGCGCGCCGCCTCGCCATGCGTCCAGCGCCGCGGCGGGGCAAGGCGCGCGGCGAGGCCGCCCAGCGCCTCGATCGCCGCGGCCACCTCCTCGGACGCCAGGCGGAAGTAGCGATGCCGGCCCTGCGCATGCACCGCCAGCAGCCCGCCCTGAGCGAGGCGCGCCAGATGCCCGCTCGCCGTCGCGGCGGTGACGCCGCCGATGCGTGCGAGCTCCCCCGCCGTCAGCGCTTCGCCGCCCATCAGCGCGGCGAGCATGCGTGCGCGGGCCGGGTCGGCCATCAGCGCGGCGGTGGCGGCGAGCGGGCCTGGAGCCGTCGGGTCGGTCATGGCGCGATGCTACGCCGCTTCCGCCGGCGATGCTTCGGGCTGCCGCGAAGCACGGCGTGCCCTCACGATGGGAGGGCGGGAGCGCCCCGCGTCGTGCTGCGGCGCGCGTCGCGGCAATCGGGGGTTGCGCAGTCCGAGCGTCCTCCCGCGAGGCGCGCCGAACCGCCTTAGCGCGACGTGGCCTGTGCGCAATCGCTCTGGTGCGGCGTGGCTTTGCGCGCCTATCGTCCGCCGATGCGCCAGGGGCGCTGCGAAGCCCCGCCGGCGGGAGGTGTCGCATGGCCCGACATGTCGTGGATGGCGCGGTCCTCGCGTGCACCTTCGGTACCACGCCCTCGACCCTGGGCGTCCTGCCGAAGGATCGCGCCTGGAGCACCACGCCCGCGGCGACCATCCTCGATCATGTGCCGAACACGAACATCCGTCCCTTCGGCATGTGCATCAGCCTCGCGAACCCGCAGGTGGCCTCGGCCACCTCGGCGGCGTCCGGCGTGCTGACGCCGCAGCCCTGCATCCCCTGCACCGCATCGCCCTGGACGCCGGGCGTGCCGGCCAACACGCTCGGCGGCGCGCCGATCCTCAACGACACCTCGATCCTCGCCTGCAACTGGGGCGGGGTGATCACGGTTACGGACGCAGGCCAGCAAACCGCGAAAGTGCCCTGACGACCCGGAAGGCGACCGATGGCGCTGAAGCAGAAGAACCGCTCGCTGCTGATCGACACCGTCCTCGCCAACCCCGAGGGCGAGGACGAGGACGACAACTTCGTCCTGATCCAGGTCCGCGGCGCCGAGGGCATCTCCTTCCCCTACGCCTTCGACCTCGCGCTGATCGGGCCGAAGGACAAGCGGCCCGATCCCTCGACCATGATCGGATCGCGCGTGCGCGTGGGCATCAAGCGCGCGATCAACGAGGAGAACCAGGACGAGTTCGACCACGTCTTCCGCCACGGCGTGATCGAGAGCTTCGCCGAGACCGGACCGATGGACGACTTCCGGTCCTACAGCGCGCGCCTGGTGCCGGCCTTCAAGCTCACCGCCTACGAGACGCGCTTCCGCGTCTTCGAGGACCGCACGCTCGAGCAGGTGCTGCGCGAGGTGCTGCGCCCCTATCCCGAGATCGAGCTGAACACGCGCCTGGCGGCCGAGGAGGTCGCCGAGCTCATCCCCTATTGCGTGCAGTTCGGCGAGAGCACCTTCAACTTCATCCATCGCCTGCTCGACCGCTTCGGGCTGTTCTACCGCTTCGAGCACGAGCTCAACGCGAAGAACGAGGTGCTGGTGCTGGGCGGGCGCAACGCGCCGCGCGCGGCCGTCGCCGACGTGGTGGACCTCGGCAGCGGCGAGCCCAGTGCCGGCGTCGTCGCTGGCTTCCGCCGCACCTTCGCGCTCGCCACGCGCAAGGCCAAGGTCGGCAACTTCAACGAGATCAACCCCGCCACCCCCTTCCGCGGCGAGGCCGGCATCGCGCCCGACTACGACCTCATGGGCGAGCACCCCGCGCTCGAGGGAGAGGCCTTCCCCGTGCCGGCGACCGTCTCGCCCCAGCCGCGCGACCACGCGCAGCGGCGGATGCGCCAGAACGAGGGGGGCATCTTCGGCATCACCGGCCAGTCGAAGAATCCGCTGTTCCGCGCCGGGCGCAGCTTCGTCGTCCACACCGACGGCACGGTGCCCAAGGACGCCGCCGACAAGGCCGACGGCAAGACCTTCCTGCTCAAGACCGTGACGATCTTCGCCTACGACCACTCGGCGCTGGTCAGCGTCGGCGACCAGCTTTTCGACATCGTCAAGGGCCTGATCGGGCTCGGCAACAAGGACGATGTCGCCACCGCGGCGGCGCAGGGGCTGCTCGACCAGGTGAAGAAGGATGTCGACAGCGGCAAGGAGATCTTCGCCTGGCTCGACAAGGAGCCGGGGGCGAAGAACCCCTCGGGCCTGCCCGACTTCATCGGCAAGGCGCTGGGCACGGGGGGCTCGGCGCTGGCGGGCGCGGTGCCGCTGCTGGTCTCGACGGTCAAGAGCGTGAAGGACCTGGTGGAGAAGTTCCTGCAGATCCCCGCCGGCCTCTCCATCGCCTTCGACGCGCTGCCGCTCGACGCGCCCTTCCTGCGCGATGTGCTGCCCACGCCCTCGGCCAACCGGCCGGTCGCCTACGGGCCGCACCTCGCGATGGTGGTCGGCCCGGACGGCATCGACACCGCGCAGCGCGACATCTTCGTCGATGCGCTGGGGCGCGTGCGCATCCGCTTCCCCTGGGACCCGGGGCCGGACGACCCGAACGATCCGATCGGCAAGGAGGCGCTCCAGACCGGGCGCAACACCTGCTTCGTGCGCGTCTCCGACGGCTGGGCGGGCGAACGGCTCGGCACCCAGTTCCTGCCGCGCATCGGGCAGGAGGTCGTGGTCGGCTTCATCGATGGCGACCCCGAGCGCCCGATGGTGGTGGGCCGCGCCTACAACGCCCGCGGCGGGTCCTCGCACCTGCCCTTCCTGCCCGCCGGCGCGCAGGGGCGGCCGCTGGCCAAGCCGGACGACCTCAAGGGCAGCGAGACCGACCAGGCGACGCGCAGCGGCATCCGCACCAAGACCACGCCGCGCAAGCCCGAGGGCCAGTCGGGCTTCCACATGATGCGCCTCGACGACAAGCAGGGGGAGGAGCAGTTCCTGCTGCGCTCCGAGCGGCGGATGGACATCACCGCCTTCGGCTCGCGCTACGACACCACGCGTGGCAACCTGCACGTGCTGGTGGGCGGCAGTTCGCAGGAACCGGGAAAGCCGCCGCCCGGCGGGTCGATCTTCACCACCGCCGGGGGCGAGTTCGACCTGCATGTCGGCAAGGACCTGTTCGCGAACATCGACAGCGCCATCAACTTCACGGTCAAGGCCGACGAGATCCGGGATATCGGCGGCACCTGGAGCATGTACGCTACCGGCAATGCCGTGATCAGCGCCGACGAGATCATCCTGCAGGCGAAGAAGAAGATCACGATCAAGGTCGGTGCCTCGAGCGTGGTCGTGACGCCGTCCTCGATCACCAACGACGCGGCGATCTACAAGGAACAACAGGGCGGGTCGCCCTCCGACGCGCCGGTGGTGGAGCTGACCGATGCGGCAGATGCCGCCATGGCCGACCCCGGCGAGCCGCCCGACTTCCTGGCGCGCCAGCCCAAGGGCGGCGGCGGGCCGCGGCGCAAGCACTCGAAGGGTCCGAAGAACGCCGCCTTCGTCACCCGCGCCGATGACGGCACGCTGCAGGTCGGCGGCAACCAGGAGGGCAAGAGCGGCCTGCGGATCAAGACCGAGGACCCGGATTTCGCCGACAAGGTGATCGACGATCTCTCGAAGATCAACGAGACCCCGGAAGGGCGGCAGAAGATCGCGGACGCGATCAACAGCGACAAGCCCACCGTCATCGAGCCGCCCGAGACGCCGACCGACCCGCCGAGCGCCAGCAGCAAGGCCGACAACCCGGTGGACGCCACCGCCCCCGGCTTCCCGACCGGCCAGAAGGGGCCGGACGGCAAGCCCGTGCCAGGCACCGGCAAGGGGTCCGGCACCACCATCACCTATGACCCGGAAGACTGGCCGCGCGAGGGCGACCCGGATTCGCCGACCTCCGACGCGCAGCTGAACGACCTGCTCGACGACGCGCAGCGCAACCGCGACGGCCGCGCCGGCACGGTGAAGGGCGACACCTCGCCCAACCCGCTGCCGCCGCCCCCGCCGCCGCCCCTGCCGCCGCCGCGGGGCGGCGACTGACGGGCGGGCGGGGAGGAGGAGGCGATGGATGGCGGCAGCATCGGGGGCGCGCTTCACCTGCAGTGCCGGCCGAACAAGGTGGCCGACGCCTTCATCTTTGCCTATCGCGCCGAGAACCAGGGTGCCGTGCCGCTCTACGTGATGGACGCGATGCCGCGCGTCGATCCCGCCACCCGCGCGGTGAGCGCCAATGCGCAGGCCGCGGTTGTGATCCGACAGGAGGACGGCGTCGCGGTGCTTGGCAAGTTCATCGCGCCGCTGCCGCGCGACCGCGTGCTGATCGCGCCCGACCTGCCGCTCTGCACGCGGCTCGATCCCGGCCAGGCGATCGAGCGCGAACTGCGCATCCCGCTGCCCTTCGCCGAGGCGAGCCCGTATTTCCCAGACCTGCGGCTGCGCGAATATGCCCTTGCGGAGGTGAACGCGATCGCCTTCGCCATCGGCTACTTCCCGGCCGATGCGCGCGGGCTCTATGCCGCGCCCGCGGCCTATGCGCCGGAGTACCAGGTGCTCGCGCTGGCAGGCCCGCCGCCGCCGCAGGGGCTCGCTGTGCAGACGCTGCCGGTGAAGAAGCTCGAGATCCTGAAGCGCCTGGACGCCTTCCCGCGGGAGGTGGTGCCGCCGCCGGCGCGATGACGGCGCGCCGTCACCGCCCCAGCCAGGCCGCCAGCCGCGCCGGCGCCTGCGCCATGTCCGCTTCCGACCCGCAATAGGAGAATCGCAGGAATCGATTGCCGCGCTCACGGTCGAAGTCGAGGCCCGTCGTCGCCGCGATGCCGGCATGCTCCAGCATCCGCGCGCAGAACTCGGCGCTGTCGTTGGTCAGGTGCCCCACGTCGCACCACAGGTAGAAGGCGCCATCGGCGGCGGCGATGTCCGTGAAGCCAGCGCGCGGCAGGCCATCGAGCAGCGCCGCCCGGCTGCGGGCATAGGCGGCCTTATTGGCCTCCAGCTCCTCGGTGCAGTCCATCGCCGCCTCGGCCGCCACCTGGGCCACGTGCGGCGCGCTTATGAACATGTTCTGCGCGAGGCACTCCACGGGGCGGACCAGGTCCTCGGGCAGCAGCAGCCAGCCGATGCGCCAGCCGGTCATCGACCAGTATTTCGAGAAGGAATTCACCATCACCGCGCTGTCGCTGAAGGCCGCGGCGGTGCTCTCGGCCACCGTGCCCCAGGTCAGGCCGTGGTAGATCTCGTCGCTCACCAACCGCACGCCGTTCGCCTGGCACCAGCGCGCGATGGCCTGAAGTTCGGCGGGTGCCAGCATGGTGCCGGCGGGGTTGCAGGGGCTCGCCACGATCAGCCCCTCCGGGCGCGGGTCCATCGCCTCCAGCAGGGCGATGGTGGGCTGGAAGCGCGTGGCGGCATCGCAGGGCAGCAGCATCGGCTGCATGCCGAGCGCGGTCAGGATGTTCGCATAGGGCGGGTAGAAGGGCGCGGCCATGGCGACGCGGTCGCCGGGGTCGAAGGCGGCCAGGAAGGCCAGCGGAAAGGCGCCCGAGGCCCCCACCGTCACGGCGATGCGCGCCGGCGAGACCTCGATCCCGTAATGCTCGCGATAGTGCCGCGCGATGCGCACGCGCAGCGAGGGCAGGCCGAAGGCCTCGGTATAGCCGAGGGGCGCGCCGGCCTGCAGCGCGCGGATCGCCGCCTCCGCCGCGCCGCGCGGTGCGCCGGTGCCGGGCTGGCCCACCTCCATGCGGATGATGCCGGGCGCGCCCGCGGGCAGGGCGGCGGC
>NZ_JACADR010000277.1 GCF_016106005.1 Roseomonas rosulenta
CGGCGTGACGCCCGGCTTGGGCGGCGGCGCGACAGGACGCTTCTTCACCACCTCGACCTGGACGGTCTTGCTCCGGCCATGGCTGAAGGACTGCCGCACGCTGCCGGCATCCACGGTCTTGCCGAGTTCAAGACGTCCGCCGGGCCGAAGGCTCAGCCTGCTCTTGCCTGCGTCCTGCTCGTTCTGGTCGCTCATCAGCCGATCCGAACCCGATCCAAAAAAACAAAGCCCCAGGGTCGCGCGACCTGCGCGCCCCGCATCAAGTCTGCGTCGCGTCGGCGGTGAAACCCGCCAGCCGCTCGGCCTCGAGCCGGATGGCATCCGCCAGCCGGCCGGGAGAGACCACCACATGCACCGCGTGGTCGCGCCCGAATACTCCACCCAGTTCCGCCGCCGTCAGCGGCGCAACCACCGGTAGATTTCGGCCACCGAAGCGCGCACGCTCCGCCAGGCTGCCATCCACCGCCTGCACCAGCAGCCCGGCGCGGCCGGCCTGAAGCCATTCGCGCCCGGCCTGCCAGCCGGAAACCGCCTGCCCCGCCCGCCGGGCCAGGCCCAGCAGGTCGCGGATGCGGGCGCGGAGACCGTCCTCGATCCGCGCACGAAGGTCGGAGGGAAGCGTCACGGGTCCGCGCGCGGCCCGCATGAAGGCCCCGCGGCTCAAGGCGCGTTCTAGCACATCGCCCCGCGCGCTCAACCACATTCCCCGGCCCGGCAGCTTGCCGAGCAGATCCGGCACGATCTCGCGGCCCGGCCCCAGCACGAAACGTAGCATCCGCTCCTTCGGCAGGCTCTCGCGCGTCGCGATGCAGCGGCGGAGCGGGCCGCTCTCGGGCGGGTCCTCCTCCTCGGCTGAATCGGCCAGCGCTGCGGTCATGGCGTGGGTCAGGCCTCCGTGGCCTCGTCGCCGAGCCAACCCGCGCGGCGGCGCGCTTCCATGACGATGGCGTTGGCCGTTTCCTCGTCCACCACCTCGGCGCCCAGGATCTCGATGAGCTCGTCGCCGGCCAGGTCGGCCAGGTCCTCGAGGCCCTTCACGCCCTTTTCGCCGAGCGTGACCATCATCGCCGGGGAGAACCCGCCGATCTCGGCCAACACGTCGTCCACGCCCATCTCGCGGCGCTTCTCGTCCAGCTCGCCGTCGCGCTTCTCGATGAAGGTCGCCGCGCGGCGCTTGAGCTCGGCGGCCACGGATTCGTCGAAGCCTTCGATGCCGGCCAGTTCCTCGTCCTCGACGGTCACGATATCCTCGATGGTGCCGAAGCCTTCCTGCACCAGCAGGCCGGCGATCACGTCGTCGACGTCCAGAGCCTCGACGAACAGGCCGGTGCGCTTGCGGAATTCCTCCTGACGGCGCTCGGATTCCTCGGCCTCGGTCAGGATGTCGATGTCGTAGCGCGTCAGCTGCGACGCCAGGCGGACGTTCTGCCCGCGGCGGCCGATGGCGAGGCTCAGCTGGTCGTCGGGCACCACCACCTCGCAGCGCTTGCCGTCCTCGTCCAGCACGACCTTGGACACTTCCGCCGGCGCCAGCGCGTTCACGATGAAGGTCGCGAAGTCTGGCGACCAGGGAATGATGTCGATCTTCTCGCCCTGAAGCTCAGCGACCACCGCCTGCACGCGCGACCCGCGCATGCCGACGCAGGCGCCGACCGGGTCGATGGAGGAATCGCGGCTGATCACGGCCATCTTGGCGCGCGAACCAGGGTCACGGGCGACCGCCTTGATCTCGATGATGCCGTCGTAGATCTCGGGCACTTCCTGCGCGAACAGCTTCGCCAGGAAGCCCGGATGCGTGCGGCTGAGGAAGATCTGCGGCCCGCGCGGTTCCTCGCGCACGTCGTAGATGTAGGCGCGCACGCGGTCGCCGTTGCGGAAGGCCTCGCGCGGGATGGTCTCGTCGCGGCGCAGCAGGGCTTCCGCGCGGCCCAGGTCGACCATCAGGTTGCCGTACTCGGTGCGCTTGACGATGCCGTTGATGATCTCGCCGACGCGGTCCTTGTATTCCTGGAACTGCTTGCCGCGCTCGACCTCGCGCACGCGCTGCACGATCACCTGCTTGGCGGTCTGCGCGGCGATGCGGCCGAAATCGATCGGCGGCAGCGGGTCGATGATGAACTCGCCGACCTGGATGCCCGGCTTGATCTTCTGCGCGATGCGCACCGGGATCTGCGTCGCCTCGTTCTCGACCGGCTCGGCCTCGACCACCTCGGTCCAGCGGGAGAGCTTCACCTCGCCGTTGCGGCGGTCGATGACGGCGCGGATGTCCTTCTCGTGGCCGTACTTGGCGCGGCCGGCCTTCTGGATGGCCTGCTCCATCGCTTCCAGAACCTCGTCGCGCTCGATCATCTTCTCGCGCGCGACGGCGTCGGCAACCTGGAGCAGTTCGGGACGGGCGATGGCGATCTCGGCGGCCATGGAGCCTCTCTCCTAGTTCGTGGTCGGTGGCGCCGCGGTGGCGGCGATCAGTTCGTCGGTCAGCACCAGCTGGGCCTTGCGGATGTTGCTCCGCGCGAAAGCCATTTCGGTGCCGTCATCCAGCCGCATCCGCGCCGTGTCGGCATCCGCGCCCAGAGCCACGCCGCGGAAGCGCTTGCGCCCATCCTGCGGGATAGCGAGTTCCAGCTTGGCGACATGCCCGGCGAAGCGGTTCCAGTCCTTGGCCCGCGTCAGCGGCCGGTCGATCCCGGCCGAGGACACCTCGAGGTCCCATTCGCCCCTGATCGGGTCAGCCACGTCCAGCACGGCGCCGATGGCGTGGCTGATCGCCTCGCAATCCTCGACGCGGAACAGCGCGCCATCGGCGCGGTCGGCCATGACCTGCACGGTCGGGCGTTCCTTGCCCGAGACCTGCACGCGCACGAGTTCGTAGCCGAGATGCGCGAGCGTCGGCAGGATGGCGTCGGCAATGCGGGCCTCGAGCCCCTCATGCCGCGGAAGGTCGTCCATGGCGTCCAAGCAACAAAAAAGGCGGCCCCTTTCAAGGCCACCCCCCGTCAATCCGGCTGGTGATGTCGGAGGCCCTTATGACGCTTCGCCGCGCACGATGCAAGCGGGGGTTGCGCGGCCGTTCCGACGCCCGACATGAGGGGGCGCGGAGGTGGTCGTCATGGCGAAAGGCGTGATCGGACGGCGGGGCTTCGCGGCCGGCCTCGGCGGCGCACTGGCGTTCGGCCGGCCGGCGACGGCGCGCACGCGCTACGTGTTCGACCAGGCGGTCGGCCGGCTCGAATTCGTGGCGCGGCATCTCGGGGTGCTGTCCTCCACCGGTCGCTTCGAGGATTTTGCGGCCGAGTTGCTGATCGACCCGGACCAGCCGCTCACCACCCATGTCGAGGTCACGGTGCGCACCGCCGCCGTGGCGCTCGCCTATCCCGGTGCGGTGGACCTGCTGCGATCCCCCGCCTTCTTCGATGTCGAGCGCTTTCCGGAGGCGCGCTTCACGGGCCAGGCCACCGGCGAGGGCACGCTTGCGCGGTTTCCGTTGGCGGGCGACCTGACCATCCGCGGCATCACCCGCCCGCTCCGGATGGAGGCCCGCCTGGTGGACCGCAAGCGCGACGCCGCGCTGGGGCGCGACGTGGCGGAGTTCTCCGGTGGCGGCACCATGAAGCGGTCGGAGTTCGGCATGACCGCCGAATCCGCCGCCATCTCCGACGAGATCCGCCTGGTGGTGCGTGTCCGCATCATCATCTGAGGCCTGGAGCCCCGCGCAGCGGTGGCTGCACTGGGCGGTGGCGCTGCTGGTCGTGCTCGGCTTCGCCATCGGCCTCGTGATGGTGGCGCTGCCGCTGACGCAGTTGCTGGCCAAGATCATCGCCTACCAGGTGCACAAGACGATCGGGCTGCTGGTGCCGCCGCTGGTGCTCTGGCGGCTGTGGCTGCGCGCGCGGCGCGGCCGGCCGCCCGAGGACCCTGGCCTGCCCGCCTGGCAGCACAGCGCCGCGAGGCTCGGCCATGCCGCGCTCTATGCGCTGCTGCTGGTGGTGCCAGTGCTCGGCTACCTCAGCGCCAGCACCGCGCCGGGACAGATCGAAACGGTGATGTTCCTGCTGGTTCCCATCCCGCATGTCCTCGAGCCGGACGAGGCGAGCTACGAAACCCTGCGCGCCATCCACCAGGTCCTGGCCTGGAGCCTCGTCGTGCTTGCGGCCGGGCACGCGACGGTCGCGGTCATACACCACAGGCGGGGGCACAGCGTGCTGGCGCACATGCTCGGGCGGTGATCGAACTGCCGGTGGTGCGTTCCGGCGCCGATCCTCGGCGTTTCCGGTGGGCCTGCATCGCTCGGCGCGCATCCTCAGCGGCCAAGTGGAGCGCATGCGTCCAAGGCCTGAAACTTCCGTAAACTTCGGAATTTGCGGGCGCCTCCCATGCTAGTTTTATGGGTGGCGGGTGCGAGCAGTCCCCCGATGTATCTTCGCGAGACGAAGGCCTCTGGCGCTGTGCTCCGAAGGCATGGGATCCACCGGGCGCCGGCCGGTGCGAATGATGCACGCGTCTGCTGATGCACGCGTCTGCGTATCACGCGGCGGAGCATTGTGCCTGGCGTCATGCCGCGGTCCTTCGTCCCGAGTGCTTCACGTCCAATGCGGACAGGGAGGACGCACATGAGCCACATCCAACGACGGGATCTGTTGCTGCAAGGAGGCGCGGCGGCTGCAGTGCTGCTGCAAGGAGGTGCTGGGATGGCGTTCGCCCAGGAGGGCGAGCGGCTCATTCCCTGGTCCGATCAGCCGGCGCCGGTGCCGCCCCCGCTTGCGAACGTGGCACGCAACCTGCCGCGCTGGGAGGACCTGGACAGCTGGATCACGCCGACCGGGAGGTTCTTCCAGATCGGGCACTACGGCTGGCCCGCGATCGACGCCGGAGCGTGGCGGCTCGACATCCTGGGGCATGTCGATACGCCGTTGCGGCTCTCGCTCGCGGAGCTGAGGGGCAGGCCACGGCAGGAGGTCACCTTCACGATCGAATGCTCGGGCAATCACGGCCTGCCTTTCCTGACGAGCGCGATCGGCAACGCGCGCTGGGCCGGCGCATCGCTTGCCGACATCCTCAGGCAGGCGGGACTCAAGGACGGTGCCAAGGAAGTCGTCTTCTTTGGCGCCGATCAGGGTGACGAGGTCGTCCGCGGCGGGACGCCGCTCGAGCTCCGGTTCACCACGCGCTTCGCGCGCAGCATGTCGCTCGACGACGCGATGAACCCGGCGACCATGCTGTGCTACGAGATGAACGGGGAGGCGCTGCCGGCGGCGCATGGCGCGCCGACGCGCCTGATCGCACCCGGATGGTACGGGATCGCCAATGTGAAGTGGCTGCAGCGGATCGAGGTGCGCGACACGCGCTTCGTGAACCGGTTCATGGGTCGCGATTACGTCACCATCCGCGAGGAGCGCAGGAATGGCGAGACGATCATCCAGGAGACCGCGGTCGGCCGCGAACTGCTGAAATCCGCCCCCGCGCGCGTCACGTTCCGCGACGGCCGCCACCGGATCGCCGGCATGGCCTGGGGGCCTGCCCCGATCGCCGCGGTCGAGGTGCGGATCGATGACGGGCCGTGGATGCGGGCCACGCTCACCGGGCCCGACCAGGGTCCCTCCGCGTGGCGGATCTGGACGCTCGACTGGCCGGCGGAACGGGGTGAACACCGCATAACCTCGCGTGCCATCGACGCGTCCGGCCAGGTGCAGCCGGCCATGGATGACCCGCTCATCGCAAACAAGAGGACCTATTGGGAGAGCAACGGCCAGGTCACGCGGCTGATCCGCATCGGCTAGGTGTTTGGTCCCGGGCTTTGGTGGTGCAGTCTTCTCCCTGGCATGGAGGGATGCGCTATGGGGCAGGTTCTTCACGGCTGCGCCCGCACGACAGAGGCGGTCCGTCGCGCGATCCAGCATAGTCAAGC
>NZ_JACADR010000278.1 GCF_016106005.1 Roseomonas rosulenta
CCTGGTTTGCCGGCGTCCCCGCATGCGGCGCGGGCGTGGTCGCCGCGTGCGGTGCGGGGGTCGCCGGGCGGGCGGGCTGCGCCTGGACCGGCGCGGCGGTGCCACCCGTGGCCTGGCCGGAGGCCGTGCCGGGTGCCGTCCCTTGGGCGAAGCCGGCACCGGCAACGAGCATCAGGCCGGTGGCGAGAAAGGCGGTGCGGGAGATCTGGCGCATCTGGTCCTCCTGTGTTGGTCCGAGCGCAGGAAGAAGAAGACCGTGCCGGCGCGTCCGGCGAAGGGCGGCGCCAAGGTGGTTTCGGGGCGATCGCGGCGGCGCGGTGGCGGGCGTGGCGGAAGCGGGGCGCAGATGCGGCGCTGCGGCGTCGTGCGCCTATCGCCCCGCATCCTCCGCCACCAGCACCCGCCCCTGCTCGTCGATGCGGTGCGGCACCGCCTCTAGAAATTCGCCGTAGCAGGGGCCGGATGTGCAGAATCCGTCCTCGATCCGGAAGCGCGCGCCATGCGTCGAGCAGATGATGTTCTGCTTCTTCCCATCCAGGAACCGGTCCGGCACGGGATCCAGCGGCACGCCGATATGCGGGCAGGAATTCACATAGACCCAGACGCGGTCGCCGCGCCGCACCGCGAACAGGCCGGTGAAGGCGCCGGGTGCGGCGGGAAAGCCCTTCGACTGGCCATCGGGGATGTCGGCCAGCGCGCAGAGCACGCGTTCGGCAAGTTGCTGCTTCACTTGCCCTTCCACCCGCCCATCTTCGCCAGCACCTTCCAGTGCTCGGGCGAGATCGGCATGACCGACAGCCGCGACATGCGCACCAGGGCGATGCCCTCGAGCCCCGGCTCAGCCTTGATCGCCGCGAGCGTGACCGGCTTCGGCATGGGCCCGACCGCCTTCATGTCGACGCAGACCCAGGGGCTGCCCGCTTCGGCGGTGGGGTCGGAATAGGCCTCGCGCACCACCTCGACCACGCCCACGATCTCCTTGCCGATGTTGGAGTGGTAGAAGAAGGCGCGGTCGCCCTTCTTCATCGCGATCAGGTTGGCCTTCGCCATGTGGTTGCGCACGCCGGTCCAGGGCTCGACCCCGTTCGCCACCTGCTGGTCCCAGGAGAAGGCGTCGGGCTCGGATTTCACCAGCCAGTGATTCATTCCGCCAGCGCCCCATCCTTGTAGACGATGCGGTACGGGTTGATCGCCACGCGCGCGAAGCAGCCGGCCCGGGCGAAGGGGTCGCCCTCGGTCAGCGCCTCGACCGCCGCGCGGTCCGGCGCGTCCACAACGCGCACCGAGCCGATCGAATTGCCCTCGCCGTCCATGATGGGGCCGGCGATCACCAGCATGGCGCGGTGCCGCTCCAGCCAGTCGAGATGCGCGGCGCGCACCGCACGGCGGGTCGCGGCCATGCCGGGCTTGTCCTCGATCGTCACGGCGAACAGCATCCCCACCCCCCAACTTCGTGACAGCACGTAACGCGCGCCGGGCCCGGCTTCAACAACCCGGCCTGATACCCTAGGTTGTCAGTGTGGATGGACGCCTGACTGCCGGCACCGGAGCCACCGACGCGCCGCGAACGGGCGCGCGGAGCCTCCACCGTTTCGCCAATCCCGGCCGCTTCCTGCGGGCGACGGGACGACTCATGCCCGTCCTCTGGGCCTCGGCGCTGGTGGTGGTGGGGGCCGGCCTCGCCTGGGGCCTGCTGTTCTCGCCGCCCGACTGGCAGCAGGGCGAGACCGTGCGGATCATGTACGTCCATGTCCCGATGGCCTGGCTGGCGATGGGCGGGTACACGGGCCTCGCGGTGCTGTCCGTCATGTCGCTGATCTGGCGGCATCCGCTGGCGGACCTGACGGCGCGGGAACTCTCGCCCGTGGGCGCGGCCGCCACCGCGCTGTGCCTCGCCACCGGCAGCCTCTGGGGCAAGCCGATGTGGGGCACCTGGTGGGTGTGGGATGCGCGCCTCACCTCCGTGCTGGTGCTGTTCTTCCTGTGGCTCGGCCACGCCGCGCTGGTGCGCGCCTTCGACGACCCGGACCGGGGTGCCAAGGCCGGCGCCATCCTGGCGCTGGTGGGCATCGTCAACGTGCCGATCGTGAAGTTCTCGGTGGACTGGTGGAACACGCTGCACCAGCCGGCCAGCGTGACGCGCCTCGACAGCCCGGGGATGCATGTGGACATCCTCTATCCGCTGCTGACCTGCGCGACCGGCTTCTCGCTGCTGTTCGGCGCGGTGGTGCTGGCGCGAACCCGCGCGGCGGTGATGGAACGCCGCGTGCGCGCCCTGCAACTGGCCCGCGCCCGGCGCGAGGACGCACCGGCATGACCCTGCACTGGTGGCACATCACTGTATCCTACGCGCTGGTGCTTGGCAGCTTCGGCGCGCTCGCGGTCGGCGCGGCGCTGCGCCACCGCGCGGCGAAGCGGCTGCTGGCCACGCTGGACCCGCGGGGGGACCGGCCGTGAGCATCCGCCATCCTCACACCACCGGATCGCGCCTTGCGCGATCCGGGAGCGCAAGGCGCGACCGCGCCCAGACCATCCGCCGCGTCCGGTGCACCAGTGCATGGCGCGAAGCCAAGCCGCGCGGATGCGCGGCGCCCGGCGTCTGAGGGTTCACGCAGTGACACGCAAGAAACGACGCCTGATGGTGCTTCTTCTCGCCGGCCTCGGCCTCGGCACGGCGACGGCGCTCACCCTCACCGCCTTCCAGGACAACATCGTCTTCTTCTTCTCACCCTCCGACGTGCTGGCGAACCGGCACTCGGCCGACCGCGCCTTCCGCCTGGGAGGCTTGGTCGAGGCCGGCTCCGTCGAACGCCGCACCGGATCTGACGGCCGCCCCGCCGCAACCTTCCGCGTCACCGACGGCGCACAGGCCATCACCGTCAGCTACTCCGGCGTGCTGCCGGACCTGTTCCGCGAAGGGCAGGGCGTCGTCACCCTCGGCCGCCTGCTGCCGGACGGCAGCTTCCGCGCCACCGAAGTGCTGGCGCGCCACGACGAGACCTACATGCCCCCCGAAGTCGCCGACGCACTCCGCCGCTCCGGACACTGGAACCCCGAACAAGGCGCCGCACCGCCAGCCGAGACCTGGAACACTGCGCCCCGGCCGCGCGAAGGACGGAGCGGGGGATGATGCGGGGCTGCACTGCGGTGATGCTGGCTGGCCAGGGGGCGCTGCCCCCTGAACCCCCGCCGGGGAGGCAGTGCCTCCCCGGACCCCGCCGCGCCATCCGCCACCGGAGCGCCTCCGCATGATCCCCGAGCTCGGTCACTTCGCGCTGGCCCTGGCCTGTGTCCTGGCCATCGCGCAGTCGGTGCTGCCCATCGTCGGTGCCACGCGGCGCGACCTGCGCTGGATGGCGACGGCGGGACCGTTGGCGGCCGGCACGCTGGTGTCGGTTGGTGTGGCCTTCGGCTGCCTGTTGTGGGCGTTTGCGGTCAACGACACGACGGTGTCGAACGTCGTGCAGAACAGCCATTCGGCAAAGCCGATGATCTACAAGTTCTCCGGCGCCTGGGGGAACCACGAGGGTTCCATGGTGCTCTGGGTGCTGATCCTGGCGCTGTGCGGCGCGGCGGTGGCGGGCTTCGGGCGGGATTTGCCGAGCGCGCTCAAGGCGCGGGTGATCGGCGTGCTGGGCTGGGTGGCGTCCGGCTTCCTGCTGTTCATCATCTTCACCTCCAACCCCTTCGACCGCATCTGGCCGCCGCCGCCGGACGGGCAGGGGCTGAACCCGGTGCTGCAGGACATCGGCCTCGCTCTGCATCCGCCGATGCTCTACCTCGGCTATGTCGGCTATGCGGTGACCTTCGCCTTCGCCGTGGCGGCGCTGCTCGAAGGGCGCGTGGATGCGGCCTGGGGGCGCTGGGTGCGGCCCTGGGCGCTGCTGGCTTGGTCGTTCCTGACGCTCGGCATCGCGCTCGGGTCCTGGTGGGCCTATTACGAGCTCGGCTGGGGTGGCTACTGGTTCTGGGATCCGGTCGAGAACGCCTCGCTGCTGCCCTGGCTGGTGGGCACCGCGCTGCTGCATTCGGCGATCGTGGTCGAGAAGCGCGACGCGCTGAAGATCTGGACCGTGCTACTCGCGATCATGGCTTTCGCCATGAGCCTGCTCGGCACCTTCCTGGTGCGCTCGGGCGTGCTCAACAGCGTGCATGCCTTCGCCAACGACCCGGCGCGCGGCGTCTTCATCCTGGCCCTGCTGATGATCTACGTGGCCGGCGCCTTCGCGATCTTCGCCTGGCGGGCGCAGAAGCTGGCCCCCACCGGCATCTTCGCGCCCATCTCGCGCGAGGGCGCGCTGGTGCTGAACAACCTGCTCCTGTGCTCGATCGCGGCGGTGGTGCTGGCCGGCACGCTGTGGCCGATGTTCGCCGACATCCTGACGGGGGCGAAGATCTCGGTCGGCCCGCCCTTCTTCAACACCGCGGCGGCGCCTCTGGCGATCCCGCTCGTGCTGGCCATGCCGATCGGGGCAATGCTGCCGTGGAAGCGCGGCGATGCCTGGGGCGCACTGCAACGCCTGTGGTGGGCGGCCTGCATCGCGCTGGCGATGGGCTTCCTCGCGCTGGTCGCGGCCGGGCTGCCGGTCTGGCCGGCCATCGGCGTCGGACTGGCGATGTGGCTGATCATCGGAGCGATGGCCGATGTTGCCGATCGCATCGCGCTGTTCCGCCGCCCGGGCCAGGCCTTGCAGCGCGCCCGCGGCCTGCCGCGCGCAGCCTGGGGGGCGGCCATCGCCCATGCAGGGATGGGTGTCACCATCGCCGGCATCGCCGGCATGGGCGTGGCGACCGATACGCTGATCGCGCTCAAGCCCGGCGAGAGCGCGCGCCTGGCCGGCTATGAATGGCGCCTGGACAGCATCACGGACGTCGCCGGCCCCAACTACGCCGCGCGCCGCGCAACCGTGACCATCTCTCGCGACGGCGCCGAGGTCACGGTGCTGCGCCCCGAACGTCGCACCTTCCAGGTGGACCGCCAGACCACCACCGAGGCCGCCATCCATACCAACGCCATGCGCGACCTCTATGCCGTGCTCGGCGAGGAACGCGACGGCGCCGGCGTTCTCCGCCTGCACCACAACCCGCTGGCACCATGGATCTGGTTCGGCGCCGTGATCATGGCGCTCGGCGGCGGACTGTCGCTGTCCGACCGCCGGATGCGCGTGGCCGCACCGGCGCCGAAAGGGGCCACGGCACCGGCATGAGCGACACCCCCGCCCCGCCGCCGCGCTCCCGGCGCTGGATGCTCTACGCGCCGCTCGGCTTCGCCGCCGCCGCAGGTGCGGGCTTCTGGGTCATGCTGCGCGGCCTGCAGACCGGGGGCTACGACCCGCGCGGCGTGCCCTCGGCCCTGCTCGGCCAGCCCGTGCCCGACTTCAGCCTGCCGCCACTCGAGGCCAGCGGCCTGCCCACGCTGACCGCCGCCGACCTGCGCGGCCCCCTGCCCGCCCCCGTGGTGGTGAACTTCTGGGCATCGTGGTGCGTGCCCTGCATCGTCGAGCACCCGCAGCTGATGCGCCTGCAGCGCGAGGGCATCCGCGTGCTGGGCATCAACTACAAGGACCGCGCGCCCGACGGCGCCGCCTTCCTCACCCGCCACGGCAACCCCTTTGCGAAACTCGGCCGCGACGAACCAGGCCGCGTCGCCATCGACTGGGGCGTCTACGGCGTGCCCGAAACCTACCTGATCGACCGCCAGGGCCTGATCCGCTGGCGCTACGCCGGGCCGATCACACCGGACCTGCTGGACCGAGACCTCAGGCCGCTGCTGCGGAGGTATGCGTGAGCGGGCTGCGCGCTGCCGGAGAGGGGCTTTGCCCCCCTCCGGACCTCCCCCCACCAAGGGGCAACGGCCCCTTGGATCGCGGGTTTGAATCGGGGGATTTGGGGAGGGGCATGG
>NZ_JACADR010000279.1 GCF_016106005.1 Roseomonas rosulenta
GGCCGGCGCGCGCGTCGCCACCGCGCCGCTGCGCGCCCGGCTCAAGGAGATCGAGGCGGCGCTGGAAAAGCTCGCGCGCGAGGATGCGCTGATCGACAAGCGTCTGTCCGACCCCGAGACCTATGCGCGCTTCAAGCCCGAGGACATCACCTGGGCCACCACGCGCCGCGCCGCGATCGCGCACCATGTCGCGCAGCTCGAGGAGGAATGGCTGGAGGTGTCGGAGCGGCTCGACGCCGCCTGACGTGCCTCAGGCGCCGCGCTGCGTCTCCGGTGCGCCGTTGGCGACGAGGTGCTCGTCGAGGGTGCGCCGCATGAATGTGGGCCAGAGCGCGCGACCGGTGGCGGGCTCGACCGGCTGGCGGTCCTGCCCGGGCTGAACGCCGGCGGCCACAGCGGCCGTCCGGGGCGGGTCGATGTTCACCATCACGCCCTCCGTCAATCGCGTGGCCAAGGCTAGTCGGGACTCGCGACGGAACACAACGAAAGGTTGCGTGACAGCGCGAAATCGCCGTCTGGACCTCGCCGGCCGGATCGGCCAACAGGAGGCAAGGCCCGCGCCCGACACGCGCGGCCAGGAGGAGACCCATCATGTTTCGCCGCGCGCTGCTCGCCACCCCGTTTGCGGCCCTTGGCCTTGCCCTGCCCGCCACCGCGCGCGCCCAGGCCTGGCCATCGCGCCCCATCCGCATCGTGCTCGCCTATCCGCCGGGCGGGTCCACCGACGTGCTGGCGCGCACCCTGGCTGCGGCGCTGCAGGATGCGATCCCGGGCAGCACCTTCGTGGTGGATAACCGCCCCGGCGGCGCGGCGGTGGTGGGCACCCAGGCGGTCGCGCAGGCGGCACCCGACGGCTACACCCTGGCGCTGGGCAACAACCAGACCCATGCGGCCAATGCCGCCATGCTGCCCTCCCTGCCCTTCGACCCGGTGGCGGATTTCGCGCCCATCGCGCGGCTGGCCGCGGTGCACCACGCGCTGGTCGTGCCCGCCAATGGGCCGCGCACGCTGGCCGAACTGGCGGCGAAGGGGAAGAACGGCGGGCGCGTCACCTACGCCTCATCGGGCGCCGGGTCGGCCAGCCACGTGATCGCCGAGACCTTCGTGCGGCGCGAGGGCATGGACGCGACCCATGTGCCTTATCGCGGCGGCGCGCAGGCCACCACCGACACGGTCGCCGGCACGGTGGACTTCTTCGTTTCGACCTGGCCGCAGGTGGTCGCACTGGTGCGCGACGGCCGCCTGCGCGCGCTGGGCATCGGCGCACCCGCCCGCCTGCCCGAGACGCCCGACGTGCCGACCTTCGCCGAACTGAACGCGCAGGACCTCGCGGTCGATGCCTGGTTCGGCCTGTGGGCGCCGACGCGCACCGACGCGGCCATCGTGGCGCGCCTGTCGGATGCGCTGGTCGCCATCCTGGACCAGCCCGCCATGCGCGAACGCCTGAACGGCCAGGGATTCGTCGCCGCCCCCATGCCTGCCGGCCCCTTCGCCGCCTTCCAGCGCGAGGAACTGGCCCGCTGGCGCCGGCTGGTGGAGCTCACGGGGATCAGGCTCGCGGGCTGACCGGGCGGATCGCCGGGCTGCCCCCGGCGATGCCGGGGGTCAGGGCGGGAAGTCGAAGAACAGCGCCTCCTCCCGCAGGCCCTCGATGCCGGCTGAGGCGCGACGGTCGCTGCGCAGCAGCCGGCCCTGGGTGATCTCCTCGAGGCGTTCGACGAGGCGCGGCAGCGGCATGCTGTTCTAGCGCCGCTTGCGCGCGACGGCGTCGTCCACCGGGATCGCGGCGGTCCGCAGGCGCTGCATGGTCTCGAGGCGCTTCTCGCGCAGCGTGGCGTTGTGGCTGCCGTGATGCCCGACCTTGTCGAAGGCCGTGCCCGACAGGAAACCTGCCACTCAGCGCGGCGCTCTGCTTAGCGGAGACCACGGCTCGCATGGCAACTGGCGGACAGGGAGGGATTCGAACCCTCGATACGCTTTTGACGTATACGCACTTTCCAGGCGCGCGCCTTCGACCGCTCGGCCACCTGTCCGGAGGGCGCGGAACATAGTCAGCGCGCGGCCGCCGCGCAACCCGCGGCCGCGCGCGGCCCGCATCAATCCGCGAACTGACCCGCCGCCTGGATCAGCGGCCGCCACTTCGCAATATCCGCCTGCCAGAACTCGCGATGCATCTGCGGGGTCGCCCGAGCCACAGGCACCGGCGCGGTGCCCAGGTCCGCGAAGCGCCGCGCGATCCCCTCATCCTGCAGCGCCTTCACCAGCGCCTGGTTCAGCCGCGCCACGATCGGCGCCGGCGTGCCGCGCGGCGCATACAGCCCGTGCCACACGCTCACCTCGAAACCCGACAGCCCACCCTGCGCCGCGGTCGGCAGATCGGGCAGCGTGTCGATCCGCTCGGGCGTCGTCGCCGCGAAGGCGCGCACCGTGCCAGCGCGGATCTGCTCGGTCGTATTGGTGGTCTGGTCGCACATCAGGTCGACCGTGCCGGCCACGAGGTCGTTCATCGCCGGGCCGGTTCCGCGATAGGGCACCGTCGTCATGCGCGTATCCACGGCCTTCATCAGCAGCAGTCCGCACAGGTGGCTGGCCGCGCCGATGCCGGCATTGGCGTAGTTCAGAGCCTCGCCGCGGCGGCGGATCAGCGCCACCAGTTCGGCCAGGTTGTTCGCCTCGATGTTGCGGCGCGCGATCAGCGTCATTGGCACCTCGGTCACCAGGCCGAGCGTCTCGAAGCCATTGATCGCGTCATAGGCCAGACGGCGATACAGCGTCGGGATCGTCGCCATACCGATATGGTGCAGCAGGATGGTGTAGCCGTCGGGCCGTGCATTCGCCACGCGCTGCGCACCAAGCGTGCCGCCCGCGCCGCCCACATTCTCGACCACCACGGTCTGGCCAAGGTCGGTGCCCATGGCCTGCGCGATCAGCCGCCCCACCGTGTCGGTCGGACCGCCCGCAGCGAAGGGGATGACCATGCTGATGGGACGGGCGGGATAGGCCCCCTGGCCGAGTGCCGGCACCGCGAGCGTGCCGGTCGAAGCTGCCGTCGCGGCCAGGAAAATACGGCGCGTGATGAGAGACATCGATGTTTCCTCCTCAACGGTCGTCGTCAGTCCGCCCGACCTCGACCGCAGGTCATGGACGGATCGTTGAAAGTCCGTTCACGCGTGAAGCAGCGGCCTCAGGCGTCCATCTTCAGCGCGGCGATGAAGGCGCTCTGCGGGATCTCGACCTTGCCGAACTGGCGCATGCGCTTCTTGCCCTCCTTCTGCTTCTCGAGGAGCTTGCGCTTGCGGGAGATGTCGCCGCCATAACATTTGGCGGTGACATCCTTCGACAGCGCGCTGATCGTCTCGCGCGCGATGACCCGCCCGCCGATCGCCGCCTGGATCGGGATCTTGAACAGTTGGCGCGGGATCAGCTCCTTCAGTTTCTCGCAGATCTGCCGCCCGCGGCGCTCGGCCTGGCCGCGATGCGCCATGAAGGACAGGGCATCCACCGGTTCGTTGTTCACCAGGATCGAGATGCGCACCAGGTCGCCCTCGGCATAGCCGTCCATCTGGTAGTCGAAGGAGGCATAGCCGCGGCTGACAGACTTCAGCCGGTCGTAGAAGTCGAAGACCACCTCGTTCAGCGGCAGGCGATATACCAGCATCGCGCGCGCGCCGACATAGGTCAGTTCCACCTGCTGCCCGCGCCGGTCGTTGCACAGCGTGAGCACCGGGCCGAGGTAGTCGTCCGGCAGCATGATGGTCGCCTTGATCCACGGCTCCTCGATGTGGTCGATCACGGAACCGTCCGGCATGTCGGCCGGATTGTGCAGCTCGAAGCTCTCGCCGTTGGTCTTGTGGATCTTGTAGACGACCGAGGGCGCGGTCGCGATCAGGTCCAGGTCGAATTCGCGCGACAGGCGTTCCTGGATGATCTCGAGGTGCAGCAGCCCGAGGAAGCCGCAGCGAAAGCCGAAGCCCAGCGCGGCCGAGGTCTCCGTCTCGAAGTGGAAGGACGCGTCGTTGAGCCGCAGCTTGCCCAGCGATTCACGCAGCTTCTCGAAGTCGTCGGCATCGACCGGATACAGCCCGCACCACACCACAGGGACCGAAGGCTTGAAGCCGGGCAGCGCCTCGGCTGCCGGGTTGCGGTCGTCGGTGATGGTGTCGCCGACATTGGTGTCCGCCACCGTCTTGATCGCTGCCGTGAGGTAGCCCATCTCGCCCGGCCCGAGGCTGTCCATCGGCACCAGCTTCGGCGTGAAGACGCCGACCTGCTCGATGGTGTGGACCGACCCCGACGACATCATGCGGATGCGCTGGCCCTTGCGCAGGTGCCCGTCCTTCACCCGCACCAGGATGATCACGCCGAGATAGGCGTCGTACCAGCTGTCCACCAGAAGCGCCGTGGTGGTGGCGGACGCATCGCCCTTCGGCGGCGGCAGGCGCTGCACGATCGCTTCCAGCACGCCCTCGATGTTGAGCCCGGTCTTGGCGCTGATCTCGACGGCATCGGACGTATCCAGCCCGATCACGTCCTCGATCTGCTGCTTCACGCGCGCGGGCTCGGCGGCGGGCAGGTCGATCTTGTTGAGCACCGGGACGATCTCGTGCCCCGCATCGATCGCCTGGTAGACATTGGCGAGCGTCTGCGCCTCGACGCCCTGGGAGGCATCGACCACCAGCAGAGACCCCTCGCAGGCCGCCAGGCTGCGCGAGACCTCGTAGGCGAAGTCCACATGGCCCGGCGTGTCCATCAGGTTCAGGACGTAGGTCTTGCCGTCCTTCGCCGGATAGGTCAGGCGGACCGTCTGCGCCTTGATGGTGATGCCGCGCTCGCGCTCGATCTCCATGTTGTCGAGCACCTGTTCCTTCATCTCGCGCGCCGTCAGCGCGCCAGTCTGCTGGATCAGGCGGTCGGCAAGGGTCGATTTCCCATGGTCGATATGGGCAATGATCGAGAAGTTGCGGATCAGGTCGAGCGGCGTGTCGGTCATGGGATTCCGGGCGGGAGGGCGGGCGCCGGGACAGGCGCCGCGCTCTGCCGGGGGACATAGGGCAGAACCCCCGGATGTCCAACCTTTCCCGCGACCTGTTCCCGCCGTCGGAGCGCCGGGCTCGGTTGCCCGGCGGTCACCCCCATCTCCCCTGGCATGAAGTGCCGCCAAAAGGGCCCGACATGACCGCCATGCGCCGGGCATCCCCGGCACGCGCCGCTCCGCGAGTGCCGCGGCGGCTGCGCGGAGCCTGCCGCGCGAGGGCCGGCCGCCGGCCTGCCGTTCTTGCCGCGAATGCCCGGGCCGCGCATGCTGCGGCCATGCGCGCGCTCCGCATCCTGCTCCTTGCACCACTCGCCGCCTGCGCGCCGGACTACACTGCGGTGCGTGACTGGGCGTCGCAGGCGCGTGACGCCATGCTCCCGATCGGGGTGACGCGCGCGTGGAGCCCGCCCGTCGCGCCCGTCCCCGCCGCGCCGGTCACACAGGAAGGCCTGCCCGGCGCGGTTCTCGCGCTGCAGGAAGGCGCCGCCGCCTGGCTCGGCATGCTGGCGTTCCTCGCCGACGATGGCTGGCCCCTGCAGCGCGAGAACTCGCTGACCGAGCTCGTGGCGCGCGTGGAGCCCTACGATGCGGAGGGCGCAGCAGCGCTGCGCCAGCTGGGCGAGTTGATGGCCTATGCCGCCCGGCGCGATACCCGGGCGCCCTGGCTGTCGACCGCGGTGGAGCGGGGCGACCCTGCCTTCCAAAAGGTCATCGCGGCGCTACAGCGCCAGACCGCCGCCCTCGCCGCGGCGGCGCCATCGCCACCACGCGCCACGCCGCCCCCCACCCTGCCGCCGGCGCAGCGCGCCCTGGCGCAGGAGGTCGCCGCGACGACCCGGGCCGACGCC
>NZ_JACADR010000028.1 GCF_016106005.1 Roseomonas rosulenta
GCCGCCGGCATCGCCCGCGTCGGAGGGCGCCGCCGACGACGCGGTGGCCGCGCTGCAGCGCCTCATCGCCCGGCGCGGCTGGCTGCGTGACGAGGCCGCGGCGAAGGTGCTGGAACCGCTGCTGACCCGCCTGTGCGCCCGCTACCTGGCGAAGGAGGACGCAGCCGGCCGCCCCGGCCGCGCGCGCGATCCCGTGGCGCATTTCCACCTGTCGAACGGCGCGCGGATCGAGCGGCTGAACTGGCGGGCCGACACCTCGGACAACGGCATGCGCCAGGCCTTCGGGCTGATGGTGAACTACCTCTATGACCCCGACCGCATCGAGGAGAACCACGAGGGCTATGTGGGCGAGGGCCGGCGCGCCGTCTCGGCCGCGCTGAAGCGCTTCGCGAAGGGCTGACCGGGCCCGACCGCGGCGCCCGGAGGCCCGGCCCTGCCGTGGGATGCCGCGGGCCATGCCGCCCCGCCGGCGCCGGGACGTGACCGGGAACACGGCGGCGCCGTGCCGGCTGCGCGACAAGGGCCTGGTCTTGATGGGATCCATGGCCATGGTGCCACTCGCGCAATTCGCTCTCGTTCTGGGTCTTGCGGCCGGCCCCGTCCTGCTGGCGTCGTCCCTGCTGCGGGCGCGCGCTGCCGCCCGCCCGCGCCGCGGCGGCGACCCGGTCGCCTTCCCGCTGCGCCGCCGGGCGAGCTGAGCGGCGTCCGGGCATGCGCCTTCGGGCGCGCGGTCAGGTCCGGGAAGGGCCCTCTCGCTCCGCACGATGACGGTGTCCAGGCGAGGTGCGTGGCTCCGGAAGCCGGCCGGTGCCGACGGTCGTGGCCGGTCCACGGGCACGCGCCGGCCTTCTCCCCGCGCGGTCCAGCGCCCATACTCGGTCGGGACGCGGGGCGTGGAGGAACGGAATGACCGTGCAGGGCAGGGGCCAGCGCCTCGATACGCCGGATGCGGCGCGGCGCGTCGAGATCCTGCACGCGCTGGAGCGCAAGCTGCTCTGGCTCTCCGCCTGGATGATCCACCACGCGAACCACATCCGCCCGAACCGCGACGGGCTGAAGGTGGGCGGCCACCAGGCCTCCTGCGCCTCCTCGGTCTCGATCCTGGCGGCGCTGTATTTCGGCATCCTGCGCCCGGCCGACCGGGTGGCGGTGAAGCCGCATGCCGGGCCGGTCTTCCATGCCATCAACTACCTGCTGGGGCGCCAGGACCGCGACCGGCTGTCCACGCTGCGCGAATTCGGCGGCATCCAGCCCTACCCCTCGCGCGTGAAGGACGGGGCGGAGGTGGATTTCTCCACCGGCTCGGTGGGCCTGGGCGTGGCGCTCGCTTCCTTCGGATCGCTGGTTCAGGACTATGTCCACCTGCACAACCTGGCGCCCGAGGGGCTGCCCGCCGGCCGCCACGTGGCCGTCGTCGGCGATGCCGAACTGGATGAGGGCAACATCTACGAAGCCCTGCTGGAAGGCTGGAAGCACGACATCCGCAATGTCTGGTGGGTGGTGGACTACAACCGCCAGAGCCTCGATTCCGTGGTGCCCGACCGGCTGTTCGGCCGCATCGAGGGCCTGTTCCGCGACATGGGCTGGAACGTCGTCACCATCAAATACGGCCGCAGGCTCGAAGCTGCCTTCGCACGGCCGGATGGCGAGCAGCTGCGCCGCTGGATCGACGACTGCCCGAACAGCCTCTACGCCGCGCTCACCTTCCAGGGCGGCGCCGCCTGGCGTGCCGCGCTGCTGGCCGAGCTGGGCCGCATCCCCGGCATCCGCGCCATCATCGACCCGCTGACGGATGACGAACTGGCGGCGCTGATGAACAACCTCGGCGGCCACGACATCGAGACGCTGGGCGATGCCTTCCGCGCCCAGGATGCCGAGGGCGACCAGCCCACCTGCTTCATCGCCTATACCGTGAAGGGCATGGGCCTGCCCTTCGCCGGCCACAAGGACAACCATTCGGGGCTCATGACCCGCGAGCAGATGGGCAGCTTCCGCGAGCTGATGCGCATCCGCCCCGGCCATGAATGGGACCTGTTCGAGGGGCTCGACATCCCCGAGGCGGAGTTGCGGGATTTCCTGGCCGGCGTGCCCTTCGCCCAGCCCCTGACGCCGCAGGGCCGCCGGCTTTCCGCGCCGCCCATCCATGTGCCCGCGACCTTCGCGGCGCCGAAGGTGGGCGAGGGGCGCAGGCAATCCACCCAGGCCGCCTTCGGCGAGATCCTGGCCGAGATCGGCCGCGGGCAGGGCGAATTCGCCGAGCTCGCGAAGCGCATCGTCACCACCAGCCCGGATGTCACGGTCAGCACCAATCTCGGCGCCTGGGTGAACCGCCGCGGGATCTTCGACCGGCACAAGAAGAACGACGTGTTCCGCGACGCGAAGCTCGCCTCCGCGCAGCGCTGGGGCATGTCGCCGGAGGGCCAGCATGTCGAGCTCGGCATCGCCGAGCAGAACCTGTTCCTGGTGCTGGCGGGCCTGGGCCTCGCGGACCGGCTGTACGGCGCGCGGCTGCTGCCGGTCGGCACGGTCTACGACCCCTTCGTCAACCGTGGCCTCGATGCGCTGATCTATGCCTGCTACCAGGATGCGCGCTTCCTGCTGGTGAGCACGCCCTCGGGCCTGACGCTGGCGCCGGAGGGCGGGCAGCACCAGTCGGTCAACACGCCGCTGATCGGCATGGCGGCGGACCGGCTCGCGAGCTTCGAACCGGCCCATGCGGACGAACTCGCCATCCTGCTGCGCCACGCCTTCGACCACATGCAGAAGCCGGACGGCTCGGCGGTCTGGCTGCGCCTGTCCACGCGCGGGCTCGAACAGCCGCCGCGCGTGCTGGACCCGGCGGCCGTGATTGCCGGCGGGCACTGGGTGGTGACGCCGCGACAGGGGGCGCGCATCGCCATCGCCTACCAGGGCGCCCTAGCGCCCGAAGCGATGGCCGCCTTCGAGGAATTGCGCAGCGAGGAACCCGGCGCGGGCCTGCTCGCCATCACCAGCCCGGACCGCATGCATGCGGAATGGCTCGCGGCCCGTCGCGCGGCGCGCAGCGGGGTGCGCGTGGTCTCGCACGTCGAACGCCTGCTGGCGCCGCTCGCGCGCGACGCCGCGCTGGTCACGGTGCTGGACGGGCACCCAGCGGCGCATGCCTGGATGGGCGCGGTGCGCGGGCAGCGCGTGGTGCCGCTCGGCGTGGATCGCTTCGGCCAGGCGGGGGATATCCCGGCGCTGTATCGCGAATACGGGCTCGATTCCGACGCGATCCTGGATGCCTGCGCTGAGGCGTTGCTGGGCGCCTGACGCCCGGCTCACCGTTCCTCGGGCGGCTTTATGCGGCCGAAGGCGCGCAGCAGCGCCAGGTCATAGGCGATCTTCAGCGCGCCACACAGGATGAACGGCGCCGTCGGATAGCCCATGGCGATGATCGCCCCGGCGATGGCCGGACCGGCGGCGGAAGCAAGGCTGCGCGGCACCGCCGTGACGCTGGCCGCGGCGGTGCGCTCCGCCGGCGTCACAACCGCCATGACGTAGGAGGTCCGCGTCGGCACATCCATCTGCGACAGGCCCGCGCGCAGCAGCAGCAGCCCCAGCGCCCACCAAAGGTCGGGGGCGAGCATCGCGGCGATGAGGCAGAGGCTGGAGGGGATATGCGTGAACACCATCGTGTTCACGAGCCCGATGCGCCGCGCGAGCCAGACCGCCACCGGGAAGGAAAACGCCGAGAGCACGCCCGACCAGAAGAAGAACAGCCCCGCTTGCGCGAAGGAGAGGTCGAAGCGCTCGAACAGCCAGAGCGCCAGCAGCGACTGCACGGCGAGCCCGCCCGCGAAGGAATCGACGCTGAACAGCGCCGCGAGGCGCAGCACGATCCCGCGCGACGGCCCGAGCCGGCCATGCGCCGCTCCGGCCAGCCCCGCCGCCTGCCGCGGCAAGGCCCGATACGCCATCCAGCAGCCGAGGCCGAGCGCGGCATAGAGCAGAAAGGGCGACCGCAGGGCCAAGGCCTCCGCCACGCCGAGCGCGCCGAGCACATCCGCCAGCCCCGCCGTCAGCGCCCCCGCGGCGGCGGCGAGCGCGCCGACCAGGCTGTAGCGCGCAAACAGCGCGGTGCGGCCGGCATCGGGCACGGCATGGGTCAGCACCGTCTGCTCCAGCGGCGCGAAGATGCTCACGCTGCCGGCGGACGGATTGACCGTGCCGCACAGCGCCAGCGCGAGGATCGCGACAAGGCTTCCCGCTACGGCGAAGCCGAGGCCGGTCGCAACCATCAGCAGCGCTGCGAGCAGCAGCAGCCCGCGCGGATCGATCCGCCCGCCCAGCATGCCGACGCCGAGTGTCATGAGGGCCGACCCGAGCAGCGCGACCGTCGCCACGGCGCCGACCTCGGCCGCGCCGAAGCCGAGCGCCAGCAGGTAGGCCGGCAGCAGCACCGCAACGAGGCCGTCGCCGAAGTCCCTGAGCCCGCGTGCCAGCATGATGCTGCGCGCGGCCCGCGGGACGGTGGTTCCGGCGCCCGGCAGGCCGGCGCGGTCGTCGCTGGCGCGTGTCGGCATGGGCGCCCTCCGTCGGCGCGAGGCGCCGCCGCGTGAACGCGATGCTCGGGCCGAGGCCTCACGAGGCGATCGCGACCGGCCCCTTGCAGGGGAGCCTGGGCAGCCGCCGCGGCAAGGTCAAGCGCGGCGGCGCACCGGTTCAGGCTGGCAGGGTGAAGGGGCGCGACACCGCCCCGAAAACACCCATCGCCCCGGCCCCGGTGCGCGTCGCGTGAATTCGCTCAACCACGGATGGCAAAGCTGTGCGAGACTTCGCGCCAGGTCGGGGCCAACCCGATGTACGCTGACAAGGAGGAACAAGATGCCCACACGCCGCCTTCTGCTCGGCCTTGCCCTGGCGGGGCTGGTCGCCACCCCGCTTGCCGCGCGCATGCCGGAGAATCGCACCGCTGCCCTGGACGCGGCGGCGCGCCAGCTGGTCGAGGGCAACTCCACGCCCGGCCTGCTCGTGCTGATCCTGCAGGACGGCCAGCCGATCTACGAGCGTGCGCAGGGCCTGCGCGAGGCCGGCGGCAGCACGCCGATCGCCATGACGGACATGTTCCGGCTGGCCTCCATGTCCAAGGTGGTGACCTCGACCGCGGCGCTGATCCTGGTCGATCAGGGCCGGCTCAACCTGGATGACCCGATCGCACGCCATCTGCCGGAATTCGCCAACCTCCGCGTCCGCCAGGCGGATGGCACCCTGGCGGCGCCGGCGCGGGTCCCCACCATCCGCGACCTGATGACCCATACCGCCGGCTTCTCGTACAACTTCATGAATTCGCCGGGGCTGATCGGCGCCTACCGCGATGCCGGGGTCACGGACGGGCTCGGCACGTCGCTGCCGTCCGAGGAAGCCGCGCGGCGCCTCGCCAGCGCGCCGCTGCGCCACGAGCCGGGCAGTGAGTTCCATTATTCCCTGGCGACCGACGTGCTGGGCTGGGTGATCGAGCGCGTCTCCGGCCAGCGCCTCGGCGCCTTCGTGGCGGAGCGCATCGCGCGGCCGCTCAACCTCGCCTCCTTCGCCTTCTCGGTGCCGGCCGCGCATGCCGAGCGCTTTGTTCCGGTGACCCGCCCTGCCGAGCCGCGCTTGGTGCTCGGCCTCGGCACCGCGCCCGTGCGCGCAGCGATGGAGGTGGCCTTCCCGGCGACCGGCGGCACCGCGCTGCTCGACCCCAATCGCCCCTTCGGCACCGGCTATGATTCCGGCGGCGGCGGCATGGTGGGCAACATCACCGACTATGCGCGCTTCCTGACCATGCTGGCGCGCGGGGGCGAGATCGACGGCGTGCGCATCCTGCGGCCCGAGACCGCGGCGCTGGTCGGCACGAACGCCACGGGCACGCTCGCGACGCTGCGCGGCCCGGGCTGGGGCCATGGCCTGGGGGCCGGCGTGCTGATCGACCCTGCCGCTGCCCGGTCCCGCCTGCCGGCTGGGTCGTGGGGTTGGGGCGGCATCTACGGCACGCAGTTCTGGGTGGACCCGACCAACCGGATCGTCGGCGTGGTGATGACGCAGACCTCGATCCTCGGCTCCGGCCCCATCGCCAACCTGGTGCGCGAGGCCGCCTACGCAGATTGAGGGCGCCCGCAGGCGGCGGGCGCGGCCCATCCGGGCCGCTTGCCTTTGCGCCCCGCACCGGCGCGCCCGGCACGGCTGATAGCCTGGGCGCGGTCGCGCCTTGCCCTCCGGGATCGCGGCAGGGCCGCGATCCGCCTGTCTGACAGCCCGGGGGCGCCCAAAGCGCCTTGGAAACCCCGCCATCCTGCGCTACACCCCCGCCCCTGCCGCCGAAGGCGCCTTGCGGGCGTGGTGGAACTGGCAGACACGCCGGATTTAGGTTCCGGTGGCGCAAGCCGTGGGGGTTCGAATCCCTTCGCCCGCACCAAAGGCGCCGCCGGTTTTCTCTAGCTGTTGGATGGACGTCCCTCGATGCAGGTCACCGAGCTCGCGAATGACGGGCTGAAGCGCGCCTATTCCGTCACCGTCACCGCGGCGGACATCGCCACCACGCGCGACAAGCGCCTGGCGGAGATCGCCAAGACCGTCTCCATGCCCGGCTTCCGCCCCGGCAAGGTGCCGATGTCGGTGGTCAAGCAGCGCTATGGCGCCGCCGTGCTGGGCGAGGTCCTGGAACAGCAGGTGAGCGACGCCTCGCGCCAGGTGGTGACCGACCGCGGCCTCAAGCCCGCGCTGCAGCCCAAGATCGACATCGTGAACTTCGCCGAGGGCGCGGACCTCGAATTCCGCATGGATCTCGAGGTGCTGCCCGAGGTGCCGATGCCCGAATTCGCCGGCATCGAGCTCGAGCGCCTCAAGACCGAGCCGACCGACGAAGCCATCGACAAGGCGCTCGCCTCCATCGCCGAGCGCAACGGCACGCTCGAGGATGCCGAGCCCCGCGCCGCCGGCGCCGGCGACATCCTGGTCTGCGACTTCACCGGCCGCCTGCCGCCGAACCTGCTCAAGAACGGCGTCGGCCTGGGCGCGCGCCCCGGCAGCCCGGGCGAGGTTCCGGCGGAATGGTCGGTCGATGTCTCGCCGGGCCTCGCGAGCGAGGTCGCCGCGATCGGCACCGAGCGCGGACTGCCGTATTTCGACGCGAAGGTGACCGGCACCGCCACCGAGGCCGGCTTCATCCGCATCTTCGCCGCGCAGCCCAACGGCCTGCCGGTGAAGCCGGGCGGGGTCTACACGCTGTCGGTGCAGGTCCATGTCGCGGCCGGCGCGCTGCCCGCCGGCGCTGGCGCGCAGTTCGGCTTCAATGAGCGTTCGTCGGACGCCTTCCTGCGCTCGACGCGCGCGACGTGCAGCCTGAACGCCTTCGGCGACCGCGCGACCTTCACGCTGCAGGCCGACCCCGCGCTGGCCTTTGCGCGCCCGGTGGTCGAGATCGCCGTCGCTGCCGGCGCCGTGGTGGACGTGACGCTGCGCGTCGGCCCGATGCGCGCCGTCGCCGGCGCCGAGGAACCGGAGGCCCCGGCCTTCGCCGGCGGTGCGGCCACCGACATGCCGATCGAGGTCGGCGGCCAGGGCTTCATCCCCGGCTTCACCGAGCAGATGGTCGGCATGGCGCCGGGCGAGAGCCGCGACATCGACGTGGTCTTCCCGGCCGACTACGGCTCGGCCGAACTCGCCGGCAAGCAGGCGCGCTTCACCATCGCCGCCAAGGCGCTGAAGGCGCGCAAGCCTGTCGCGATCGATGACGATCTCGCCAAGGCTGTCGGCATGGCCGACCTCAACGCGCTGAAGGATGCGATCCGCGGCTCGCTGCAGCGCGAATACGACGCGCTGTCGCGCATGAAGGTGAAGCGTGCGCTGCTCGACGCGCTGGCCGACCGCGCCTCGTTCCCGGTGCCCGAGGGCATGGTCGAGGCCGAGTTCGCGCAGATCTGGCAGCGCGTGGAGGCCGACCTCAAGGCCGGCCGGCTCGACGCCGACGACCAGGGCAAGGACGAGGCGACGCTGAAGGCGGAATACCGCACCATCGCCGAGCGCCGCATCCGCCTCGGGCTGATGCTCTCCGAGATCGGCCGCGCCAACAACGTCCAGGTCGCCCAGGACGAGCTGGCCCGCGCCGTGCGCCAGGAAGCCTCGCGCTATCCGGGCCAGGAGCAGCAGGTGCTGGAGTTCTTCCGCAAGAACCCGCAGGCGGCTGAGAACCTGCGCGCGCCCATCTTCGAGGAGAAGGTGGTCGACTTCATGCTCGAGCTCGCCAAGGTCACCGAGCGCCAGGTGACGCCGGAGGAGCTCTCCGCCGCCGTCGCCTGAACCAGGCCTCCGGAATCGGATCACGAGGGGTAGCCGGGCGACCGGCTGCCCCTTTTTCGTGCAGCATGATGCCTCGGGCGGAACATCCGCGGAAAAACCCTGCGCTGGACGCGGGCCTGCCTTGCGCGGCGCACCGCGCCTCGCCTACATCGAAGTATCGAAAGACGATCGGCCATCCAGGCCGGCGGGACAGGGGAGCGGTTCAAGCGTGTCCGACGCGATTCTGGAGACAAGCGGCCTGACGAAGGAGTTCCGCGGCTTCGTGGCCGTGAACGACGTGAGCCTGTCGGTGCGCCGCGGCACGATCCATGGGCTGATCGGCCCGAACGGCGCCGGCAAGACCACATGCTTCAACCTGCTCACGAAGTTCCTGCCGCCCACGCGCGGCACTATCCGCTACGACGGGCGCGACATCACCGGCATGAAGCCGGCCGAGGTGGCGCGGCTGGGTCTGGTGCGGTCCTTCCAGATCTCGGCGGTCTTCCCGCACCTGTCCGTGCTGGAGAATGTCCGCGTGGCGCTGCAGCGTTCGCGCGGCGGGTCCTTCGACTTCTGGCGCTCCGACAGCGTGCTGCGGTCCTACGATGCGCGGGCGCGCGAGCTGCTCGAGGATGTGGGCCTGTCCGGCTACGCCAACCTCACGGCCGGCGAGCTGCCCTATGGGCGCAAGCGCGCGCTCGAGATCGCGACCACGCTCGCGCTCGACCCGGTGATGCTGCTGCTGGACGAACCGACGGCAGGGATGGCGCATGACGACGTGGACCGCATCGTCGCGCTGGTGAGGCGCGTTGCTGTGGGCCGCACCGTCCTGCTGGTCGAGCACAACCTCAAGGTCGTCTCGGGCCTGTGCGACACCATCACCGTGCTCGCGCGCGGCTCGGTGCTGGCCGAGGGCGACTACGCCGCGGTCTCGCGCAACCCCGATGTCATCGCCGCCTATCTCGGCAGCGAAGCCCCCGCGATGGAGGCCGCCCATGGCTGACGCAATCGACGCCGCGCCGGTCCGCGCGCAGGCCAGCGGCGCGCCGCTCATGGAAGTGCAGGACCTCGAGGCCTGGTACGGCGAAAGCCACGTGCTGCACGGCGTGACGCTGGACATCCGCGAGGGCGAGGTGGTGACGCTGCTCGGGCGCAACGGCGCGGGCAAGACCACCACGCTGCGCTCCATCATGGGGCTGGTGCCCCGGCGCGCGGGGTCGATCCGCCATGCCGGGCAGGAGCTGATCAACGCGCGCTCCGACGTCATCGCCCGCGCGGGCATCGCCTATTGCCCGGAGGAGCGCGGCATCTTCGCCTCGCTCGACGTGACCGAGAACCTGATGCTGCCGCCGGTGGTGCGCACCGGCGGGATGGCGGTCAGCGAGATCTACGAGCTGTTCCCGAACCTCAAGGAACGCGCGCGCAGCCAGGGCACAAAGCTGTCGGGTGGCGAGCAGCAGATGCTCGCGATCGGGCGCATCCTGCGTACCGGCGCGAAGCTGCTACTGCTCGACGAGCCCAGCGAGGGTCTCGCCCCGGTCATCGTGCAGCAGATCGGGCGCACGATCCGCGAGTTGAAGCGCCGCGGCTTCACCGTACTGCTGGTAGAGCAAAACTTCCGCTTCGCGCAGACCGTCGCCGACCGCCACTACGTGATGGAGCACGGCCGCGTGGTCGACATGGTCCGCAACGAGGATCTCAACACCTCGATGGACCGGTTGCACGCCTATCTCGGCGTCTGACGCCGGATCATCCTCTGACGAAGGCGCTGCCAGGGCGGCGCCGGGATACGACAAGGGAGAATCGAATGACCGACCTCAACCGCCGAGGCCTTCTTGGTGCAACGGCCGCCACTGCCGCCTTCGGCGCGCTCCCCTATCGCAGCGCCCGCGCGCAGGCGGCCAACACCATCAAGATCGGCGTGCTGAACGACCAGTCGGGCCTGTATCGCGACGTGAACGGCCCGGGCTCGGTCGCCTGCGTGCGCCAGGCGATCGCCGATCTCGGCCTCGCGGCTCGCGGCATCAACGTGGAGATCGTGGTGGGCGACCACCAGAACCGCCCCGATGTCGGTGTGAACATCGCCCGCCAGTGGATCGACCGCGACGGCGTGGACATGATCATCGACGTGCCGACCTCCTCGGTCGCGCTCGCGGTGAACACCGTCGTGCGGGAGAAGAACAAGGTCTACATCAACTCCTCAGGCGCGACCTCGGACCTGACGGGATCGGCCTGCTCGCCCAACACGGTGCACTGGACCTACGACACCTACATGCTGGCGAAGTCGACCGGGGGCGCGATGGTGCGCGCGGGCGGCGATACATGGTTCTTCATCACGGCGGACTACGCCTTCGGCCACGCGCTCGAGCGCGACACCTCGAACTTCATCCGTGCGGCCGGCGGGCGCGTGCTGGGTTCGGTGCGCACGCCCTTCCCGGGCACGACCGACTTCAGCTCCTTCCTGGTGCAGGCGCAGGCCTCGCGCGCCAAGGTGATCGGCCTGGCGAATGCCGGCGGCGACACCATCAACTCCATCAAGCAGGCAGCGGAATTCGGCGTGACGCGCCGCGGCGTGAAGCTGGCGGCGCTGCTGATGTTCATCTCGGACGTGCATTCGCTGGGCCTGCAGACGGCGCAGGGCCTGGTCTGCACCGAGACCTTCTACTGGGACCTGAACGACCGCACCCGTGCCTTCACCGCGCGCGTGCTGCCCAGCATGCCGCAGCAGCTCCGTCCGGGCATGGCGCAGGCCGGCTGCTACTCGGGCACGATGCACTACCTGAAGGCGGCGATGGAACTGGGCGTCGCGGCGGCCAAGGCCGATGGCGCGGCGACGGTCGCGCGCATGAAGGCGATGCCGACCGAGGACGACGCCTTCGGCCCCGGCTCGATCCGCGCCGATGGCCGCCGCCTCTGCCCGGCCTACCTGCTGGAAGTGAAGGCGCCGGGCGAAAGCCGTGGCCCCTGGGACTACTACAAGCTGCTGCAGACCACAGCGGCGGACGAGGCCTTCCGCCCGCTCGCCGAAGGCGGCTGCACGCTCGTGCGCAGCTGATCCGTGCCTGAGGCCCCGGGCGGGGAGCCAACCCCGCCCGGGTTCAACGATAATCGACAGGAGAGGATGTTCCGATGGAGCTGACCCGCCGCAGCGCACTTGCCGCCGGCACCGCCGCCGCGATCGCGCCGCTCAGCCGCGCCCGCGCGCAGGCCAACACGATCCGTATCGGCGTGCTGACCGACATGTCGGGCACCTACCGGGACAACACCGGCCCCACCTCGGCCGCCTGTACGCGCGAAGCCGCCGCGGAGTTCGGCGCGAGCCACGGCTTCACGGTAGAAGTCATCGAGGCCGACCATCAGAACCGCCCCGATGTCGGATCGAACATCGCGCGGCAATGGTACGACCAGGGCGTCGACATGATCGTGGACGTGCCGACATCGTCGGTCGGGCTCGCGGTCAACCAGATCGCGCGTGAGAAGAACAAGGCCTACATCAACGTCGGCTCTGCCACCGCCGACCTGACCGGCCCGGCCTGTTCGCCCAACACCATCCATTGGTCGTACGACACCTACATGCTGGCGAAGTCGACCGGCGGCGCGATGGTGCGCGCGGGCGGCGACACCTGGTTCTTCATCACCGCAGACTACGCCTTCGGCCATGCGCTCGAGCGCGACAACGCCGCCTTCGTGCGCGCCGCCGGCGGGCGGGTGCTGGGCCAGGTGCGCACGCCCTTCCCAGGCACGACCGACTTCAGCAGCTTCCTGGTGCAGGCGGCGGCCGCGCGGCCGAAGGTGATCGGCCTCGCGAACGCCGGCGCGGACACCGCCAACTGCGTGAAGCAGGCGGCCGAATTCGGCATCACGCGGCGCGGCATCAAGTTGGCGGCGTTGCTGCTGTTCGTGAACGACGTCAACGGCATCGGCCTGCAGACGGCGCAGGGTCTGGTCTGCACGGAATCCTTCTACTGGGACACCAACGACAAGACCCGCGCCTGGACGCAGCGCATCATCCGCCGCACGCCGACCAACTACCCGAACATGATCCATGCGGGCTGCTATTCGGCCACGCTGCACTTCCTCAAGACCGTCGCCGCCATGGGCGTGCCCGCGGCCAAGGCCTCCGGCACCGAACTGATCAACCGCATGAAGGCGACACCCAGCGAGGATGACTGCTTCGGTACGGGAACCATCCGCGCCGATGGCCGCCGCCTGATCCCTTCCTTCCTGTTCGAGGTGAAGGCGCCGTCCGAATCCCGCGGCCCGTGGGATTTCTACAAGCTGCTGCAGACCACCCCGGCGGACGAGGCCTTCCGCCCGATCGCCGAGGGCGGCTGCAGCCTGATCCGTAGCTGAACCGCCGGGGCCGTCCGGGACGGGGCGCGAAGACCCCGCCCGGCCGGCCGCATGACGTCAACACAGGGAGGACAGATCATGGAGACGAGCCGCAGGAGCCTTCTCGCCGGTGCCGCCGCCACGGCGGCCGTGCCGATGGCGCGCGCGCGCGCGCAGGGCACCGCCATCCGGATCGGCGTGCTGACCGACATGTCGGGCCCCTACCGCGACACCACCGGCCCGGGCAGCGTGGTGCTGACCCAGGCCGCGGCCGCTGAATTCGCCGGGCGCGGCTTCGCGGTCGAGGTGCTGCAGGCCGACCACCAGAACCGCCCCGATGTCGGCGCGAACATCGCGCGGCAATGGTACGACCAGGGCGTCGATGTGGTGGTCGACGTGCCGACCTCCTCGGTCGCGCTGGCGGTCAACCAGATCGCGCGGGAGAAGAACAAGGTCTTCCTCAATTCCGGTGCCGCGACCTCGGACCTGACGGGCGCGCAGTGCAGCCCGAACACGGTGCACTGGACCTACGACACCTGGATGCTGGCCAAGGGCACGGGTGCCGCCATCGTGCGCACCGGCGGCGACAGCTGGTTCTTCATCACCGCCGACTACGCCTTCGGCCATGCGCTCGAGCGCGACACGGCAAATTTCGTGCGCAACGCCGGTGGGCGCGTGCTGGGCCAGGTGCGCTACCCGTTCCCGGCGACCACCGACTTCTCCGCCTTCGTGCTGCAGGCGCAGGCCTCGCGCGCCAAGGTGCTCGGCATGGCCAATGCCAGCACGGACACGGTGAACACCATCAAGTCGGCGCGCGAATTCGGCCTGCACCGGTCGATGAAGTTCGCCGCGCTGCTGATGGGGGTGATGGACATCCACGCGCTCGGCCTGGAATCCGCACAGGGGCTGCTGCTGACGGAATCCTTCTACTGGGACCTCAATGACCGCACCCGCGCGCTGACGCAGCGCGTGCGCCAGGCCAACCAGAACCGCCCGCCCGCCATGGTGCCGGCCGGCTGCTATGGCGCCACGCTGCACTACCTCAAGGCCGTGGCCGACATGGGGGCGGCGGCCGCCAAGGCCGATGGCCGCGCGGCGGTGGCGCGCATGAAGGCCATGCCGACCGACGACGACGCCTTCGGTCCCGGGCGCATCCGCGAGGATGGCCGCAAGATCCACCCCGTGTATCTCTTCGAGGTGAAGTCGCCCGCCGAATCCCGCGCCCCCTACGACTACTACAAGGTCGCCGCGACCACCCCTGCGGAGGAGGCCTTCCGCCCGGTGGCCGAGGGCGGCTGCTCGCTCGTGCGTTCCTGACAGGAGCCTTACTGCATGCTCGATCTCATCGAGAACTTCCTCGGCATCCCGGCGCCGCTGCTGTTCGGTCAGCTGCTGCTCGGCCTCATCAACGGTGCCTTCTATGCGATGCTCTCTCTCGGCCTCGCGGTGATCTTCGGGCTGCTCAACATCATCAACTTCACCCATGGCGCGCAGTTCATGATGGGCGCCTTCGTCGCCTGGATGCTGCTCGCGTGGGGGGGGCTGGGCTACTGGTGGGCGCTGCTGATCGCGCCGCTGATCGTGGGTGCGACAGGCGTGGTCATCGAACGGCTGATGATCAGCAGGCTCTACAAGCTCGATCACCTGTACGGCCTGCTGCTGACCTTCGGCATCGGGCTGATGATCGAGGGCGTGTTCCGCAACGAGTTCGGCTCGTCTGGCCTGCCCTACCGCATCCCGCCCGAATTGTCCGGCGCCTGGGACCTGGGCTTCATGTTCATGCCGATCTACCGCGGCTGGGTGGTGGTCTTCGCGCTGGTCTGCTGCCTCGCGACCTGGCTCGTGATCGAGAAGACGCGCCTGGGCGCCTATCTGCGCGCCGCCACCGAGAACGCAGCCCTGGTGCAGGCCTTCGGCGTGAACGTGCCGCGCATGATCACGCTCACCTACGGGGCAGGGGTGGCGCTGGCGGCACTGGCCGGCGTGCTGGCCGCGCCGATCTATTCGGTGAATCCGCAGATGGGCACCAACCTCATCATCGTGGTCTTCGCGGTGGTGGTGATCGGCGGCATGGGGTCGATCCTGGGCTCGGTGATCACCGGCTTCGGGCTGGGCATCATCGAGGGGTTCACCAAGGTCTTCTGGCCGGAGGCCTCGGCCACGGTCATCTTCGTCATCATGGCGATCGTGCTGCTCGCACGACCGGCCGGCCTGTTCGGGAGGGCGTAAGCCATGGCGTCCGAAACCACCGCTGGCGCGATCGCGCCCGTCGCCCGCAACGAGGGCGGCATCTGGGGCTTCTCCACCGCACAACTCGCCGCGCTTGGCGTGCTCGTCGTCTTCCTCGGGGTGGCGCCGTTCTTCCTCTACCCCGTCTTCCTGATGAAGCTGCTGTGCTTCGCGCTGTTCGCCTGCGCCTTCAACCTGCTGATCGGCTATGTCGGGCTGCTCAGCTTCGGCCACGCGGCGTATTTCGGGATGGGCGGCTACATCGCGGGCTACACGGCGAAGGCCTACGGGTTCACGCCCGAGCTCGCGGTGCTGGCCGGTGCTGCCGTGGCCGGCTTCCAGGGCTGGATCTTCGGCTGGATCGCGATCCGCCGGCAGGGCATCTACTTCGCCATGATCACGCTCGCACTCGCGCAGATGATCTACTTCGTCTGCGTGCAGGCCCCCTTCACTGGCGGCGAGGACGGCATCCAGGCGATCCCGCGCGGCGACCTGTTCGGCAGCATCAGCATGGCGTCCGACATGTCGATGTACTGGTTCGTCGCCGCCATCTTCCTGGCCGGCTTCCTGATGATCCACCGCATCATCCATTCGCCCTACGGCCAGGTGCTGAAGGCGGTGCGCGAGAACGAACCTCGCGCCACTTCGCTCGGCTACCGCACGGATGACTACAAGCTGATGGCCTTCATCCTCTCGGCCACGCTCGCGGGGGTCGCGGGCGGCGTGAAGTCGCTGGTCTTCGGCATCGCGACCCTGACCGACGTGCACTGGTCGATGTCGGGCGAGGTGGTGCTGATGACGCTGGTGGGTGGCCTGGGCACGGTGTTCGGCCCCGTGGTGGGTGCCGCCGTGATCGTCACCATGCAGAACTACCTCGCGGAAATGGGGGCCTGGGTCACCGTCATCCAGGGCGCGATCTTCGTCACCGTGGTGCTGGCCTTCCGGCGCGGCATCGTGGGCGAGATCGGCAACCTGTTCCGCGTGAAGCTGTAGTGGCCGGGCGCGGGCAGGGCTGCGGTCCTGCCCGTGGCATCTTCGGGTCTCGCGGGCATTGCAGCCGCGCATGCCAGCGCGCCGGCGACGCGCCCTGCGGTCACCCCGCGCGCAGGGCCCGCGCCAGCACCGCGACATCCTCGAGCGACGCCAGATCCTCGACCAGCCGCGCCACCTCCTGCAGCCGGGGCGGCGTCATCGGGTGGCGCGCGGCGGCCGCGCAGGCCTCGGCCTTCGCCATCTGCGCGGCATCGTCCAACGGATTGGCCGGGCTGCCGAGGGCGGCCTCGACCGCCACGCGCCGCGTCGCGCCGTCCTGCATCACGATCTCGATCGCCTGCGGCACCACCGCGTTCTCGTCGGTGCTGCCGTCGGGCAGCATCGCCACCCGGGCGGCGAGCGCCAGCGTCGCGGGATCGGCCAGCCGCGCGGGCGTGAAATCCGCGAGCCCGACCGTGCCGAAGCGCAGCGTGGTCGCCACCACATAGGGCAGGCAGAGCCGCGCGTAATTGGCGCTCAGCGCCGCCACCAGCGGCCGCCCCACCAGGCGCATCGCGAGCGGCGGCAGTAGCAGCCGCACCTGCTCCAGGCGCGCCACGTCGATCCCGCCGCGCGCGAGCAGGCGCTGCACCCCATCGATCGCCGGATGGGTCAGCCGCCCGGACGGGAAGGGCTTGTGCGACAACTGTTCCACCTGCCACGCGGTGCCCAGTGCCGCGAGGCCAGGTGCGAGGTCGTGCGCCGGCTCGGTCAGCGCGAGGAAGCCCGATGGCCCGCTCAGCCAGGCCGCCGGCCCCGCCAGCCCCGCCTGCGCCAGGTCGGCCGCGCGGAACCCCGCCGCCGCGGCGAAGCCCATCTGCACCGCGAGTGCCACCGATCCCTCGTGATGCGCCTGCATCGTGCCGGGGATCTGCCCCAGCAGCAGCCCGGCCCCCGCCGCCGCCCGCGCCGCATCGAAGCCGCGCAGCCGCGCCACCGCGCCATAGGCGCCGAACATGCCCGCCGTGGCCGGGCGGAAGAAGCGCATCGGCCCGCGCGACGCCGCGCCGATCGTGCAGGCGAGATCGAGCCCCAGCACCAGCGCTCCCAGCAGCCGCGCCCCCGACACCGTCCGATCCACCGCCGATTGCCGCTCCGCCTCCGCCAGCGCGGCCGCCAGCACCGGCGTCATGGCATGGACCACGGCCGCTTCGTGGATCGCGTCGAACTCCAGCGCATGGGCCTGGAAGGCGTTGACGAAGGCGGCCTGCGAGGCGGGCAGGGAGATCGCCTCGCCCCAGACCGAGGCCTCGTCCCCCGCGCCCCAGTGCCGCGCGGCGGCGATGATGCCCGGCTGGGATGGATGCGCCGTGCCGGCGAGGCCGACCGCCAGCGTATCCAGGGCGAAGCGCCGCGCCGCCGCCAGCGCCGAACCCGGGATCGCGCCATCGGGCGTTTCGACCAGGTGGTGGATGAGGCGCGTCTCGGCGGTGCTGTCCATTGCGCGATGCTGTGGGCCGAGACGCGCGAGGTCAACGCGCGCGGTGCGGCTTTACGGCCGCCGCCGCGCGCGCCACGCTGCACCGCAGCACAGCGGCGGGGGCCACCATGGCGGCGCGCAAATTCCACCTCGGCTGGTTCCTGCAGGGCTCCTCGGTGCAGGCCTGGGGCGAGCCCTGGACGGGAAACATCGGCACCGAATGGATGGTGCCCGACTTCTTCATCGAGATGACGAAGAACCTCGAGCGCGCCTGCTTCGACTACGTGCTGCTGGAGGATTCCTCCTACATCGGCGAATCCTACGGCGGATCGCGCGAGATCTACCTGCATCACGGCCTGTCCGTGCCGCGGCAGGACCCTTCCGTGGTGGCCGCGCTGCTGGCGCGCGAGACGAAGCGCATCGGTATCGTCGCCACCTTCGGCACCTTCGCCTATCCGCCCTACCTGCTCGCACGCCTGGTCGCGACCCTCGACCAGGTCTCGAGCGGACGGATCGGCTGGAACGCGGTGACCGGCAGTTCCGACTTCGCCGCGCGGAACTTCGGCATGGACGGGATGCCCCCGCACGACACGCGCTACGACATCGCCGATGAATACATGGAGGTGGCGCGCAAGCTCTGGGGATCCTGGGAGCCGGGTGCGATCATCGCCGACCGCGAGCGCGGCATCCTGGTGGACCACACCAAGGTGCATGCCATCGACCACGTGGGCACCCACTTCAAGGTGCGCGGCCCGCTCAATTCCGGCCCCTGCGTGCAGGGGCAGCCGGTCATCGCCCAGGCGGGAGGCTCCCCGCGCGGACGGCAATTCGCCTCGAAGCACGCCGACACCATCGTGGCGATGGTGAAGGGCACCGAGGGCATGAAGGCCTATCGCGACGACGTGCGCGCGCGGATGGCAGCCCACGGGCGCAATCCTGACGACTGCAAGGTGCTGTTCCTGGTCTCCCCGGTGCTGGGCGACACCGAGGAGGAGGCGCGCGCCCGCCACAAGCGCCGCCTCGCCACCAATGAGGAAGCGATCGCCAAGCGCCTCGCGCACCTGTCCAAGATCACCAACCTCGATTTCGGCGCGCTGCCGCTCGACAAGCCGCTGGGCAGCCTCACCACCAACGGCCACCAGCAGTCGCTCGACGAGTTCCTCAGGAAGGCCGGCAACCGGACGCTGCGCGAGGCGGCGGAGATCTACTCCGATGCGGGATCGATCCCGCTGATCGGCACGCCCGCGCAGGTGGCCGAGCAGATGGGCGCGGCCATGGAGGAGATCGGCGGCGACGGCTTCCTGATCTCGCTGAACGACACCTCGCGCCGGGTGGTGGCCGAGATCACCGACGGCCTGGTGCCGGAGCTCCAGCAGCGCGGCCTCGCGCGCCGGTCCTACGACCACGCCATGTTCCGCGACAACCTGCTGGCCTTCTGAGGCTCAGCCCAGGACCGCGCGGGCCATCGCCGCAACGGCGGCGTCCTCGGCCAGGCCCGCCTCGCGCACCAAGGCCCGCCAGGTGAAATAGCCCAGCGCCAGGTGCAGCATCGCGCGTTGCGGGGGATCGAGGCCCTCGCCCAGCACCGCGTGCCAGGCTGCGACCGTCGGGCCGAAGCGCAGCGCCATGATCTCCCGGGTCAGTGCGTGGCTCTCGGCATCGCGCAGGACGCAACCGGCAAGGTCGGCGTTGCGCCCGAACCAGGCATAGACCGCGCCGATCCCCGCGCGCAGACGCGCGCCGCGATCCTCGAACCCGCGCCAGGCCTCGGCCTCGGGCAATGGGTCGCGGTCCAGGCTGAGCGCCGAGCAGGCGAGCGCCAGGCTCCGTTCGTCCGGGAAATGCGCATAGAGCGTGTGCCGCTGCACGCCCGCGCGCTCGGCAACCATGCTGAGGGTGGTGAAGGCCGGCCCGATGGTCGAATGCAGGTCGACCGCGGCCTCGACGATGCGTTGGCGCGTCCCGGCCTGTTTCTCGGCGCGGCGCTTCAGCGTGTAGGTGCGTGCCATGTGAGTTTGATTACACAGAAACGTACAATGAAAATTGCCCCGACCGGTCACTTTGGCTACACACACATGTATCGCCAATGAGCGCCGGCGTCCATCCCGGACGCAAACCGGGCTCGAACCAGGAGGGAGCATCGCCATGCAGGCCAGGATCGACGAAATCGCCGAGGGCATCTTCCGCCTGTCGGTCCATGTGCCGGACATCGCGCCGCCGGCCGGCTTCACCTTCAACCACTTCCTCGTCATGGGCGACGAACCGCTGCTGTTCCACACCGGCCTTCGCCGCATGTTCCCGTTGCTGCGCGACGCGGTGGCGCGGCTGATCCCGCCCGAGCGGCTGCGCTGGATCTCCTTCGGCCACTACGAGGCCGACGAATGCGGCGCGATGAACGAATGGCTGGCCGTCGCGCCCAATGCCCTGGTCGCGCACGGACAGACCGGTGCCCTGGTGTCGCTGAACGACATGGCCGACCGCGCGCCCCGCGTCCTGCAGGACCAGGAGGCGATCGACATCGGCGGCCGGCGCCTGCGCTACATCGACACGCCGCACATCCCGCATGGCTGGGACGCCGGCGTGCTGATGGACGACGCCAGCGGCACGCTGCTCTGCGGCGACCTGTTCACCCAGCTGGGCGACGGCCCGGCGCTGACCACGGGCGACATCGTCGGCCCGGCGATCCAGGCCGAGGACCTGTTCCGCTACTCGAGCCTCAATCCCCGCATGGGTGCCACGATCCGCCGCCTGGCCGAGCTGGCGCCGAAGCGGCTCGCGCTGATGCACGGCCCATCCTTCGAGGGCGATGGCGCGGCCGCGCTACGCGCCCTGGCGGATGACTACGACCGCCGCATGCGCGGCGACCTCGGCGCGCTCGCCGCCTGAGGTGGCGTGTTCCCGCCCCCGGGCCGTGCATGGTCCGGCGGCGGGGCCGGGGCTGCCGATGCCGTCCCGTGCCGGACGGGCGGCGTTCCGACCTGCGCCCGGCGGGGCCGGCGCCCGCGGCTCCTGCCGCGAAGCGAAGCCGCGCGGATCCGCGGCGCTCGAGGGGCGGAAGGCCGTAACCGTCGCGGGATGACCATCAGTCCGCGAAGGACCCGGCGGCCACGATGATCGGCCGCCAGCGCGCGATCTCCTCCGCATGGTAGCGGCGATGGAAGGCGAGGCTCGCGCGCTCGGGCGTCGCCGGGTCGGTCACCAGTTCGGCGAAGCGCGTGCGCAGGCGCTCGTCCTGCAGGGCCAGCAGAAGCGCGGCATTCAGGCGCTGCTGCACCGCCTCCGGCGTGCCGGCGGGCGCATAGAGCCCGTGCCAGGTGCTCATGGCGACCGCCGGGACGCCGGCCTCGGCCGTGGTCGGCAGCTCGGGCAGGCCGGGCAGCCGGGCCGGGCTCGTGACCGCATAGGCGCGCACGCGGTTGTCGCGAATGAAGGGCGCGGTGTTGGTCGCCTGGTCGCAGAGCAGGTCGAGCCGCCCGGCCATCAGTTCCGTGATCGCCGGCGCGGTGCCGCGGAAGCCAACGATGGTGGCACGGTTGCCGGCGGCCTGCTGCAGCAGCAGCCCGCACAGGTTCGCCGCCGAACCGAGCCCCGCGGTGCCCATGTTCAGCGCCTCGCCCCGCCGGTTCAGCTCGGCCACCAGCCCGGCCAGGTTCTCGGCCGGGAAGCCCGGCTTCGCAATGATCGTCATCGCCGCATCCGAAACGATGCCGAGCGGCGCGAAGCCGTTGAGCGTGTCGAAGGACAGGCGGCGGAACAGCGTGGCACCCGCCGCCATGCCGACATTGGTCATCAGCAGCGTGTAGCCGTCGGGCCGCGCCTGGGCGACGCGCTGCGCACCGACATGGGCGGGGCCGATATTCTCGACCACCACGGGCTGCGGCAGGTGCTTGGCCATGGCCTCCGCCACCAGGCGCGTGATCACGTCGGTCGGCCCGCCGGCGGCGGCGCCGGCGACGATGGTGATGGTGCGGGTCGGAAACTCCTGCGCCGCGGCGGGCAGGGCGAGGGCGGGCAGCAGTGCGGCGGCGAGCAACACGCGGCGATTGGGGTTCATGGATGTCTTCTCCTGGCGCGGCCTCTGTCGGGCCGTGGTGTTCTGCGGGAAGCATCCTGGCCGGTTTCGCCGCTGTCGTCATGGGGCGCGGTCAGACCGGCAGCCCCACGGGCGGCTTCACCGTGCGCAGCACGAAGGCGCTCTTCGTGTCCTTGACGCCCGGCAGGCGCAGCAGGCGCCGTGTCGCGAATTCGCCATAGGCCTCGAGGTCCGCGGCCACCACCTGCAGTAGGTAGTCGGTCTCCCCGCTCATGGCCCAGGCGGCCAGCACCTCCGGCATGCGGCCGATCGCGGCGTGGAAGGCCTCGACCGTCTCCTCCGAACGCGAGGCCAGGCTGACCTGCACGAAGGCGGTGAGCCCGAGGCCCAGCCGCGGCGCGTCCAGCACGGCGGCATAGCCGGCGATGACCCCGGCTTCCTCCATGCGCCGCAGTCGTCGCTGGCAGGGGGTGGGCGAGAGCCCGACGCGCTCGGCCAGCGCGACGACGGAGGCGCGACCGTCGCGCTGCACCTCGCGCAGCAGGCGGCGGTCTGTGGCATCGAGGTCGATGGTGGAATTCGTCATGCTTTGGCCGAACCGTGGCGATTTCCGCTCATCATGGCGCAGGTCGGCGCCAACTTCGCCGGAATTCACCGCGCCGGCGCGGCGATCCTGCCTCTACAGCAGGAGGCCCCGCCCATGGACATCCCCCCCGACCGCACCGCCGACGCCGGCATCGTCTCCGAGGCCAATCCCATGGGCACGGACGGTTTCGAATTCGTCGAGTTCACCGGCCCGGACATCGCGCAGCTGGAAGCCGTGTTCCGCAGCCTCGGCTTCGCGCCGGTCGCGCGCCACCGCTCGAAGCAGGTGACGCTCTGGCGCCAGGGCGAGGTGAACTTCGTGCTGAATGCCGAGCCGGAATCCTTCGCCAAGGCCTTCGCCCGCGTCCATGGCCCCTGCGCCTGCGCCATGGCCTTCCGCGTGGCCGACGCGGCCGCCGCCTTCGACCGTGCGGTGCGCCTCGGCGCGCGCCCCTTCCATGGCCGCGTCGGCCCGATGGAACTCAACATCCCGGCGATCGAGGGCATCGGCGGGTCGCTGATCTACTTCGTCGACCGCTACGGCCAGGCGGGCAACATCTGGGAGGTCGATTTCCGCCCCATCGAGGGTGCCGACCAGCACCCGCGCGGCGCCGGGCTGACGGTCATCGATCACCTGACCCACAACGTCCATCGCGGCCGCATGGACGCCTGGGCGGGCTTCTACGAACGCCTCTTCAACTTCCGCGAGATCCGCTACTTCGATATCGAAGGGAAACTCACGGGCCTGAAGTCCAAGGCCATGACCAGCCCCTGCGGCCAGATCCGCATCCCGATCAACGAGAGCAGCGACGACCGCTCCCAGATCGAGGAATACCTGCGCGCCTACAATGGCGAGGGCATCCAGCACATCGCCATGGGCACCGCCGACATCCACGCCTCCGTTGAGGGCTTGGCCGCCGGCGGCGTGCGCTTCCTCGACACGCCCGACACCTACTACGAGCTGCTGCCGCAGCGCCTGCCCGATACCGGCGAGGACATTGCGCGCCTGCAGCACAACCGTATCCTGATGGATGGCTCGCCCTCCGGCGGGCGGCTGTTGCAGATCTTCACCAACACGGTGATCGGCCCGATCTTCTTCGAGCTGATCCAGCGCAAGGGCGACCAGGGCTTCGGCGAGGGCAATTTCCGCGCGCTGTTCGAATCCATCGAGCTGGACCAAGTGCGTCGCGGCGTCCTGAAGCCGGCGGCGGAATAACCTGGATTCAGCGCGACGTTGCCGGGTTCTGTCCGGTCAGGTCGCGATAGAGACGGTTCTCGGTCCGCGCATCCTGCGCCGGGGTATCGGCTGGCGGGCGCGGTGCGGCCGAGGCCGGGGCGTTCGGGTTCTGCCCCGTCAGGTCGCGGAAGACCTGGTTCAGCGTCTGGTCGTCCTGCCGCTGCTGCGCCTGGCCTGGCGCGATGCCAAGGGCGCGCTCGCGCTGTTGCACCGCGGCCGGGTTCGGCTCCCGCTCGCTGCGCGGCGTCGGCAGCGTCTGGGCCATCGCAGGTGCGATCCCGCAGGCGGCGGCGAGCAGCAGGGCGGCCTTGGTGTACCGCATGGGGATCTCCGTCGTCTGGCGGAGCCTAACGCGGCGCACGCCCGCACGGAAGCCGGATGCTGGGCTGCACGATCCGCGAGCAGAGTGTGAAGGCAGGTTGTGCAGCGCACGGCCGCTCCGTGCCGGAAGGCGCCGTGCGGGGTCTTGCGCCCCGGGGGCGATCGGGGCTTCTTCCGCCAATGAGATCGTCCATTAGCGCCGCCGCCGGGAGCGCCCATTGACCCCGGTGCTCGAGGTCTCGGGCCTGACGCTCGACTTCCGTCAGGACGGGCGGAACCTGCGCGTGCTCGACGGCGTGTCCTTTCGCGTCGAGGCCGGGCGGACGCTGGCCATCGTCGGGGAGTCCGGCTGCGGCAAGTCGGTCACCTCCCTCGCCGTGATGGGCCTGTTGCCCACGAGTGCCACCATCGGCGGGGCCATCCGCCTGAACGGGCGCGAGCTGACCGCGCTGTCGGCCGAGGACCGCCGGCGGCTGCGCGGCGGCGAGATGGCGATGATCTTCCAGGAGCCCATGACCAGCCTGAACCCTGCCTTCACCGCGGGCGAACAGGTGGCGGAGGCCTTGCGCCTGCACCAGGGCCTCGATGACGCGGCCGCCTTCGCCGAGGCGGTGCGCATGCTGGACTGCGTGCGAATCCCGGACGCGGCACGCCGCGCGCGGCAGTACCCGCACCAGCTCTCGGGCGGCATGCGCCAGCGGGTGATGATCGCGATGGCGCTGGCCTGTCGCCCGAAGCTGCTGATCGCGGACGAGCCGACCACGGCGCTGGATGTCACGGTGCAGGCGCAGATCCTCGCGCTGCTCGACGAGATGAAGCGCGAGACGGGCACGGCGGTGGTGCTGGTGACGCACGACCTCGGCGTGGTCGCCGACCATGCGGACGAGGTCGCGGTGATGTATGCGGGGCGCATCGCCGAGCAGGCCCCTTCCGTGACGCTGTTCGCCTCGCCCGAGCATCCCTACACCGCGGGCCTGCTCGGCGCCGCGCCGGGGGAGGGGGCGCGTGGCGAGCGCCTGGCGAGCATCGAGGGCACCGTGCCCGACCTGCGCAACCCGCCGCCCGGCTGCCGCTTCGCCCCGCGCTGCCCCTTCGTGGTCGATCGCTGCGCCACAACCCCGCCGCTCACGGAGGTCGCGCCCGGGCATCTCTCCGCCTGCTGGCGTGCGCCGCTCGACGGCGTGCTGGCGGCCGCATGAGCGCGCTGCTGGAGCTCGACGGGCTGGTGAAGCGCTTCCCGGTGCGCGATGCGCTCGGGCGCAGGGCAGGGGCCGTGCATGCGGTGGATGATGTCTCGCTCTCCGTCGCGCAGGGCGAGGTGCTGGCGATCGTGGGCGAATCCGGCTGCGGGAAATCCACCCTCGGCCGGCTGATGCTGAACCTGATCACGCCCGATTCCGGCACGGTGCGCTTCGCGGGCGATGACCTGACGAAGCTCTCCGCCGCTGCGCTGCGCGCGCGCCGGCGCGACATGCAGCTGATCTTCCAGGACCCCTTCGCAAGCCTCGACCCGCGCATGACGGTCGAGCAGGCGGTGGCCGAGCCGCTGCGCCTGCACCGCATCGTCCCGCGCGAGCAGGAACGCGCGCGGGTGGCGGACCTGCTCTCGCGCGTCGGGCTGCGGCCGGAACTGGCACGGCGCTGGCCGCACGAGTTCAGCGGCGGGCAGCGCCAGCGCGTGGCGATCGCCCGCGCGCTGGCCTCCCAGCCGAAGCTGATCGTGGGGGACGAACCCGTCAGCGCGCTCGATGTCAGCGTGCAGGCGCAGGTGGTGAACCTGCTGTCGGACCTGATCCGCGACCTCGGCCTGACCTTCGTGCTGATCAGCCACGATCTTGGCGTGGTGCGCCATGTCGCGGACCGCGTCGCGGTGATGTATCTGGGGCGCATCGTCGAGGAAGGGCCGGCGGAGGCCGTGCTCTCTGCGCCGAAGCATCCCTATACCCGCGCGCTGCTCGCCGCGGTTCCGGGGCATGGCGTGAAGGCGCCGCCCATCGAAGGCGACGTGCCATCGCCCATCGCGCCGCCGCCGGGCTGCCGCTTCCACACGCGCTGCCCATTCGCGGAAGCGGCCTGCCGCGAGCTCATGCCCGAGCTGAGCGCGCCGCCGCACCGCGTCGCCTGCCACCTGGACGGCCGCCTGCCGGCGCCGCCCGCGCGCACCGAGCGCCTGGCCGGCGGCGAAAGGCTGAAGCGCCTGCAATCCTTCTTCCGGGCCCCGAGCCCGCAACCGGGAGTGCCACAATGAAGACCACCATCAAGGCGTTGCTCGCCGCCGCCGCGGCGATCATCCCCGCCCTCGCCACGATCGCGCCCGCGCAGGCGCAGCACCTGCGCATCGGCCTGCGCGAGGACCCGGACATCCTCGACCCGACGCTGAGCCGCACCTATGTCGGGCGCATCGTCTACATGGCGCTGTGCGACAAGCTGTTCGACATCAATGAGCGGCTCGAGATCGTGCCCCAGCTCGCCACCGGGCATCGCTGGGAGAATCCGACGAACTTGATCATCACGCTGCGCGAGGGCGTCCGCTTCCACGACGGCGAGGCGATGGACGCCGAGGCGGTGCGCTATTCGATCGACCGCCATCTCAACATGCAGGGCAGTTTCCGCCGCAGCGAGATCACCGAGGTCGACCGCGTCGAGGTGGTCGATCCGCGCACCGTGCGCATCGTGCTCAAGACGCCCTCGGCGTCCTTCCTCGCGGCGCTGACCGACCGCGCCGGCATGATCGTCAGCCCCAAGGCCGCCGAGGCGCTGGGCCGCAACTTCGGCACCCGCCCGGTCTGTGCAGGCCCGTTCCGCTTCGTCGAGCGCGTGGCCCAGGAACGCATCGTGGTCGAGCGCTTCCGCGAGTACTGGGATGCGGCCAATATCCACTTCGACCGCGTGACCTACCTGCCGATTCCGGACAACACGGTGCGCCTGGCGAACCTGCAATCCGGCGCGGTCGAGTTCGTCGAGCGCATGGAGCCCGACGACATGCGCACCATCCAGCGCGCGCGTAACCTGCGCGCGGTGGCGGTGGACGAGCTTGGCTACCAGGGCATCACGATCAACATCGGCAATGGCGAGAGGGCGAACACGCCGCTCGGCCGCGATGCCCGCGTGCGCCGCGCCTTCGAGCTCGCGATCGACCGCGCCGCGATCAACCAGGTGGTCTATGAGGGCATGTACACGCCCACGCGCCAGCCCTTCCCGCCGGCCAACCCCTTCCATGTGCGCGACTTCCAGCCGGAGCCGCGCAATGTCGAGCGCGCCCGCGCGCTGCTGCGCGAGGCCGGCGTGACCACGCCGCTCGCCATCGAGATGACGGTGCCCAACAACCCCGACCTGCGCCAGGTCGGCGAGGTCATCCAATCCATGGCGGCGGAGGCGGGCTTCCAGGTCAACCTGCGCGCGATGGAATTCGCCTCCTCGCTCCAGGCGGCCACGCGCGGCGAGTTCCAGACCTACCTGGTCGGCTGGTCGGGCCGCACCGATCCGGACGGCAACATCTTCACCTTCTCGCGCACCGGCGGCGGGCAGAATGACGGCCGCTACTCGAACCCCGAGGTGGACCGCCTTCTCGATGCGGCGCGGCTGGAACTGGACATCGAGAAGCGCCGCGACCTCTACGCGCAGGTGCTGCGGATCTCGCTCGGCCAGGATGCCAACCGCATCTATCTGTGGCACCGCAAGAACATCATGGCGCACCAGACGCGCCTGGTGGGCTACCGGCCGATCGCCGATGGGATGATCCGCCTGCAGGGGATGAGGTTCAATTGATGGCTTGCGCCGCGTTCGCGTCGCCCTCAGGCGCCGGCGCCATGCATCCGCATGGCTTGGCTTTCGCGCCCTGCACTGTCGTTCCCGGCGCAGGTGATGGTCTGGGCGCGGTCGCGCCGTGCGCTCCCGGATCGCGCGTGCACGCGATCCGCCTTGTTGTCGCTCCGGCTGCGCATCTCGGTCGCGCAGCCGCGACGACGGCCGAGGGCTAGCGCGCCATGGGCATCTGGCTGCTGCGCCGGGTGGGGCAGGTCATCCCCACCCTCATCATCCTCTCGATCCTGATCTTCGGGCTGCAGCAGCTCATGCCCGGCGACCCGGCGCTGATCCTGGCGGGCGAGGAGCGCGGCGACCCCGCGGTGCTCGCCGCCATCCGCGCCGAGCTCGGCCTCGACAAGCCGATCTGGCACCAGTACCTGCTCTGGATGGGCAAGGTGCTCACCGGGGATTTCGGCTTCTCCTGGCGCATCCGGGTGCCGGTCTCCGAACTCATTCTCACCAAGCTGCCGGTCACCTTCCAGCTCGCCAGCATGGCCTTCGTCATCGCCATACTGATCGGCGTGCCGCTCGGCATCCTGTCCGCGGTGAAGCGTGACACGCCGGCCGACTGGGCGGCGAATGGCGCGGCGCTGTTCGGCATCTCCACGCCGAACTTCTGGCTCGGCATCATGATGATCCTGCTGTTCAGCGTGGAGCTCGGCTGGCTGCCGCCCTCGGGCTACGTGCCGCTCACCGAGGATCCCGTGCAGTCGCTGGCCACCACCATCATGCCGGCCTTCGTGCTCGGCACCGGCGTGGCTTCCGTGCTGATGCGACACACCCGCGCAGCCATGTTGACCGCGCTTTCGCAGGACTATGTCCGCACCGCGCGCGCGAAGGGCCTGCGCGAACGGGTGGTCGTGTGGAAGCACGCGCTGCGCAACGCGCTGATCCCGGTGGTCACGCTCGGCGCCATCGAATTCGGCCGCCTGCTGGCGGGTGCGGTGCTGACCGAGCAGATCTTCACCATCCCGGGCTTCGGCAAGCTGATCGTCGATGCCGTGTTCAACCGCGACTACCCGGTGGTGCAGGGCGTGGTGCTGGCCACCGCGCTGATCTTCGTCGTCCTGAGCCTCATTGCCGACATGCTCTACATGGCCATAAACCCGCGCCTGAGGAACGCCTGAATGGCGTTCCTCAGGCGCTTGCCTTTTTCCGCCTCATGCGCCGGCGTCCGCATCCGCGGGCTTGGCTTGCGCGCCGTGCACTGGCGCGCCCGGCGCGACATGCGGGTTGGGCGCGGTCGCGCTTTGCGCTCCTGGATCGATGCCTGGCATCGATCCGACAGGGAGACCTTCGCATGAGCGCCACCGCCGCTGCTGCGCCCGCACCCGCTGAAAGCCCGACGCGACGCGCCATTCGCCGCTTCCTGCGCCATCGCCTGGCGGTCTTCGGCCTGGTCATCGTGGTGCTGTTCATCGCGGTCGCGATCCTCGCGCCGCTGATCGCGCCCTACGACCCGCTGCAGACCTCCTGGACGCGCATTCGCAAGGAACCCTCCTGGGCACATTGGATGGGCACGGACGAGAACGGGCGCGACGTGCTCTCTCGCGTCATCTGGGGCGCGCGGGCCTCGCTGATGGCCGGCGTGATCTCGGTGCTGGGCGCGCTGGCGCTGGGCGTGCCGCTCGGGCTGCTGGCGGGGCTCGCCGGGGGCTGGGTGGATGCGCTGGTCTCGCGCATCGCCGATGCGATGCTCTCCGTCCCCTTCCTCATCCTCGCCATCGCGCTCGCCGCCTTCCTCGGCCCCGCGCTCGAGAACGCGATGCTCGCCATCGCCATCACCGCCTCGCCGGTCTTCGTGCGCCTCGCGCGCGGCATGGCGCTCGATGCGAAATCGACCGACTGGATCGAGGCGGCGCGCGCATTGGGCAATCCGCCCTGGCGCATCGCCTTCGTCCACGTCCTGCCCAACATTATCCCGCCGCTGCTGGTGCAGGCGACCCTCGCCATCGCCGAGGCCATCATCGCCGAGGCCGCGCTGTCCTTCCTCGGCCTCGGCATGCAGCCGCCCAACCCGTCCTGGGGGTCGATGCTGAATTCCTCGCAGCGCTTCCTGACCCAGGCGCCCTGGCTGTCGATCTTCCCCGGCGTCACCATCATGATCGTGGTGCTCGCCTTCAACCTGATGGGCGACGGGTTGCGCGACGCGCTCGACCCGCGCGCGGACAAGAAGTGATCCAGTTGCGTCCCGCCCCCGGCGCCCTGCCGCGCGGGCGGCGCATCTACGCGATCGGCGACATCCATGGCTCGATCGCGCAGCTGCGTGACCTGCATGGGCAGATCGCCGCCGACCTGCGGGCGCGCCCGGTTGCCTCGGCGCTGCTGATCCACCTCGGCGACTACGTGGACAAGGGTGGGGACAGCCGCGCCGTACTCGACCACCTGATCGATGCCGCCCCCGTGCCGGGGATCGAGACGCTGAACCTGCTGGGCAACCACGAGGAGACGATGCTTGCCGCGCTGTCGGGCGATGGCGCCGCCGCGGCGGACTGGCTCTGGGGCGGCGGGCGCGCCACGCTCGACGCCTGGGGCATCCCGCCCGAGACCCCGCGCGAGGACTGGCCGGAACACTTCGCGCCTGAACACCTGCGCTTCCTGCGCCGCCTGCATCTGTATCACCAGGAAGGCGGCTACCTGTTCGTGCATGCCGGCATCCGGCCCGGCGTCGCGCTCGAGGACCAGTCGCGCGAGGACCTCCTGCGCATCCGCCACGACTTCCTGGGCAGCGAGCGCGACCACGGCATGGTGGTGGTGCATGGCCATACGGCTGGCTTCCAGCCGGTGGTGCGCGACAACCGCATCTGCCTCGACACCGCCGCCTGGTCGGGCGGCCCGCTCACCTGCGGCGTGTTCGAGGGCGAGACGCTGGGCTTCCTGCAGGCCTGAGGCGTTCAGCCCGGCGCGCGCAGGAAGGACAGGTCCATCCGGTAGGGCGCGCTCGCGGGTTCGCCCTCGAAGGCCACGCGCACGCTGGTCAGCGCCTTCATCTGCGGCACGGGGTCGTAGCGCAGGGGCTCGCTCTCCAGCAGCCGCGTGGCTTCGCCCGTCGCATCGCTCCAGCGCGCCTGCACGAACCAGCGCGGCCCCGCGGCCGTGTCCTCGCGCCGCAACCCCGCGAGCGGCACCGGGACGCCGTGCCCGGGCGGCTCCACCGCCGGCGGCGGCGGCCGGTCCTCGCGGGCCGATGCCACGACGCC
>NZ_JACADR010000280.1 GCF_016106005.1 Roseomonas rosulenta
TGCAACGCGGCGCGGGCCGCCGGCGCCAGGCCCGCCAGCGTGCCCCAGCGCAGCGGCAGCCGCGCCAGGGGGCCCCATGCCAGCGGGACGGTCCGGAACGGAAGGCCGAGCCGCTCGGCAATGCCCAGCGCCTGGGCCGCCGTGCCGGCGCGCGGGTCGGCCAGGACCCAGACACGCTCCGTCATGGACGGCGCCCGCCCCGCCGACTAGGACAGGTGCCGGACCGACCACCACCAGGACAGACCGCCATGACCGCGCTGCACGCCTCCGACTGGGACCGCGACGCCGCCCTGACCACCGCGCGCATCCTGCTCGAGATCAAGGCCGTCAATTTCCGGCCCGAGGAGCCCTATACCTTCACCAGCGGCTGGGCCTCGCCGGTGTATATCGATTGCCGCAAGATCATCTCCTTCCCGCGCGCGCGCAACCGCATCATGGAACTGGGCGTGGAGAAGATCGGCCGGCACGTGGGCTACGAATCGATCGACGTGGTGGTGGGCGGCGAGACGGCGGGGATTCCCTTCGGCGCCTGGATCGCCGACCGGATGATGGCGCCGATGGCCTACGTGCGGAAAAAGCCCAAGGGCTTCGGCCGCAACGCCCTGATCGAGGGCGAGGTGCCGGTCGGCCAGCGCACCCTGCTGGTCGAGGACCTGACCACCGACGGCGGATCGAAGATCCGCTTCGCCAATGCGCTGCGCGAGGCGGGTGCGGTCTGCGACCATACCTTCGTTGTGTTCTATTACGGCGTCTTCCCGGGGTCCTTCGAGAAGCTGAAGGAGATGGGGCTGAACCTGCACCACCTGTGCACCTGGTGGGACGTGCTCGAAGTGTGCCGGGAGCGGCCGTATTTCAGCGAGGGCGCGCTGAAGGAAGTGCGCAAGTTCCTCGAGGACCCGGTGGGCTGGTCGGTGGCGCATGGGGGCGCGGGCGAGGCGAAGGCGAAGGATGCGGCCGAATGAGGCTGCGCGCCGCCGCGCTGCTCCTGGCGCTGGCGGCGCCCGCCGCCGCCCAGCCGCGCGACAGTCTCACCATCGGCATCACGCAGTATCCGTCCACCTTCCACCCCAACATCGAGAACATGGCCGCGAAGTCCTACGTGCTGGGCTTCGCGCGCCGCCCGCTCACGGCCTATGGCGCCGATTGGCGGCTGACCTGCCTGTCATGTGAATCGCTGCCGTCGATCGAGAACGGCGGCGCCGAGCGCGAAACCACCCCGGACGGAAAGCCCGGCATCCGCGTCACCTACCGCCTGCGCGAAGGTCTGCGCTGGGGCGACGGCACGCCGGTCAGCGCCGAGGACCTCCGCTTCGCCTGGGAAGCCGGGCGCGACGCCGCGACCGGCTTCGGCCCCGCCGAATTCTACCGCAGCGCCTACGAGCTGATTGTCGCGGACCCGCGCACCGTCACGCTGCGCTTCGACCGCGTGACCTTCGAATACGCGTCCATGGGCGACTTCCAGCCGCTGCCCGCGCATATCGAGCGCGCGCGCTGGCAGGCCGACCCGCGCGCCTATCGCACCCGCACCGCCTACGACACCGAGACGACCAACCCCGCGCTCTGGAACGGGCCGTACCGCATCACGGCGGTGCAGACCGGCGCGTCGGTCACGCTGGACCGCAACCCGGCCTGGACCGGCGCCGCGCCGCAGTTCCGCCGCATCACCATCCGCACGGTCGAGAACACGCCGGCGTTGGAAGCGCAGTTGCTCGCGGGGCAGGTGGACATGATCGCGGGCGAGTTGGGCCTGCCGATCGAACAGGCCATCGCGCTGGAACGGCGCACCGGCAACCGCTTCCGCTTCCTGTATCAACCCGGCCTGATCTACGAGCACATGGATCTGCGCCACGATCATGTCGCGCTGTCCGACCGCCGCGTGCGCCAGGCGCTGCTGCTGGCGACCGACCGCGCGCAGATCACCGACCGGCTGTTCGGTGGCCGCCAGCCAGTGGCGCATACATCGGTGAATCCGCTCGACCCGATGCACGACCCGCAGGTGCGGCAATGGCCCTTCGACCTGGCGCGCGCCCGCGCGCTGCTGGACGAGGCCGGCTGGACGCCCGGCCCCGACGGCATCCGCCGCAACGCCGCCGGCGAGCGCCTGAGCCTGGAATTCATGACCACCGCCGGCAACCGCGCACGCGAACAGGTCCAGCAGGTGTTGCAGGGCATGTGGCGCGCCGCGGGTATCGAGGCGCGCATCCGCAACGAACCACCGCGCGTCTTCTTCGCCGAGACGCTCTCGCGCCGCCGCTTCCAGGGCCTCGCACTCTTCGCCTGGATCAGCGCGCCGGAATCCGTGCCGCGGTCGTCCCTGCACTCGGATGAAATCCCGCGCGAGGAACGCAACTGGTCCGGCCAGAACTACGGCGGCTTCCGCAATGCCGAGATGGATGTGCTGACCCACACCATCCCGGAACAGCTCGACGTCGCGCAGCGCCGCGAGATGTGGCGCCGCCTGCAGGCGATCTACGCCGAGGAACTGCCCGCCATCCCGCTGTGGTTCCGCTCGGACGCGCATGTCTGGCCGCAATGGCTTGATGGCGTGCGCCCGACCGGGCACCTGAACGCGTCGCCGCTCTGGGCGGAGGAATGGCGGGTGCGCTGATGCTCGACCACGTCTCCATCACGGTGTCCGACCTGGCGCGCGCGGCGCGCTTCTACGACGCGGTGATGGCGGCGCTCGGCGTGCCCTGCGTGTGGCGGGAACACGACGCGATCGGCTACGGCGCGCGCAACACCGCCGAGGATGACGGCCACACCTACCTGACGATCCGCGCGACCGCCGCGACGATCGGCGCCGACCGCCGCCACTGGTGTTTCCGCGCGCCGGACCGCGCGGCCGTGGATGCGTTCCACGCGGCAGGTGTCGCACATGGCGGCGCGGATGACGGCGCGCCGGGAACACGCCCGCACTACCACGAGCACTACTACGCCGCCTTCCTGCGCGACCCGGACGGCAACCGGGTCGAGGCGGTCTGCAACCGCGCCCCATGACCCGCATCCTCGCCACGCGCCTCGCGCAGATCGCGGCGACCCTCGCCATCCTCTCCTTCTGCGCCTTCGCCCTGATCGCGCTGATGCCCGGCGATCCGATCGAGGTCGCCATCGCCGGCGACCCGCGCCTGACCAGCGAGGACGCGGCGCGGATGCGCGCGCTGCACGGGCTCGATCATCCCTTCCACGACCGCTATCTCGCCTGGGCCGGCGGCCTGCTGCGGGGCGAGTTCGGCTATTCGCGGCTGTTCGCGCAGCCGGTCGCGGCGCTGCTCGGCCCGGCGCTGCTCTCCACGCTGGCGCTCGCGGGCTCCGCGCTGGCCTTCGCGCTCATACTCGGCGTGGCGCTGGGCGCGCTGGCGGCCTCGCGCCCGCGTGCCGCACCTGGCGTGGACGCGATCGCCGTCATGGGCCAGGCCATGCCGACCTTCTGGCTCGGCATCCTCCTGATCATCCTGTTTGCCGTCACACTCGGCTGGCTGCCGGCGGGTGGCATCGCGGAGCACGGGCTTGGACTGCATTACCTGGTGCTGCCGGTCGCAACACTGGCGATCGCGCATCTCGCCGCCTATGCGCGGCATTCCGCCGCGTCGTTCGAAGCCACGCTCACAGAACCCTGGATCCGCACCGCCCGCGCGCGCGGTGCCTCGGAATCGCGCGTGCTGGTCCGCCACGCCTTCCCCAATGCCGCGCTGCCGGTGCTCCAGATCGCGGCGCTGGATGCCGGCGCACTGGCCGGCGGCGCGCTGGTCACCGAGACCGTCTTCGCCCGGCCGGGCATGGGCAAGCTGCTGTACGACGCGGTAATGGGGAACGACACCAACCTGGCGCTGGTGGCGCTGCTGCTGGTGGCGCTGACCACCATGCTCGCGACGCTGGGCGCGGACCTCGCGCAGCGCGCGCTAGACCCGCGGCTGCGCGAGCGATGACGCGGCTGCACCTGGGCCTCGCGCTGCTCGGCATGCTGGCGCTCGGTGCCCTGGCGGCACCCTTCGTCGCCGATACGCTCGGCCATGATCCCTTCACGCCGGACCTGATGGCGCGCTTCGAACCGCCCTCGGCGCGGCATCCGCTAGGCACCGACGACCTCGGCCGCGACATCCTCACGCGCCTGCTCTACGGCGCGCGCGTCTCGCTCGCGGTCGGGCTTGCCGCCGCGCTCGCCGCGACACTCATCGGCACCACCGCCGGGCTGCTCGCCGCCTGGCGCGGCGGCGTCGCGGATGCGCTGGTGATGCGCTTCGCCGACTTCATGCTCGCCCTTCCGGCGCTGCCGCTGCTGGTGCTGCTGGCCGCGGCCGACCCCTCGCGCATCGGCCTGCCCGCGCGGGGCGAAGCCGCGGGCGACGTGCTGCGCATCGTCGTCATCCTGGCGGTCTTCGGCTGGGTCGGTGTGGCGCGCCTCGCGCGCGCCGCCGCACTCGCCACCTTCTCCCGCGACCATGTCCGCGCCGCGCGCGCGCTGGGGGCGACCGAAGCCCGCATCCTGCGCCGCCACGTGCTGCCTGCCCTGCTGCCGCCCATCGCCGTCGCGACCGCGCTCGCCGTCGCCGGCGCCATCCTGGCCGAGAGCACGCTCTCCTTCCTCGGCCTCGGCATCAGCCCGCCCGCGCCCTCCTGGGGCAACATGCTGGCCAATGCGCAGGACCTCGTGTTCAGCGCCCCCTGGGCCGCCGTCTGGCCCGGCCTCGCCATCATGGCGACGGTCGCCGGCTGCACCCTCGTCGCGGATGGTGTGCGCCGCCGCGGCCGCGCGGTATAGACTGCCCCCCGAGGTCGGGGGGGCGCCCCGGCCGGCTTGTGCCGCATCAAGGCACGCGGCCGGCCCGGGCGCAGACTGCTTCCGACAGCCGGGGCCAATGCCCCGGACCGCAGCCAGGGACCGCCGTAGAGACCATGCCCAACACGCCACTTGCCAAGTCGATGTTCGACCTGCTGTCCCACATCAACCTCCCCGCCGCCGAGGCGAAGCCGCCGGCCATCGACCCCTATGACCCGACCCGGCGCCTCGCGACCCGCGTCGAAGGCCCGCACGCGCTGCTCGATGGCCTGCTCGCCGAGGTCGAGGACGACCTGCTGCAGGGCCGCAACCAGGCCGCCGGCACGGCGCTCGGCCTGGCGGGCACGCGCATGAGCCTCGATGCCATGCGCGGCGCGCCGCAGCCGGCGCATGTCGAATGGCTGGCGGCGCATCTGCGCGCCGCGGCGCAGGAGCTGGGCGAGGGGCATACCGGCAAGGCGCTGAAGTCGGTGCGCCAGGCACGGATGGCGCTGCGCCACTGACACGCCGGCGCGGGCGGCGGGGCCGCCCGCTAGCGCTCCCGCATCAAACATGGCGAATCAGTCATTTACCGGTTAGGGCTCAGACAGGACAGGAAGCGTAGAAGTCCCACAGGAAACTGCGGGCCCCCGACCGAGTCGTCCTGCCTCAAGCTTCACCGAAAGGACCTCGTCGCCATGTTTCGCACCATCCTCGTCGCCGCGGGGCTGCTGCTCGCCCTTGGCAGCTTCAGCACGGCGGATGCCGCGCGCACCCGCAGCCGCGCCGCCACCGGCACCGAAGCCGCCGCGGGGGCCGCCGAGACGCCGCGCTCCGCCTCCACCACCCGCCAGAGCCGCAGGACCGAGGCGCAGCGCCAGCGCCGCAGTCGTGGCGAAGCGAGCAGCACCCGCCGCGCCCGCGGCGAGGCCAGCAGCACCCGCCAGCGCCGCGGCA
>NZ_JACADR010000281.1 GCF_016106005.1 Roseomonas rosulenta
GGCGGCGAGGAGGTCCTCGAGCCCCGCCACCCGCAGCACGCCGGCACGGCGCAGCGCCGCCTCCATCACCTCGTCCGCGAGGCCCGTGGCGTCCGCCAGCCGCCCGCCGGCGCGGATCGCCACCACCGGGCGGGTGCGCGCCGCCGCCCGCGCCGCCGAGACGAACATCCGCCGGTTCTTGATGCGTCGCAGGTCCAGCAGGATCGCCCCGGTCGCCGCATCCCGCGCCAGCCAGTCGAGCACGCCGGCGAAGCCGAAGCCCTGGTTGCCGCCGATGCCGACCACATGGCTGAAGCCCACCGCCTCCGCCGCCGCCCAGTCGAGCACCGCCCGCGCGATGGCCGAGGACTGCGTCACGAGCGCAAGCCGCCCCTTGGCGGGCGCGATTTGCGACAGCGTCGCATTCAGCCCGATCCCCGGAACCGCCACGCCGAAGGACCCCTGCCCCAGCGCCTGCACCCCGGTGCGCGCCGAGATCGCCGCCAGGTCCGGCGCCGCGCCCGGCACGATGGCGGCGAAGCAGCCGCGCGCCGCGAGCGCCTCCATGGCTGGCGCCAGCGCCTCCGGCGGGAGGCACAGCACCGCCAGGTCCGGCGCGATGGGCAGATCGGCGATGGAGCCCGCCGCCTCGAACCCGTCGCGCGCCGGGCCGACGCCGAGCAGCCTCCCGCGGAACCCGCCTGCGGCGAGGTTGCGCGCCAGCACCGCGGCCTCGTGGCTCGTCGCATCGGCGACCAGCGCCACGCTCTCGGGGCGCAGCAGCGCGCGGTCGCGGAAGCCGCCGCTGCGCGGGGGCCAGCTGGTGACATCGGGCATTGTGCGATGCAACATGAACCTTGCGCCCCTCCGCCGCAACGCTGCCAGGGATGCGCCGTCGCGCGCCACCCCTTGCCGCGGCGCCCGGGCGCGGTTCCACTGCCCGCCGCCACCAAGGGAATGCAGGCAGATGAGCCAGGACCGCTGGGACCCCGAGATGCGCGCCTTCACCGCCATGATGGAGGCGCGCGGCCGCGCCTTCCCGCCGGTGGTGCTGGGCATGCCGATGGATGCGGCGCGGGTCTCCAATGACGGCCCCGGCCTTGCCCTCGCCGCCGAGGGCGGCCCGCGCCTGGCCGAGAGCACCGACCGCTGGCTGCCCATCCGCGGCCGGCGCCTCGCCTGCCGGGTGCACCGCCCCACGACGGACAAGCCCCTGCCGGTCATGGTCTATATCCATGGCGGCGGCTGGGTCTGGGGCAGCATCGACACCCATGACCACATCATGCGGGCCTATGCGCAGGCCGCCGGCTGCGCCGTCGTCGGACCGGACTATGCGCTCAGCCCCGAGGCCCCCTTCCCCCAGGCGCTGGAGGAATGCGCCGCGGTGGTGCGCTGGGTGGCGCGGCACGGCGCGGACTGGGGCCTCGACCCCGCGCGCATCGTGGTGGGCGGCGATTCCGCCGGCGGCAACCTGGCGCTGGCCACCGCGCTGCTGCTGCGCGAGACCGACCCGGACCTCGCCCTGCGGGGCCTGCTGCTCAACTACGGCGTCTTCGACAGCCGCACCGACACCGCGAGCTACGACGAATTCGCCACCGGCCACACGCTGACGCGCGAGAAGATGGAATTCTACTGGCGCTGCTATGCGCCCCGCGAGGCCGACAGGCTGCATCCCCTGGCCGCGCCCTTGCGCGCGGATCTCGCGGGCCTGCCGCCCTGCCTGCTGCATGTGGCGGAGCTGGATGTGCTGGCCGCCGAGAACCACGCCATGGAGGCCCGCCTGCGCGAGGCCGGCGTGAGCGTCGAGGCCACCACCTTCCCCGGCGTGCTGCATGGCTTCCTGCGGTCGATCGGGCATGTGGGGCAGGCCGACCGGGCGGTGGCGGAGGCGGAGGGATGGCTCAGGCAGCGCCTCGCCTGACGCACGCTACAGCACCACCCCCGGCCACTCGTCGCCGGTGATCTCCGGCTCGTTGAACGCCGCGTGCCGCGCCGCATGCGCGGCGATGTCCGCCGCCAGAAGCCGCGTGCAGATCGCCCGCGCCAGGCGCTGCGCGCCGACGGAGATCGCCGGCACGTCCCCCGTCACCTTCCCGTGGCTCAGCGTCGCGGCGAAGTTGAAGCAGTGCAGCCGTGCGAGGTGCGGCGCGCGCCCCGGCTCCCGCTCGGTGAAGGCGAAGCCCTCGTCCAGCCAGGGGTTCAGCCCCAGCGCGGCATCGGCCTCGTCAGGCGGCGGCACGTAGGCATCGCGCCACAGCCGGATCTCGCCCGCCACCGCCGCCAGTTCCGGCCGCAGCGCCGCATCCTGCAGGAAGCCGGTGCCGAGGATGACGAATTCGGCGCGCACCGGCCCGCGCGGCGTCTCCAGCACCAGCGCGTCGCCCGCGCGCGCAACGCCCTGCACGCCGGCGCCGGTCAGCAGCATGGCGTTGGCGTGCGCCGCCACACGCCGCACGCTCTCATGCGGCGGCGGCGTCTGGCGGCGTTCCACCGAGAGCATCAGCCGCCAGCGCCACTCGGCCGGCAGCGCGTGCCAGCCATGCCAGAAGCCGCGCCCCTCCATGGACTTGCCGGAATTCACCCGCGGCAGGGCGGCGCGGCGCAGCAGCATGGTCAGCCGCCTGCAACCGGCCTCGAGCGCCGCAGCGGCATTGTCGAAGGCCGAGGCGCCGGCACCGACCACCACCACATGCCTGCCGGCGAGCGCGGCGAAGTCGATCGCATCCGCGCTATGCGCCCAGAACCGGCCGCGCCATTCCGGCAGGAAGCCCGGCAGCAGGCGCGGCCCGCCCAACCCGTCGCGCCCGGTCGCCAGCACCACGTGCCGCGCGAAGGCGACCCCGCCATCCGACAACGCCAGGCGGAACAGCGCGCCCTCCGGCACGATCCGCGCGACGCCGACGCCGCTGCGCACATCGAGGCCCGCGACGCGGCGGTACCAGCGCAGGTAGTCCATCCACATCCCGGTCGGGATCTTGCCCAGCGCCTCCCAGGCCGCCGCGCCGTGCTGCGCCTCGAACCAGGCGCGGAATGTGAGGTCGTCGAGCCCCAGGGCCGGGCCCGCCAACTGCTTCGGGCTGCGCAGCGTGCGCATGCGGGCATAGGTCGCCCAGGGTCCCTCGCTCCCCTCCGGCGCCGGGTCGAACAGCGTGACGCGCGACACGCCCTCGCGCTTCAGCGCGAAGCCTGCCGCGAGCCCCGCCATGCCGGCGCCGAGGATGGCGACATCGAGCACCACGCCACCGCCGGGCGCGGCCATCGGCGGCACCCAGGCCGTGCCGGGTTCCTGCAGGCGCTCCAGCGCCTCATGGAGACGGTCTTCGAGCACCCTCAGCCCGGGCGCGGGATCATGCTGCATTGCCGCAGGATAGACCGGGCGCAGCCGCGCCGGCACCCCGCCGCGCGACTATGCGGGCGCGGGCATCGCCAGCGGCTGGCCCTTCTCCACCGTGAAGGACACCACGACGGAGCATCCCGCCGCCCCGGCGCGCTCGACATGCGGCTGCCGGTTCGGGATCAGAAGGCTGTCCCCGGGCTTCAGCGTCAGCGCCGCCTGCCCGTCCATGGCAAGTTCCAGTTCGCCCGTCAGCACCAGGCCCGTGGTCACACCGGGGTGGATGTGGCGCGGATTGCCGCCATTGGGCGGGAAATCCACGACCACCAGGTGCGTGACCCTGTCGGTGCCCGGCACCTCGGTCGTCTGGAGGATGCGGCGCTGCGCGGCGGCGGGCTGGGCGCCGGCCTGCCTGCCCCCGGCCACGAGCCCGACCGCGGCGCAGAGCGCGCATCCCGCGAAGAACCGCCGTCCGCTCACCATCGCTGTTCTCTCCCTGGTTCGTGCCGCACAGGCTAACGCGGCGCCGCGCCGGCGGCGACGGGATTCGCGCCGCCGCCAGAGGAGATCCCGACCAGGTGGAATCACCCGATCGGGTGAAGATGCTCGCAAGAACAATGTGCCGGAGGCGTTGCCGCGAGCCGAGGCGTGCGGGAACGCCTCTAGCTCCCCGCCAGCGCCCGCTTCGCCACCTCCGCGAGGAAGCCCGCTGCCGCCGGCAGCACTTCGTCGTTGAAGTCGTAGCGCGGGTTGTGCAGCTCGCGCCCGTCCTCGGCCGGGCCATTCCCGATCCAGACGAAGGCGCCGGGCACCTCCTTCAGGAACCAGCCGAAATCCTCGCCGGTCATGGCCGGCGGCAGGTCGCGGCGGCACTCGCTCACCGCCGCCGCCGCCGCCGCCGCCAGGTCGCGTTCCGCCGGCGTGTTCGCCGTGACCCCGACGCCGGCGCGGAAGGAGAAATCCGCCTTCACGTCGAAGGTCGCGGCGATGCCCTGGGCAATGCGCGACAGGCCGGATTCGATCACGGCCTGGTCCTCGTCGCGCAGCCAGCGCGCGGTGCCCTTCAGCGTGACGCGCGCGGTGATCTGGTTCTGCGCCTCGCCGCCTTCCACCACGGTCACGCTCACCACCCCGCCATGCAGCGGGTCGAGGTTGCGAGCGACGATCGACTGCGCCGCCACGATGGCATGCCCCGCCGCCACCATCGGGTCGCGCGTGAGGTGCGGCAGCGCGGCGTGCCCGGCATGGCCGTCGAAGACGATCTGGAACCGCGCGCCGGCGGCCATCACCGCGCGGTCGTGCACGGCCACGGTTCCGGCGGGCAGGCCGGGCCAGTTGTGCCAGCCGAAGATGCGCTCCATCGGGAAGCGGCGGAACAGCCCGTCGGCGATCATCGAGCGCGCCCCGCCGCCGCCTTCCTCCGCCGGCTGGAACACCAGGCGCACCGTGCCGGTCCAGTTCGGGTCATCCAGCAGCAGCTTCGCCGCACCAAGCAGCGCCGTGGTGTGCCCGTCATGCCCGCAGGCGTGCATCACGCCGGGCACGGTGGATTTCCAGGGCAGGTCGTCGGCCTGCTCCTGGATGGGCAGCGCATCCATGTCGCCGCGCAACCCGACGGCGCGATTCCCCCCGCCGCGGCTGAGCGTGGCGACCACGCCGTGGCCGCCGACATTCTCGGCGATGTCGGTGACGCCCATCTCCCGCAGGCGCGCGGCGACGAAGGCCGCCGTCTCGCCTTCGTGAAGCGTGAGGCCGGGGTTGGCGTGCAGATGGCGACGCCAGGCTGTAAGGGTCGTGGCGAGATCGGTGTGCATGACCCCACAACCCTATCCTGCCCGGCCGTGCCGCACCATCGCCCTTGGCCTGGCGGTGCTGCTGGCCGCGCTGCTAGCGCTGGCCTCGCCCGCGCCCGCGCAGGACTCGCCGGAGCCGGCCGGGATTGCCTACCGCGCCGAGGTCATCGCCCCCGAGGGCAGCGGCCTGCAGGCGCTCGCCGCGGCGGTCGCGCAGACGCTGACACTGCGCGAGCGCGCGCCCACCGACGCCTTCGGCCTGATCGGGCGCGTGCGCGGCGACCTGCCGCGGCTGCAGGAGGTGCTGCGCGCCCAGGGCTATTGGGGCGGCGAGGTGCTCGCCACCATCGACGGCCTGCCCCTCGACGACCCCGGCCTGCCGGCCAGGCTGCAGGGCGCGACCGCAGAGGCCCCCGCCGCGGTGGTGTTCCGCCTGGTCCCGCGCGAGCTCTACCGGATCGGCCGGATCGACGTGGAGCCCGCCACCGGCGCCGACCCCGCCCCGGTGCGCGCGGCGGCGGCCGAATCGGGCCTCTCGCCGGGCGACCCGGCGCGCCCCGAGTCGGTACTGGCGGCCGAGGACGCGATGCGCGAGG
>NZ_JACADR010000282.1 GCF_016106005.1 Roseomonas rosulenta
ACTATGCTGGATCGCGCGACGGACCGCCTCTGTCGTGCGGGCGCAGCCGTGAAGAACCTGCCCCATAGCGCATCCCTCCATGCCAGGGAGAAGACTGCACCACCAAAGCCCGGGACCAAACATCTAGTCGAACAGCAGCGGCACGCCGAGCGCCTCGGACAGCTTCATCGCCGCCTGCCACTCCACATCGCTGACGAAGCGGCGATCCAGCATCAGCAGCCGCTCGCCCACGCCGCTGAGCGCGCGCAGCAGCGCCTCGACGCTGGGCTCGCCAAGCCTGCGCACCGAGAGCCGATGCTCCGCGCGGCCGGCGGAGCGGCCCGCCTCGCCGAGCGACCCGTCGGCCGCTTCTGCATCCTGCACCAGCGCGACCACATTCTCTCCGGTCGCCGCGGCGAGCGAGGCCGCCGCGCGGGCTCGCTGCTCGGCGCCGGCGCCCAGCACCGCAGCAACCGGGCCGCGCCGCCGTGCCAGCCGCGACGGCAGTAGCAGCGTCGTCGCTGGCGACTCGATCGCCGCATGCCAGGCTGCGGCGAAGCTGCCGACGGCGCGCGCCGAGGCCTCGCGCGGGACGGCGAGCACCACCACGTCCGCGCCGCCTGAGATCCCCGCAACGTAGCGCGCCGGGTCCGCGCGCACCGTCTGGAATTCGCTTCGCACGTCGAAGCGGGAGGCCTGCTGGCGCAGCATCGCCCGCAGCCGCTCCGCCGCGCTGCGGAACTCCTGATCGAGCTGCGCCGGGTCCAGCGCCGCCCAGGCCCCCGATGGCAGCCGCAACTCGCGTGCGAAGGGCAGGCTCGCCAGGTGCTGCACTGCCTCGTCCTCGACATAGATGCCGAGCAGGTCGCGCTCGAGCAGGCGCGCCAGCTCCGCCGCCGTGGCGATCGCGTCCTGGTCGTGAGCGATGTGGCAGAGGTCGAGCAGCAGTCGCGCCCGCCGCACCGCGCCCCCGGGTGCGGCGTTCATCGGTGGTCCTCGCGGCGCTCGCTCTCGCCGCCGAGCATGGCGCGCCGCTGCTCCGCGAAGGCGGCGAGCCGGCGCTCGACCAGAGCGTTGATGCTGCCTTCGGGAAACGCGCCATCCGGCCCGCGCACCCCGGCATCCCGCCCCAGCAGCAGCGCCGCAGCCTCGTCAATCCCGCGCACCGCATGAACGGCGAAGCGGCCGGCCTCGCAGGCCGCGACCACCTCGCGGTCCAGCATCAGGTGCTGCACGTTCGATTCCGGGATCAGCACGCCCTGGCTGCCGGTCAGGCCGCGTGCGGCGCAGACCTCGAAGAAGCCCTCGATCTTGTCGTTGACGCCACCGATGGGCTGGATGTCGCCATGCTGGTTGATCGATCCGGTGATCGCGAGATCCTGCCGCACCGGCAGTTCCGAGAGTGCGGAGAGCAGCGCGACGAGTTCTGCCGCCGAGGCGCTGTCGCCCTCCACCCCGCCATAGGATTGCTCGAACACCAGGCTGGCATGCAGCGCGATGGGCGCATCGAGCGCATAGCGCCCGGCGAGGAAGCCCGCGAGGATGAGCACGCCCTTGGAATGCACGGGTCCGCCGAGCTCGACCTCGCGCTCGATGTCGATGATGCGCCCGCTTCCAGGCCGCACCCGGGCGGTGATCCGGCTCGGGCGCCCGAAGCCCTGGCTACCGAGCGCCAGGACGCTCAGCCCGTTCACCTGGCCGATGCGGCTGCCGGAGGTGTCGATCAACGCGATGCCGCGGTGGATCGCCTCCTGTGCGAGCTCGCGCAGGCGCGCGCCGCGGTGGCGCTGCGCGGCGATCGCCTGCTCGATGTCGTCGCACAGTACGACATCGCGGCCGGCGAGCGTCGCGAGATGCGCGCCTTCGACCATGAGGTCGCGCAGCGCCTCGTGCAGCAGGGTGAGCCTTGCCGAATCCTCGGCGAGGCGCGCGGCCTGCTCGACGACGCGCCCGACGGCGTCGCGCTCGAGCGGGGGCAGCCCCTCCCGTCGGGCGAGCGTGGCGACCAGGCGCGCAAGCAGGGCCTCGCTCTCCGGCGATCGCGGGATGGCGTCGTCGAAATCGGCCAGTACCTTGAAGTGGTGCTCCAGTTCCGGATCGAAGGCGGCAAGGAGGTAGTGGATCAGCCGGTCGCCCACCAGCACGACCTTGCAGTCGAGCGGAACCGGTTCGGGCTCCAGCGAGACGGTACTGCTCATCCCGACAAAGCGGGCGATGTCCTCGATCTCGATGCGGCCCCGCGTCAGGGCCCGCTTCAGCGCGGACCAGCTGAACGGCTCGGCCAGCAGGGCGCGCGCGTCGATCACCAGCGTGCCGCCATTGGCACGGTGCAGGGCGCCGGAGCGCACCATGCGGAAATTCGTGACCAGCGCGCCCTGGACGGGCAGATGCTCGATGCGCCCCACCAGGTTGGCGAGCGTCGGGTGGAGTTCCTCGACGACAGGCGCGCCCTCCTGGCCCTCCGGCCGTGTCACCAGCACGTTGACGTCGTAGCGGTCGAAGGGATAGCCCATCCTCAGGCTTGTCAGCAGGGGCTCGGGCTTGCCGTCCTCCCCGTCCAGGAACAACGCGAAGTTCTCCAGAAGGTCGTCGCGCATCGCGGCGAAATGCGCGGCGACCGGCGGCAGGTCGGCGAAGGGGGCGGAGGCCTCGGCCACCGCCTGATCGATCACCACCATCGCGGTCTCGCGCTGCAGCGCGCGCACCGCGTCGCGCCGCCCCTTCTCGATACGCGGCACCGCGCGCAGCGTGGCCTCCAGCTCCTTCTCGATCTGCTCGACGACGCCGCGCACCTCCTGCTGCCGTTCGGCAGGCCAGGCGTTGAACTCCTCCGGGGGCACCACCTTGCCGTCCTTCAGCGGCGCCACCGCGAAGCCCATCGGCGTGCGGATGATCGCGACGCCGAGCGCGTTGGCCTTCTCTCCGAGGCTCTCGAAGGCGCGCTCGGCCTCGCCGTGGAAGCGCGCCTCGACGGCGCTACGCCGGCGCTGGAACTCCTCGCTCTCGAACAGGGTGGGCAGGGTGGCGCGCAGGTCGTCGATCATCTCCGCCGCCGCGGCGTCCAGCGCGGGTGCGCGGCCGGGCGGCAGAGCGATGGCGACCGGCTGGTGCGGCGCGGCGAAGTTGTTCACGTAGACCCAGTCGCTGGGTGCGGGCCGGCGGCTCGCGGCGTCGTGCAGCAGCGGCCGGATCGCCTCGGAGATGCGCGCGCCGCCCGGGCCGATGGCAAAGATGTTGAAGCCGCGCGCGGCAATGCCCGTGCCGAGCCGGATCGCCGCATCGGCACGCCCCTGCGCCTCGAGCCCATGCAGCGGCTCGAGATCGGCGGAGGTCGCGAAACCGAGGAGGGAGAGGTCGGCCCGGCGATGGAGCAGGCCGGCCGGCAGGCCTGGCGCCGGCTGACCCCGGGGCGTTTGCGCCGAGCCGTGTTCCGCTTCGCTGGCCATGCCGGGGCTTGCTCCCTGTCCATGAGCGGTGCCGTCGACCATGCGGCCGTCGAGGCGCGAGCGTCGCGCCCCGCGATGACGTGGATGGTCCGGCCGCTGTTTTCATAGGCCGCGTCGGCCGGGTTGGCGAAGGATATTGCGGCCACAGGTAGGGATCTGCCCACGGCCGGGTGCCCACCCGGGGGCAGGTCGCCCGCGCGCTGACCGTAGCCTGGGCGCTGAACACGCTGCCGCTGATCGGGTTCCTGCACGTGGACCTAGTGGCCGCATGGCTCGCAGGGCCGCCGTCATGACCACCGCGAATCCATTCCGTCCGCTTTGCCGCGCAGGAAGCGCGTGGATGCGCCTGCTCGCCTCGGCCGACATCGCGCTGCGGATCCTCCTGACGCTGGGCGAGAAGCCGGCGCGCCGGCAATCGACCGAGGAACTCTCGGCGGGCATCGGCGTGCCGCGCAACCACGAGCAGAAGATCGTACAGGACCTGGCGGCGTCCGGCCTGTGCGCACCCAGCGCGGTGCGTGCGGCGGCGCCACATTGGCCCGCTTGCTGGACGACTTCCCCATCGGTGCGGTGGTGCAGCGGGTCGAAGCGGGTCAGGCGCTCGTCGAGTGCTTCCGCGCCGATAGCGGGGCCTGCTGCTTCTCCCCCGGTTACCGTCTCGCCGGTGCGCTGCGCCGCGCGCAGGAGGTCTTCCTGGAGGTCCTGGACGGGACGGAGCTCGCCGCGTGCCTGTCGCCCCTGCCAGGTCCTCCGGCCGATCCGCGGACCTGAACGTCCTGTGCCATGCGCCGCGCGCCCCGCGGGGAAGGTCACCTTGCGGGCGCGCATGCGCGCTTGACGCACACGGAGAGGCCGAGGTTGTGCGCAGGCACGGGGCCGTCGGCCAGGCGCCGCTGCGCCCGCTCCGGCGCGGCACGGCCTGGCAGCCCGGCGGAGAAGCTCAGCCGCCCATGCGCCGCAGAAGCGCGGCGAGCCGCGGCTCCGCCGCCCGGCTCGCCGCCCGCTCGATGGCGCGGTAGTCCGCCACCAGGTTGCGACCAGCGTCGGTCAGCATCGCGCCGCCGCCGCGATATCCACCCGTGCTCGCCACCACCACCGGCGTGCCGGCCTGGCGGTTGAGCGCGTCCACGAGGTCCCAGGCGCGCTTGTAGCTCATGCCCAGGGCGCGGCCCGCGGCGGAGATGGAGCCCTCGCGGTCGATCGCCTCCAGCAGGTGGATCTTGCCGGGGCCGATCCGCCCGGATGGCAGGTCGATCCGAAGGCTGAGCGAGCAGACTTCGGCCGGTCCCGAGCCGATCCGCCGCGTGGCGCTCATGGTGCTGATCCCTCAGGCTTGCGGGCGCGCCGGCCGACCCTGGCCGTGCTGCCCCACACCGGGCGTGACCGCGCGGCCCTGGCGACCGCCAGGGCCGCGCGGGCGCACGCCGGGCCAGCATTCCTCCCCGCGCGTCGTGTCACCCGGGCCATGGCAGCGTCTCCTCGATGCGCGGCAGCGGGTGGGCGGGGGGGGGCGGCGTCTCGTCGGCCGCGCCCGCCGCGCGGTGGTCAAAGGTGACCGCCTTGACCAGCGCCCAGAGCGGCAGGCCGGGGCGCAGCGCGAGCCGCGCCACGCTGTCGCGCGTGACCCGGGCGAGCAGTGTCGTCGGCCCCGCCGCCAGGCGCAGGAACACCTCGCCCGGCTCGCTCCCTTCATCGATGGCGGCGAGCGTCACCGGGAGGATGTTCTGCGTCGAGATGCCGCGCGGTTCCTCGATCGCCACCGCCACGTCGCGGGCGCGCAGCCGCACGCGCAGCCGCGCGCCGGGCGGACCGGGGCGCGCGATGGTGACGAGCACGCCGCCGTCGAAATCCAGTGTCGCAAGGCCGTCCGTCGCGGAGCGGACGGTGCAGGCCATCAGCACGCCGGCATCGCGCCGCGCCGCCAAAGGCAGGTCGGTGCGCGCGGTCAGCGCCTCCACGGTGCCCTCGGCCAGGACGCGGCCGGCGTCGAGCAGCACGAGCCGGTCCGCGAGCGCGTCCACCTCGTCCAGCGCATGTGTGACGTAGAGGATCGGGATGCGCGCCACGTCGCGCAGCCGCGCGAGGAAGGGCAGCACCTCATTGCGCCGTGCGGCGTCGAGCGCGGCCAGCGGCTCGTCCATCAGCAGCAGGCGCGGGCGCGACAGCAGCGCCCGGCCGAGCGCGACGCGCTGGCGTTCGCCGCCCGAGAGCCGCCCCGGGCGGCGCGCCAGCAGCGGCGCGATGCCGAGCAG
>NZ_JACADR010000283.1 GCF_016106005.1 Roseomonas rosulenta
GGCGGCGGCGCGGGCGGCGGGGCGATCGGTTCGGCCGGCGCTGCGGCGGCCGGCGCGGGGGCAGCCTCGTCGCTCTCCTTGCCGCCGACGCTGCGGATCGGCGGCAGGCCGAAGGCCATGGCGGCGTTGCGCATCTCGGGCGTGCCGCCGGTGGTCCCGATCGGCACGATCTCGAGCCCACGCAGACCCTCGATGAGACCTGCGAAATCGACGCTGTTCGGCGGCACCTCGAGGTCGGCCAGGCCGAGCACCACCGGGGCAAAGCGCAGGAAGCCCGGCGCGCGGCGGAACTGGTCGCCGATGGCGGGCACCACCGCCTCCGGCCGCGGGTCCAGCAGGCGCAGCACCAGCAGGTTGAAGTTCGCCCCGCGCAGGCGGAACGGCTCCAGTCGAGGCGATGTTTCAGGCCGGGGCGCGGCGAACATGGGGGTTCCCGAGGCGTTGGATCAGCGCGGTCGATACCCAGGGATTGTGGCCCAAGGCGCCGACACACACCAGATGTAGCGTCATCACGAGTCCCGGCGAAGGGCTCGGGGGCTCCCCCCTGTCCGGGCAGGGGGTTATGCCGCGATCTTGCCAGGACACGCCAGCGGCGAATCGGCGGGGCTGGCGTGCGGGCCATGCGCGGCGCGCAGCCAGGGCGGGGTCTGGTGCGCCGGCGCGGGCCTGCGCAGGATGCGCCCCGGCCACCAGGGGGACCCGCCGTGCAGCCCATCATCCTCAACGAGCCCTTCCGCGCCGTGTTCTACGCGCCGTTCTACGTGGCCGAGGCGCGCGGCCTCTTCGCCGCGCAGGGCGTCGAGGTGCGGCGCGACACCGCGGGCGACCCCAACAAGGCCGCCGACAACCTGCTGAGCGGCGCGGCCGACATCGCCTGGTCCGGCCCGATGCGGCCGATGCTGCTGCGCGACCGCGACCCTTCCTGCCCGCTGCGGTCCTTCTGCGCGGTGGTGATGAAGGACCCCTTCCTGCTGGTCGGGCGCGGCGCGCGGCCGGGCTTCGCGCTGGCGGACCTGCCGGGGCTGCGCTTCGGCACGGTCAGCGAGGTGCCGACACCCTGGTGGTGCCTGCAGGATGACCTGCGGCGCGCGGGCATCGACCCGGATGCGCTGGACCGCGTGACGGATCGCTCCATGGCCGAGAACATCGCCGCCGTGCGCGAGGGGCGGCTCGATGTCGCGCAGGTCTTCGAACCGCATGCGGCGCTGGCCGAGGCGGCGGGGCTTTCGGTCTGGCACCGCGCGGCTGATCGCGGACCCTCCGCCTACACCGCCTTCTACGCGACCGAGACGCGCATCGCGGAACGCCAGGCGGAATTCGCCGCCATGATCCGCGCCATGGCGGCCGCGCTGGCGTGGGTTGCACAGGCGCCCCCGGCCGAGATCGCCGCCACCGTCGCGCCGATGTTCCCCGAGGTGCCGCAGCCCGCGCTGGCCGCGGCGCTGGCGCGGTATCAGTCGCTGGCGCTCTGGGCGCCGAACCCGCATTTCCCGCGCGCCGCCTTCGACCAGTTGCAGGGCGCGATGCGCTCCGCCGGCGTGATCAAGGGCGCGCCGGCCTTCGAGGTGTGCGTGGACGAGGCCATCGTGACCCGCGCCCTGGGCGGCTGAGCATGTCGAAGGACCGCGGCACCCGCGCCGACTACCGCTTCTTCCTGGCGATCCCGACGCGGTGGATGGACAACGACGTCTATGGCCACGTGAATAACGTGACCTACTATTCGTGGTTCGACACGGTGGTGGCGCGCTTCCTGATCGACACCGGCTTCCTGCACATCCCGACCGCGCCGGTGATCGGCCTGGTGGTCGAGACGCAGTGCCGCTACTTCGCGCCCATCGCCTTCCCGGACCAGGTGACGGCCGGGCTGCGCTGCGGGCGGGCGGGCAATACCTCGGTGCGCTACGAGATCGGCATCTTCCGCAACGAGGACGAGGTCGCGGCGGCCGAGGGCCACTTCGTGCATGTCTATGTGGATCGCGCGACGCAGAAGGTGCCGACACCGCTGCCCGCCCCGCTGCGCGCTGCGCTGGCGGGGATAACGCCCGGCTGAACCCCGCTTGCGCAACGGCCGCCGCCGCGCCATGCACGCGCCACCAGCAGGAGACGCCCCATGCCCGACGCCATCAAGCGACTAGCCATCCTCGACGACTACCAGGGTGTCGCCATGTCCATGGGGCCGTGGGACAGGCTCCCGGGGCTCGAGGTCACGGTGTTCCGCGACACGATCACCGACCGCGCCGCGCTGGTGCAGCGCCTGGCCCCCTTCGACGCCATCCTCGCGATGCGCGAACGCACCCCCTTCCCCCGCCCGCTGATCGAAGCGCTGCCGAACCTCCGCCTGCTGGTCACCACGGCCGCGCGCAATCGCTCGATCGACGCGGCGGCCTGTGCCGAGCGCGGCGTCGTCTTCTGCGGCACGCCGTCCTTCGGCGACCCGACGGTGGACATCACCTGGGGGCTGATCACCGGCCTGATGCGCGACCTGCCGGCGCAGCAGGCCGCGCTGCGCGCCGGGCAGTGGCAGACCTCGGTCGGCTGGGGGCTCGAAGGGCGCACGCTCGGCGTGGTGGGCCTCGGCAAGCTCGGCGCCCGCGTCGCGAAGGTGGGGCTCGCCTTCGGCATGAAGGTCGTGGCCTGGAGCCAGAACCTGACCGAGGAACGCGCGGCGGAGGTGGGCGTGACCCGCGTGGACAAGGCGACGCTGCTGTCCACGGCGGATGTCGTGACGCTGCACCTGATCCTGTCGGACCGCTCGCACGGCATCGTCGGCGCGGCGGACCTCGCGCAGATGAAGAAGACCGCCTTCATCGTGAACACCTCCCGCGGGCCGCTGATCGACCAGGACGCGCTGATCGCCGCACTCAAGGCCGGCACCATCGCCGGCGCGGGCATCGACGTCTTCGACATCGAGCCGCTGCCGCCCGGCCACCCGATCCTCGCGGCGCCCAACACCTTCCTCACGCCGCATCTCGGCTATGTCACGCAGCAGAACTACCGCGCCTATTACGAAGGCACGGTCGAGGCGATCGCCGCCTTCAATGCCGGGGCGCCGGTGCGGGTGATCGCGCCATGAGCGCCGGCACGCCCTACGCCTTCGCGGAAGGCTGGCGCTACTGGTCGCAGAAGGACCGCGACGACGCCTACAACAACACCGACATGGTGGCCGACAGCGCCGCGCAGATCGCCGCGCGCAATGCGCTCTCGGCGGAATTCCGCGCCGCGCATGCGGGGCATCTCGACCTGCCCTACGGCCCGGCGGAGCGCGAGAAGTGGGACCTGTTCCCGGGCGCCGATCCCGCCGCCCCCTGCCTCGTGTTCATCCATGGCGGCTACTGGCAGCGCAACCGGCGGGAGGATTTCGCCATCCTCGCGCAAGGCGCGCTGGCCATGGGCTGGTCGGCCGCACTGCCAGGCTACACCCTGGCACCAGAGGCGTCCCTCACCACCATCGCCTGGCAGGTCAGCCGCGCGCTCGATTGGCTGAGCGCGGAAGGCCCCGCGCATGGCATCGCCGGGCCGATCGTGGTCTCGGGCTGGTCGGCGGGCGGGCACCTGGCGGCGCTCGCCGCGGAGCACCCGGCGGTGACCGCCGCGCTCGCGATGTCAGGCATCTACGAGCTCGGCCCGATCCGCGACACCTACCTCGATGAGAAGCTGCGGCTGACCGAGGCTGAGATCGCCGACCTCTCGCCGATCCGCCGCCCGGTGGTGATGAAGCCGATCGCCATCGCCTATGGCGGCGCGGAACTGCCGGAACTGCGCCGCCAGTCGCGCGTCTTCCACCGCATCCGGGCCGAGGCGCAGGCGCCCGGCGCGCTCGTTCCCATCCCCGGAGCCGACCATTTCCGCGTGCTGGAATCGCTGTGGAACGTGGATGGCGCGCTGACCCGCGCCGCGGCGGAGTTGCTGCGATGAGCCACGACTTCACCGGCGTGCTTCTCGCGATCCACATCGCGCCCGAGGCCAGCGCCCCCATGGTCGAGCTCGACGCCGCGCGCCTGATCGAAGGCGTGGGCATCGAGGGCGACCGCTACGCCACCGCGCGCGGCACCTACAGCCACAAGCCGCACCCCGACCGCCAGGTCACGCTGATCGAGATGGAAACGCTCGACGCCCTGAAGCGCGACCACGGCATCGACCTGCGGCCGCACGAGACGCGGCGCAACCTCACCACCGCGGGCGTGCCGCTGAACCACCTGGTCGGGCGGGAATTCCGCGTGGGCGATGTCGTGCTGGTCGGCGGGCGGCTGAACGTCCCCTGCCAGTATCTCGAGGACCTGCTGGGCAAGCCGGTGTTCAAGCCGCTGATCCATCGCTCGGGGCTGAACTGCCTCATCGTGAAGGGCGGCACCATCCGCCCGGGCGATTCGATCCGGCCGCTGTAGCGCCGCTCAGCTCAGCTCAGCCCGGCCTTGCGCAGCCCGGCCAGATAGAAGTCGAGCTCGGCGGGCATCTGCAGCGGCGAACGCTCACGCGCCTTGCGGATGTTGAAGTCGGGCTCGAGGACGATGAGCTTCGCCAGCACCTCGGCCGCCTGGCCCCGCCGCCCGAGATGCCCCAGCGCCGAAAGCCACAGCTTGTAGGGGAAGGTGAAGCCGGCATGCAGCGCCGTCACCTGGCGCGCATCGGCGTCCACCTCCTCGAAGCGGCGCAGCATCAGCAGCGGCACCAGCCGCGCGGCGTCGAAGAAGAAGGCATGCGGGTGCAGCGGCGCCAGCTTCTTGTACTTCTCCCAGCGCCGCAGCGCCTCGACGTGCTCGCCGCGGTAGGACAGCGTGAGCGCTGAGAAGACCCAGGCCATGGGCAGGTTCGGGTTCAGCGCCAGCGCGCGTTCATACAGCGTCACCGCCTCGGCCACGCGGTGGTGCAGGAAGGCGCGCACATGCCCCAGGATGGACAGCGCCTGCGCATCCGAGGGGTCGAGGGCGACGGCACGCGAGGCGAGCTCCTCGCTCTTGGCCAGCACCTCGGTGCCCGCCTGCGCCCAGCCCTGCCCGACCAGGAACAGGTGCCAGTAGGCATGCCAGGCGAAGGCCGGCGCGTAGTCGGGCTCGAGCCGCGTCGCCTCCGACAGCAGGCTGCCCGCGAGCTCGTAGGATTGCCGGTCGAGCCGGTAGATCGCCGGGATCGCGCGCAGCAGCAGGTCATAGGCAGTGGCATGGACCTGCGGGCGGGTGGCGGCGCGATTCGCCTCGATCAGCAGGATCTCGGGGTCGACGCGGGCGACCACCTCGGCGGCGATCTCGTCCTGCAGCGCCAGGATGTCGCCGGCGTCGCGATCGAACCGCTCGGCCCAGACCACGGCATCGGGCGGGCGGTGGTCGGTCAGGCGGAGCGTCACGCGCACCCGGTCGCCGGAGCGCTGCACCGTGCCCGAGAGGGTGAAGTCGAGGTCGAGCTCCTCGTTTACGCCCTCCTGCCGCTCGGCCGCGGCGATCGAGGAACTGTCCACCAGCACCAGCCAGCGGAAGCGCGCGAGTGCGGCGGTGATCTCCCCCGCGAGCCCGAGCGAGACCTCGGCATCCGATTCGCCACCCAGGACGCGGAAGGGCATGACGCCGAGCCGCGCGCCGCGGGCGGCGGAACGGCGCACCGGGCGGGGCGGCGGCGTGGCGACCTCGCCGCGCAGCGATTCGGCGAG
>NZ_JACADR010000284.1 GCF_016106005.1 Roseomonas rosulenta
GGGCCGGCGCGGGGCGCAGCAGGGCGCGTTCCACCCGCAGCGCCCCGCCATCGAGCACGAGGGCGGCCTCGATAGCCGCCACCGCCACGCGGCCGCGTGGGCCAAGATCGATCGCCCCCGGCCCGACACGCAGCCGCGCCTGCGCGCGCGAGGGCAGCCGCAGCCCCTCGATCCGCACATCCAGCGCGATGTCGGCCTGGGCATCGAGCGCCGCCAGCGGGCGCAGCACGGGTGCGGCGCGCGCCAGCGCCGCCGGGCGGATCGCCGGCAGGCTCAGGGTGACCTGGCCGTCGCGCGTCGCACCCTCGATCATGCCGGTCACGCGCAGCGGCACGCGCTCCGGCCCGAGGGCCGCGACGCCGCTGCCCGACAGATCGAGCCCGCCACCCTCGCGCCGCGTCAGCGACAGCACGGCGACATCGACCGACCAGGTGCGGTCGAGCTGCGCATCGGCCACCACCAGGCGGGTGTCGGCGAGGCGCAGGCGGCGCAGAGCCGACAGCGGGGTGGCGTCAGAGGGCGGCTGCATCAGCTCGGCCAGGATCGCAAGCAAAGGTGCCTCCGCACCCGGGGCGGCGGCCGGCGGCGCGGCCTCCGCACCCTGCGGCAGCAGGCCGAGGCCCAGGCTGAAGCCGCCATCCGCCCCGCGCTCGGCACGCAGGCTGAGCCCGCGTATCTCGAGCTCGCGCGGCGCCACCTGCCCGCGCAGCAGCCAGCCCAGCGAGAGCGAGACCACCGCATCCGGCAATTCGGCCCGCATCGCGCCATCGGCATCGACCGCGCGCACCCGCCGCAGGGTGAACTCGAGCGGCGAGCGGTGCCCCTCGCGCCAGCCGGCCCATTCGAGCGAGGCCTCGCCGATGCTCAGCCGGGCGGAGGTATCGGCGGTGTTGAAGGCGGCTTCGGCCTGGCGCGCCAGCCAGGGCACCTCGACCGGTCCCTGGCCGAGCCGCCAAGCGGCGGCGGTCAGCCCGATCGCGCCCAGCACCACCACGGCCAGCACCGCCCGCAACAGGCGGTTCAGGAAGTGGCCGGCTTGACCCGCGGCCCGCCTCACCTGTTCCCTGCCCGGCCATGACGGCCTGCTTCAGCCCCGAGCGCCTGCCCCGCCCCTTCGACCCCGCCGCCGCCGCGCTGGCGGTCGATCACTTCTCCGAGCGCGGGGCGGCCGAGCGCGACTTCGCGGCCAGCCCCGCCGGCGCGGCGCTGATCGCCGCCCTGGGCGGGCACAGCCCGTATCTCGCGGAACTCGCGGTGCGTGAATCCGCCGCGCTGCTGGCACTGGCCGAGCGCGGGCCGGACGTGGCCTTCGAACGGGCGCTCGATCCGCTCTCGCGCATCGACCCGGCCACGCCGCGCGCGGCACTCGCCACCATCCTGCGCCAGGCCAAGCGGCAGGGCGCGCTGGCGGCGGCGGTGGCGGACATCACCGGGTTGTGGGCGCTGGACCGCGTCACTGGGGCGCTGTCCGACCTGGCGGAGGCCGCCATCGACGCCGCCTGCGCGCACCTGCTGCGCGATGCCGCGGCGCGGGGCGAGTTGAAGCTGTCCGGCGCGGCGCGGGCGGACCCGCGGCTCGTCGGGCGGAACTCCGGCCTCGTCGTGCTCGGCATGGGCAAGCTCGGCGGGCGCGAACTGAACTACTCGTCCGATGTCGACCTCATGGTGCTGTATGAACCGACCGCGGCAGCCTATCACGCCGACCGGGCGCAGGCGGTCTATGTCCGCATCGCCCGCGACCTGGTCCGGCTGCTCGAGGAACGCACGGCGGAGGGGTATGTCTTCCGCACCGACCTGCGCCTGCGCCCGGACCCGGCGGCCACACCGCTCGCGGTCTCGATCCCGGCGGCCATCACCTATTACGAGAGCATGGGGCAGAACTGGGAACGCGCCGCCATGATCAAGGCGCGCCCGGTGGGTGCCGACCGCGCGGCGGGCGAGACCTTCCTGCGCGAGATCCGCCCCTTCGTCTGGCGCCGCCACCTCGACTTCGCCGCCGTCGCCGACATCCATTCCATCAAGCGACAGATCCACGCCCACAAGGGTGCGAAGGGGGCCAACGCCACCGTCCAGGTGGAAGGCCACGACGTGAAGCTCGGCCGGGGCGGCATCCGCGAGATCGAGTTCACCGCCCAGGTGCTGCAGCTGATCTGGGGCGGGCGCGACCCGGGGCTGCGCGACCCGACCACGCTGGGCGCGCTGGTCGCCCTCGCCGCCGCCGGCAAGATCGACCGCAAGGCCGCGGCCGACCTCGCCGATGCCTACGTCTTCCTGCGCAACCTCGAGCACCGGCTGCAGATGGTGGCCGACCGCCAGACGCATCGCATGCCCGAGGATGCCGAGGGGGTGGCGCGCATCGCCTCCTTCCTCGGCTTCGCGGATCCCGAGGCCTTCCGCAGCGCCTTCGTCGCGCACATGGCCAAGGTGGAACGCCACTACGGGCGGATGTTCGAATCCGAACCCACCCTCGGCGCCGAGGCGGTGGACGGCAGCCTGGTCTTCACCGGCGTCGAGGACGACCCAGGCACCATCGCGACGCTGAGCGCCATGGGCTATGCGAATCCCTCGGGCGTGGCGGCGCTGGTGCGCGGCTGGCACCACGGGCATACCCGGGCCACGCGCAGCGAGCGGGCGCGCGAGCTGCTCACCGCGCTGATGCCGGCGCTGCTCGCCGCCTTCGCGAAGCAGCGCGACCCGGATACCGCGATCCAGCGCCTCGATGGCGTCTTCAGCCGGCTCGCGGCCGGGGTGCAGGTGCTGTCCCTGCTGGCGCGCAACCCGCCGCTGCTGGACCGGCTGGCCGGCGTGCTCGGCGCCGCGCCGCAGCTGGCCGACCACCTGTCGAGCCACACCGCCGCGCTGGAGGGGCTGCTGATGGGCGCGGGCGGCACCGTGGGCAGCGCCGCCGCCACCCTGCCTGCCCTGCTGCAGGACGCGGACCACATCGAGGAAGCGATGGAGGCCGCCCGCCGCCTGGTCCAGGAGGGCAAGTTCGAGATCGACGCCGCCACGCTGGAGGGCACGCTCGACGTCGATGCGGCGGGCGAGGCGCGCTCCGCCCTGGCCGATGCCGCCATGTCCTCCCTGCTGCCGCATGTCACCGCCGCCTTTGCGGAGCGTCACGGCAAGGTCAAGGGGGGCGCGCTGGCGATCGTCGCACTCGGCAAGCTCGGCGGGCGGGAAATGCTGCCGGGCTCCGACCTCGACCTGATCCTGATCTACGACCATGCCGAGGGCGCGGAGATGAGCGAGGGCCGCGCGAGGCGCGGTGCGCCCCCGCCGCGTCCGTTGCCGGTCAGCCAGTACTTCACCCGCCTCGCGCACCAGATGGTCGCCGCCATCGCCGCGCCGGGTGCGGAGGGCAAGCTGTATGAGGTGGACATGCGGCTGCGGCCCTCGGGCTCGAAGGGGCCGGTCGCCGTCTCGCTCTCGGCCTTCCAGCGCTACCACGCCGAGGATGCCTGGACCTGGGAGCGCATGGCGCTGACCCGCGCACGGGTGGTGGCCGGCCCGGCCCCGCTGCGCCGGCGCGTCGAGGCCGCCATCCGAAGCGCGCTGCTGCGCCCCGATGCCGCCGAGAAGGCCATCCCGGACGCGGTCGCGATGCGCGCGCGCATGCTGCGCGACCTGCCCCCCGATGGCCCCTGGGACGTGAAGCTCGGCCGCGGCGGCCTGGTCGAGGTCGAGTTCATCGCCCAGGCGCTGCAGCTGGTGCAGGCGCGCCGGCATCCGGAGACGCTGGCCACCACGACGCGCCGCGCGCTGGCCAACCTCGCAGCGGTCGGTGCGCTGACCGCCGAGGAGGCGGCCACGCTGGTCGCCGCCGAACGGCTGTGGCGCACGGTCAGCGGCCTGCTGCGCCTGACCGTCGGCCCCTGGCGGGAGGAGGCGCTGCCCGACAGCGTCGCTGCCGCACTGCTCAACGCCTGCCGGCGGCTCGACCCGGAGGGTGCGCCGGTTGACCTTCCCGGACTCCAGGCACAGATGGCCACGCGGGCGAAGGCGGTACGCGCGATCTTCGAATACCGCCTGGGCCGCCCGGAGATCCAGGGGGACCAAGCATGAGCGAATTGGCCGAGGGCAAGAAGGCGCCTGCCTTCAAGATGAAGGCGAGCGGCGGGCGCGAGGTCTCCTCCGCCGCGCTGAAGGGCAAGCCCTACCTCATCTACTTCTATCCGAAGGCCGATACGCCCGGCTGCACCAAGCAGGCCTGCGGCGTGCAGGAGGCGCTGCCGGCGCTGGGGAAGATCGGGATCGAGGTGATCGGGGTCAGCCCCGACCCGATGGCGCCGATCGAGAAGTTCGCGAAGAAGTACGGGCTGGAATTCCCGCTGGCGTCGGACGAGGACCACGCGGTGGCCGAGGCCTATGGCGTCTGGGTGCAGAAGTCGATGTACGGCAAGACCTACCTGGGCATGGAGCGGTCCTCCTTCCTGGTCGGCGCCGACGGCAAGATCGTGAAGGTCTGGCGCAAGGTGAAGCCAGAGGCGCATGCCGCCCAGGTGCTGGAGGCCGCCGCCGCGCTGTAGGGCGGACAGCAGCGGGCTGGGCCTGGCCGTTCGGGTGGTGATGCCCGCCGGGTCGGGGGCGGAGCGCGTCGCGCCGGGCTCGAAACCACCCGGGCGGCGCCGGCCCGCGTCAGGCGTGGCCGTTGTGGTTCACGGTGATCTGGCGGAACACTTCCTCCGCCTCCTTGAAGGTCTCCTCCGCCCGCGCCTTCATCGCCGGGTCGGCGAAGCGGTCGGGGTGGAAGCGCAGGCGGAAGGCGCGGCGCGCGGCATCGACCAGCCAGGCGGGCGCCGTCTCGGCCAGGTGGACGCGGCGCAGAAGGCCGTTGCTGCGGGCGGGTAGCGCCTCGGTCGCCAGGGCGCGCTCGGCGGCGGCGGCGCGCATCTCTGCCTCGCGCAGCCGCTGCTCTGTGGCTTCGAGCCGGGCGCGCAGCTGTTCGAGCCGCCCATCGCGTTCCGCCGCGGCGGCGGGGTTCTGCGCCTCGGTGGTCTCGGCGCGGTTCAGCAGCTGCGACACGCGACGCGCGGCGGACTGCGCGACCTCGACGTCGCGGCGGCCGAGCTCGCCCAGGATGAAGGCCAGCAGTTCGACATCGCCGGCATGCGCCTCGGCGAATTCCAGCAGGCGCGCGGACGGCCAGTTGGTCAGGGCCTTCTTGTTCTCGAGCGGCGAGGTGGCCGACATGGGGCGGGAGGGAGTCCCTCTGTTATTTTTGAGACCTAGCAGCCCCGGCCTCAGACTTCTACGCATCAGGGGTTGGATCGATGCAATCCCTGGTTGTCGCCGCGATCAGGGAAACCAGCGCTCCTCGCGCCAAGCGCGAATCGGCGACCGTGCCCGTCGGCTGCGGTCTTCAGCCGCGCGCCTCGATCTCGGCGAAGACCGCCTCCGCCCGCTTGAAGACTTCCTCGGCTCGGCAACGCCGGCCCGCATTCCCGTGGCTGTCGGGGTGGTAGCGCCGGCGGAAGGCGCGGCGGACCTCCGCCACCAGCCAGGCCGGCGCGTCGGGCGTGAGGTAGACGCGCCGGTGCGGCCCGACCTCATCGGGCAGGGCGCCGAGGCGCGCCTCGGCCAGCGCGAGGGCGCTGCGCAGGCGCACGATCTCGCCCGCGGCGGCGGCCAGCAGGTCGCG
>NZ_JACADR010000285.1 GCF_016106005.1 Roseomonas rosulenta
GGGCCCGGCCGGTCCCCGCCGCGCTCGTCCGGCGCCGCCGCGGGCACGGCCGGCGCTTTGCCGCCATGGCCGCCGCGCGCGCTCACAGCGCATCCCCGATCAGCCAGGCGAGCAGCGCGTCCAGCCCGAGATGCGGCATGCCGCTGGCGCCCGCGGGGTCGAGCCGCGGCGGGCGGAATTCCGGCATGGTGAACAGGCCGGCATCCCAGAAGGCGGGTTCGGGCGGCTTCATCGGCACCTCGCCCGGATAGATGGTGGCGCCGACCCCGTCCTGCAAAAGGACCCCGCGCACGGCGGCGACCGAATGGCCCTCGAGCCGCGCGACCGCGTCCTCGGTGCAGCGGATGGCAGCGAGGGCGTGGAAGGAGACCGCCGCGCCCGATTGTTCCGCGCGGCCGCGCGCGCCCATCGTGATGTGCTCGGCCAGCGCGGCCAGCGCGTCGCGCGCGCGCGTGGGCACGTGGTCGGCCTTGGTGGCGGCGAAGGCGACGCGCGTGGGCGCCGCGCCGAGCAGCCGTTCCAACCAGTTCGCACCGGAGATGACGGAGGCGATGGCGGAGAGCGCGTCGCCGGTGTCGTGGAAGGCTTCCTCGCCGGCATGCAGCGCGCCCAGCACGTCCACCAGTACGACCTGGCGGTGGAAGCGCGCGAAGAAGGGGTCGAGGAAGGTCGCGCGCTGGTCCGCCAGATACGCATCGAAGCGCCGCGCGCAGAGCTGCGCGAGGCCGCCGCGTGCGGTGGATGGCAGCGGGAAGAACCAGAGCAGCGGCGCCTCGCCGCGCGGGCCGGGGTTGAGGAAGCGGCCGGGCTGGAGGTAGCGCAGGCCATGCGTGTCGCGGCAGGCGCGCAGCGCGTCGCGATAGAGCGTGTAGCCGCGCTTCGCGAGCGCATCCTCCGCTGCCGCGTCGTCGGGCAGGTCCTCGAGGAAGGCGAGGAACTGCGCTGCCGCGCCGGCGCGGATGCCGCGCCCGAGGCGCGCCAGCGTCTCCTCCGACCAGGCGGCGTAGTCCTGACGCAGCATCGGCAGGTCGAGCAGCCATTCGCCGGGATAGTCGATCAGGTCGAGCGTGACGCGCCGTTCCGGCAGCAGGCCACCAAGCGAATTGCGGCGCTCCACGTCGATGGCGATCGACAGGGTGGAGAAGTCATCTGTGCGCTCGGGCCAGCGCGGCGGGTCGGCGGCGAGTGCGGCGAGGTGCCCGTCGGGGTCGAAGCGCGGGATGGTCTCGGTGCCGGCGGGAATGATGAAGACGCGGCGGATGCGCCCGCCGGTGGCGTCGGACAGCGCGGGCAGCGTGCGCGCGCCGCGCCCGGCGGCAAGCAGGTTCGCGATCAGCGAGGTGAGGAAGACGGTCTTGCCCGCGCGCGACAGGCCGGTGACCGCGAGGCGGATGCGCTCGCGGCCGACCAGGGCACGCGCGGCGTCCTCGGTGGTGTCGAGGAGGCCGCGCAGAAGGTCGACGAGGTCCAAGGGCGGTGTTCCCGTCCGCGCGTCAGCCGACCCGTTCCCAGGTCAGGCGCAGCCCCGCCGCATGCCCCAGGACGGGCATCGTCGGTGTCGCCACGTAGCGGCCTGGCCCTTCGAAATGGATGCGGCGCACCTGCTCGATCGGCGCCGAGGGATCGGAGGCGGCATCCACCAGCACGGTGAGGGTCTCCCCGTCGAAGCTATAGCGCCCCGCGTATCCGCTGAAGAGCGCCGGCTCATCGGGCCTCGCAACTGCGACGATCATGCGCTCGGCCTCGTAGGTGATGATTCCGATCGGGTCGGGGCCCAGAGGGGGTGCGAGCTCGACCCCGTCGGGGCCGAAGGCGCGGGCCTCCACCAGTCTCCAGGTGCCGATCAGGCTTCCCATCGGTGCCTCCCATGTGCGGCGGGCGCGGGCCGGAACCCGCACCGGGCCGGTCAGGACATCCGCTGGATCAGCTCGATCTTATAGCCGTCCGGGTCTTCCACGAAGGCGATGATGGTGGTGCCGAACTTCACGGGGCCCGCCTCGCGCGTGACCTTGCCGCCGCCGGCGCGCACCGCCTCGCAGGCCGCCGCCACGTCGGGCACGCCGACCGCGAGGTGGCCGAAGGCGGTGCCCTGTTCGTATTTCTCGACGCCATAGTTGTAGGTCAGCTCTATCTCGCCCTGGCCTTCGGCATTGCCCTGCCCGTAGCCGAGGAAGGCGAGGGTGTACTTGCCGTCGGGCACGTCGCGCCGGCGCAGTTCCTTCATGCCGAGCAGCTTGGTGTAGAAGGCGATGGAACGCTCGAGGTTGCCCACCCGGATCATGGTGTGCAGGAAGCGGCCTTCGGTCATGCTGTGGTTCCTTCGGAATACTCGGCCGGGTCGAAGGCCAGCAGGAAGATCCCCGCCGCCGCCGCGCCGGCGATGGTTGCGTCACGCTCCAGGAGGATGGTGCCGCCGGCCTCGAAGGCCAAGCCGCGCACCCCGGCGAGACGCGCATTCTCGACCGTGCGCGGGCCGATGGTGGGCAGGTCCGCGAGGCGCGACTGGCCGGGCTTAAGCGCCTTGACCAGCACGCCGCCGGGGCCTTCGCGCCGCAGCGCGCCGGCGCGGGCGAGCATGGCGTCGGTGCCCTCGATCGCCTCCACCGCCAGCACCAGGCCCTGCTGCACCACGCAGCCCTGGCCGACATCCACCGCGCCGAGCGCACGGCACACCGCGAGGCCACGCTGGATGTCGGCGCGGGCAAGGTCGTCGGGACCGGGGCCGGCCAGCAGCGCGGCCGGCGGCAGTAGCCCGGCCAGCACCTGCTGCGCGCCCAGCACCTCGAACCCGTCCTCGGCCAGCACGTTCATCACGGCGCGCAGGATGGAATCATCGCCGGTGAAGGCGGCGCGGCCGATCCGCGCCAGCAGCTTCACCCCCGCCGCATCCGGGCGCAGCGACAGCACCGAGGGGCGCGAGACGGTGCCCGCCAGCACCACCTGCCGCACGCCATGGCCCTTCAGCCAGGCGAGCATGGTCGCCGCCAGCCCCCAGCGGAAAGCCTGCGCCGGGAAGCGCGCATAGGCGGCGGCATCGCCATGCCCGTCCAGCACGGCGACCACGACCGGCCGGCCCGAAGCCGCGACCGCTTCCGCCACGCGCACGGGCAGCAGCCCGCCGCCGGCGATGATGCCCAAGGGGGCGTCGCTGGGTCCGGGGCTCACGACCCGTCCCCGTTCTCCTCATCCGTGCCGCCGAGCTCGGGCGCGGCCATGCGGCCCGGGCGCACGAGCTGGCGCCGGCGCGAGGGGTCGCGCACGAAGGCGATCAGCTCCTGCACCAGCGCATCCTCGGGGAAGCGTGCAGCGGCCTGGTCGAGCTTCGCGGCGAATTCGCCCGGGTCCTTGAACAGCATGGTGTGCACCGCGCGCAGCGTGCGCAGCTGGTCGCGTGTCGCACCCCGGCGCAACAGGCCGATGCGGTTGAAGCCCACCAGGCGCGCCGGCAGCCCGAAGACGTAGCCGAAGGGCGGGATGTCGTTGGTGACCCCCGCCATGCCGCTCACCATCGCGAGGCGGCCGATGCGCACCGTCTGATGCACCGCAGCCCCCCCGCCGATGAAGGCGCCGGGGCCGACCTGCACATGCCCGCCGAGCATCACGTTGTTGGCGAGGATGACGCCATCGCCCAGCACGCAGTCATGCGCCACATGCGCCGTCGCCATCAGCATGCAGTTGGCGCCGACGATGGTGACGCCGCCGCCGCCCACGCTCGCGCGGTGCACGGTGGCGCCTTCGCGCACCAACGTGCCGGCGCCGATCTCGCAGCGCGTCGGCTCGTTGCGGTACTTCAGGTCCTGCGGCGCCATGCCGATGGTGGCGAAGGGAAAGACGCGCACGCCGCGGCCGATCCGCGTGTGGCCGTCCACCACCACATGGGCGATGAGCTCGACATCCTGTTCGAGCACCACGTCCGGCCCGATGACGCAGCCCGGGCCGATGCGGCAGCCTTCGCCGATGACGGCGCCCGGGGCCACCGCCGCGGTCGGATGGATTTCGGCCATGCTCAGCGGTCCAGGATCATGGCGGCGTAGGTGGCTTCGGCCACCACCTTGCCGTCCACCTTGGCCTCGGCGGAGAACTTCCAGATGTTGCCGCGCTGGCGTTCCTTGGTGACGTGCACGCGCATCTGGTCGCCGGGCACCACGGGCTTGCGGAACTTCGCGCTGTCCACGGTCATGAAGTACACGAGCTTGCCGGCCCAGTCCGGGCCGAGCGTCTCGACCACCAGCACGGCCGCGGTCTGCGCCATGCATTCGATGATGAGCACGCCGGGCATCACCGGCATGGTCGGGAAGTGGCCCTGGAAGAAGTTCTCGTTGATCGTGACGTTCTTGATCCCGATGCAGGACTGGTTCTTCACCAGCTCCACCACCCGGTCCACCAGCAGGAAGGGGTAGCGGTGCGGGATCGCGTGCATGATCTGCGCGATGTCGTAGGTGCCGACCTCGGTGGCCTCGGTGGCGTCGGTCTTTGCGTCGCTGGTCATTGCGTCCCGCTCGTCTTGTCGTTCCCCGCCTTCGCGCCCTCCCTGGGCGCCACCTGGCGGCGCAGCCAGGCGAAGGCCTTCAGCGTCTCGCGCGCTGGCCAGGCCGGGCTGCCCACCACGTCCGTGCCGGCGGGCACGTGGTTCATCACCCCCGCCTGCGCGCCCACGCGCGCGCCGTCGCCCAGCGTGATGTGGCCGGTGATGCCGGCCTGGGCCGCGACCACCACGTAGTTGCCGAGCTCCGACGAGCCGGCGATGCCGGCCTGCGCCACGATGACGCAGCCGCGCCCCGTCTTCACGTTGTGGCCGACCTGCACCAGGTTGTCGAGGCGCGTGCCCGGCCCCAGCACCGTATCCCCGGCGGCGCCGCGGTCGACGCAGGAATTGGCGCCGATCTCGACGCCATCGCCCAGGATCACGCGCCCGACCTGCGGCACGGTCACGTGCTCGCCGGCCTTGGTGGTCACGAAGCCGAAGCCCTCGTTGCCGACGCGCGCCCCCTCGTGCAGCACCACGCCGCTGCCGGCGATGCAGTGCAGCAGGCTGGCATGGGCGCGCAGGATGGAGCCCGCGCCGAGCACGCAGCCGGGCCCGACGACGGCATGCGCGTGCAGGATGCAGCCCGGGCCGATCTGCGCACCCGCGCCGACCACCACGAAGGGGCCGATCTCGCAGCCCTCGCCGATCGTCGCATCGGGCGCGATGACGGCCGAGGGGTGGACGCCCGCCATCGGCTCGGGGCGCGGATGGAACAGGGCGGCAACGCGCGCGAAGGCGAGCTGCGGCGCATCGACCACCAGCGCCGCACAGCCCACGGGCACCGCGGCCTCCGCATCGGCCGTGACCAGCACCGCCCCGGCGCGGCTTTCGCGCAGGGCCGCCTGGTGGCGGCGCCCTTCGCAGAAGGCGAGGTCCTGCGGGCCGGCGAGGTTGAGCGGCGCCACGCCGGCCAGCATCCGCCCGGCATCGCCCGAAAGCCGCGCCCCCGCGGCTTCGGCGATGGCCGCGAGGCTCAGCGGGCCGTGCGCGGGAAAGAAGCGCGGATCGGCCCCCACGCTCAGTTCCGCCGCGGCGGCTGGGCCGGCGGCGTGCCGCCGGGGCGCGCCGGCGCCTGCGCCGGGCGCGG
>NZ_JACADR010000286.1 GCF_016106005.1 Roseomonas rosulenta
GCTCGCGAGCAACGGGGCGGTGCAGGCCGGGACCACGCTGTCGCTGGCCGCCGGTGGCGGCATCACGCTGGGCGGGACGCATGTCGCCGGCGCCAGCCTCACGGCCACGGCGGGCGGCGGGCTGACCACGACGGGCGGCCTGAGCGCCGGGACCGACGCCACGCTGAGCGCGCTCGGCGGCAATCTCAGCCATGGCGGCGGGCTGACCGCGGGCGGCGAGGTCCGCCTGTCGGCCGCCGGCGCGCTGGATAGCACGGGCTTCGTGTCGGCCGGCGGCGCGCTGGCGCTCGCGGCCGGCGGCGGGCTCAGCCAGACCGGCACGGTCCAGGCGGGCGGCACGGCCAGCTTCTCGGCGGGCGGCGCGGTGACGCTCTCCGGCCAGACCACGGCAGGCATCGACCTCGATATCACCACGCCGGCCACGGCGACGCTGTCTGGCGGCAAGATCACCGCCGGCCAGGCGGTGCGCCTGACGGCCGGCCAGGGTGTCACGCTGCAGTCCTTCCAGATCGATCCGGTCAGCATCCTGCTGCAGACAGGCGGCGCGATGTCGGTGACGGACAGCACACTGGTCTCGAACGACAGCATCCGCCTCGCCGCCAGCGCCATCACGCTGCGCCGGTCGAACTTCTTCACCAACCTCCTCGACATCGATTCCGCCGGCACGCTGGTGCTGGATGACGGCGTCTTTACCATCGGCCGCGCGGTCGCCTTCAGCGCACCGGCTGGCATCCAGACCGTCGGGCGGATCTTCGTGGTCCCGCGCGGGGGCGACCTGCCCGCGGTGGTGTTCGACACGCGCAACGCCTCGATCACGCCCGAGCCGATCACCATCGTCCAGCCCGACCAGCCCGGCCTGCCGGCCCGCCAGCAGCCGACCCAGGTACGCATCCCGGGCACCGAAGCGCCGGGCGCCTTCGGCCCGGCCAGCAGCGCGGCGGCCGGGACCATGAGGATCAACATCGATGCCGGGCGCAGCGCGGTCTTCCTGCTGCTGGACGGCGGCACCGCGACTGGCACCATCGCCTCGGCCGGGCGGCTCGCCATCCATGGCACGGGGGGGTCGGCCGAGTTGACCGGGCGGCTGACCGATGTCTCCGGCTCGCCGGTGGACGGTGCGGCGGCGGCGCGCTTCGCCGACACCACCCGGCCGGCGGCCTCGGGCGCGCTGTCGCGCTACCGGCTGAACGGCTGCGTCGTCTCCTCGGTGAACTGCATCGTGCCGAGCCAGATCATCTCCATCCCGCAGGCGCCGCCGCAGCAGGTGGACCTGCGCCTCGGCAACAACCGCATCACCGATCCCGAGGTGCAGGTGCCCAACGTCGGCGACGAGGATTACTGAGGCCGTGCACGCCGCCATGTCGATGTTCCGCACCCTGGCACGCGCCCTGTCCCCGGCGCCCCGCCTGCCCGGCCTGCGCCGGAGGACCTCAGGCAATGGGGAAGCCGTGCGGCCCGCAGCGCGCATGGGGGCCGTCGCCGTCCTCCTGCTGCTGGGCGCCTGCACGGAGCCGCAGCCCGATGCCTATGTCACGCGCACGGGCGGCGCGGTGGCGGGTGAGCCCGCCGGCACCGATGCCCGCAACGAAGCCTGCCAGGTGCAGCCCGGGCGAAGCATCCCGGCCGACCGCCCGGTGCTGCGCGCGCGCGAGGCCTATTGCGGCGGCTGGACGCAGCCCGCCGCGCGCGTGCTGGAACTCTCGGGCAGCACGACCGAGGCGGATCTCGACGCCATCGCCGCCTCCGGCCTGTGGCGGGCTTGGCTCGACCAGCGCGTGACCTGCGCGGCGCCGACGCGCACCACCATCGCCGGGGGCGGATCGGCGCGGCTGCTGGCCTGCACCCGGCGCTCCGGCGGGTGGCCGCACGTGGCGATCGTCACCGCCGGCCCCTCGGGCCCGGTGGTGGCCGATGGCGTCGCCACATCGCTGCCGGTGATCGAGCGGCTCGCCACCGGGCGCACCGGCGGCAGTGGGACCGCCGCGGCCGGCGGCGGGCGCTCGGCCGCGCTCGAGCTCGCGGTGGCGCGGCTGTCCGCCGATGCCTTCGGCGCGTCCGATGTCGGGCGCTACGAACAGCTCATGACGCTCGGGCGCGACCTCAACCAGACAGAGAACTTCGCCGCCGCCGAGGATGCCTACCGCGCCGCGCTCGCAGTGCAGGAACGCGTGATGGGGCGCGACAACCCCAATGGCGCGACGGCGATGCTGCACCTCGCGATCAACCTGTCGAACCAGCGCCGCCTGGCAGAGGCGCAGGTGCTGCTGGACCGCGCCGCCGCCCTCGCGCCGCGCGCGGCGGACCCGGCGACCGGGGCGCGCGTGCTGCACTACCGCGGCCTGCATGCGCTCAATGCCGGGGACCCCAACGCTGCGATCGGCCTGCTGCAACAGGCCGAGGGCGCCTATGCCGCGCTCACCCCCAACCTCACGGCGCGCGAGGGCGACGGGTCCGACCTGGTTGCCGACCCGCTGGTGCAATCCGCCGTGCTCGGCCTGGCGGAGGCGAAGCGCAACCGCGCGGTGGCGCTCTCGCGCGCCGGGCGCGGGGCGGAGTCCGGGGCGCTGATCGCCGAATCCCGCCTGGTGCTGCGCCGCGCCGGGCTCGAGCCGAACATGATGGTCGGCCGCGCGCTGCGCACCGAGGCCGGCACCGACATCCGCCTCGGCCGCACCGAGGCCGCCGCCCAGCTGATGGAACGCGCCGCCAGCCGCTTCGCCATCGCAGCACCTGGAGAGCGGCCCGAGGCGGTGACGCTGTTCCTGGCCGGCCAGCAGCGGCTGCGCAGCGGCCGGCGGCCGGAGGCGCTGACCGCCTTCCGCGCCGGCGCGGCCATCCTGCGGGCGCGCCAGATCGGCCTGCCGGTCGGCCTCGTGGTGCCCTACCTCGATGCGCTGGACCAGGAGGCCGCGGCCAATCCGGGCCAATCGGGGTCGCTGCGCTCGGAGATGTTCGGCGCCGCACAGCTGGCGCAGCGGTCAAGCACGGCGCGCTTCGTGCAGCAGGCCTCCGCACGGCTGGGTGTCTCGGAAGGCAACCAGGCGGTGCAGGGCGCGGTGCGCGGGCTGCAGGACGTCGATCGCGAGCTGCGCGAATTGTTCGCCGAACGGGATGCCGCCGGCCCGGCGAACACCGCGCTCGATGCCCGCATCGCCGCCGCCCAGGCCCGACGCGCGGACGCCGAGAGCCAGGTCGCCTCGGCCGCGCCGGGCTATCGCCAGCTGCTGCTGGCCGCGGTCGATGCCGACAGCGTGGCGCGCGCACTCGGCCCCGACGAGGCGCTGCTGACCATGCTGCTCGGCCCGCGCGAGGGCTTCGTGATGGTGGTGCGCGGCGGGCGCGTCGATGCGCGCCGCGTGCCTCTCGGCGAGGAGGCGGTGGCCGCGCTGGTCAACCGCGTGCGGCGGTCGAGCGAGATCGGCGCGGGTGGCGTGCCGCGCTTCGACGCCGACGCGGCGCACGAGCTGCACCGGCTGCTGGTGAGCCCGCTGGACGACGCGCTGCGCGGCACGGCAACGCTGGTGGTGGCCCCCGACGGGCCGCTGCTCGCGCTGCCCTTCGGCCTGCTGCTTGGCCAGCCGGTGCAGGGCGAGCCGACCGGCGCCTCGGACTGGCTGATCCGCCGGCACGCCATCGTGCACGTGCCCTCCCCGCAGACGCTGGTGACGCTGCGCGCGGGGGGGACGGGGTCCACCGCGCCGCTGCCCTATATCGGCTTCGGGGATTTCGTGCCGCCCTCCGGTGCGCAGTTCGCGCGGTCCTTCCCGGCGAACCGCTGCGGCACGGATGCGCGGCTCGCGACCGGGCTGGGGCGGCTGCCGGGCACGCGCGCCGAGGTGCTGGCCTCGCGCCAGCTGCTGGGTGCGGCGCCCGACCGGGCGATCCTGGGGGCGGAGTTCACGCTGGCGAACATGCGCCGCCAGCAGCTCGACCAGTATCGCGTGGTGCACCTGGCAACCCATGCGCTGCTGCCGGGCGAATTGTCGTGCCTGACGGAGCCCTCGATCGTCGCCTCGCCGCCGGGCGGCGCGCCATCGGCAGACCCGGCCTTCCTCAAGGCCAGCGAGGTCCTCGACATCAAGATGGATGCCGACCTGGTCATCCTGTCGGCCTGCAACACCGGCGGGCCGGGTGGCGAAGGCGGCGGCGAGGCGCTGTCCGGCCTGGCGCGTGCCTTCTTCTATGCGGGAGCACGCGGGCTGATGGTGACCCACTGGGCGGTGGACGACGCCGCCGCGGCGCTGACCGTGGCCGATACGCTGCGGCGCCAGCAGGGGGGTGCCAGTTCCGCCGCATCGCTGCGCGGGGCGCAGCTGCTGATCCTGGACGAGGCCGGGCGCAACCTTCCCGCCGCCTTCGCGCATCCCTACTACTGGGCGCCCTTCGTGCTGATCGGCGATGGCCGCCGCGCCGGTGCGGCCAGCGCGGCGGCCTCCGCGCCGGCGCGGCTATGATGCGCGGGGACGACATCGGCGCGCCGAGCCTGTAGCATGGCGCCGTTACGACTGCCGGACGCCGGAGACCGCCAGGACCCATGCTGCCAGCCGAGCTGAACCAGAAGTACGAGGTGCGCGGCACGCTCGGCGCCGGCGCCATGGGCACGGTCTATGACGCGATCGACCGCATCATCGAGCGCCGCGTCGCCATCAAGGTGGTCAGGCGCCCGGCGGAGAACGACCCCGAGGCGGCGGAAGCGCATGCCCGCTTCCGGCGCGAGGCGCAGGCGGCGGGCCGGCTCTCCCATCCCAACATCGTCGGCGTCTACGACTATGGCGAGAACGCCGCCGAAGCCTGGATCGTGATGGAGCTGGTCGAGGGCGGCAGCCTCAAGGGCCGGCTCGACAAGAACGAGCGCTTCACCATCCCGGACATCGTGCGGATCATGAGTGAGGTCTGCGCCGGGCTCGCCTATTCCCACCAGCGCGGCGTGGTGCACCGGGACATCAAGCCCGGCAACATCATGATGACCACCGACGGCCAGGTGAAGATCGCCGATTTCGGCATCGCCCGGCTCGAGAATTCCTCGATGACGCAGGTCGGCACGCTGATCGGCACGCCCTCCTACATGGCGCCCGAGCAGTTCCGCGGCGAACCGGTGGACCTGCGCGCCGATATCTGGGCGGCGGGCGTGATGCTCTACCAGCTGCTGACCGGGGAGAAGCCCTTCGAGGGCGGCTTCTCCGCCGTGATGCACAAGGCGCTGAACACGGAACCGCCGCCGCCCTCGCAGCTTTCCGTCACCACGCCGCGCGGCTTCGACGCGGTGATCGCGCGCGCGCTGGCCAAGCGCCCCGACGACCGCTTCCGCTCCGCGACCGAATTCGCCGAAGCCATCCGCGCGGCGGCCAATGCGCCCGCCGCCGCCCCCGAGACCGCCGGCATGCCGGGCCTGCCCGGCCTGCACGAGGACGCGACGGTGGTTACCGCGCGCCCGGCCGGCAGCGGCACCATGCAGCGCCCGGCGCCGACCCCGCCCCCCGCCCCGTCCG
>NZ_JACADR010000287.1 GCF_016106005.1 Roseomonas rosulenta
GGGTGCGGCGGCGCGCGCCGCGGGCTGCGCCGCGGCCGGGGTGGCGAGGGTGGCGACCGTGAGCCCCGCGGCGAGCGCCGTGCGGCGGGTCGGGATGGGTCCTGACATCGTTTCCTCCGATCTGCGGCGGCGTTCCGCCTGCAGGGAGGCAGGCTACGCGCGGCGCGGCATTGCGCAACCCCGGGTTGTCCGCCGTGGGCCGCCTGTACCGTTCCGCGGGGCGATGCCGGCCCGCCCCACGTGTATGGGCCGCGCAGATCGATCGCACGGGAGACCACGCCCAGGTCTGCCCGCGCCGAGCTCCGCGCGAAGGTCCCGGAGAGCACTGGGTGCGACATGACGATGATGTTCGGGCTCGACCGCGTCGAGGACGGCCATGCGCGCGCCGTGACCGCGCGGATCGCGCGTCCGCACGGGCCAATCCGATTCTTCACGTCGCGCGACGAGGGCGTCGTACGGGCGCGCGGCCGTCGCAACCTTCGTGTCGAAGGGGGCGCGACGTGGTCGCGAGCGCGCATGGCAGCCGGCCGGTCGATCGCGACCACGACGTGGCCGACCGGCTGTGGCGACGCTTCCTCGCCGCCGGGTTCGAAGGCGGGAACGACGCCAGCGGCGTGGTGCTGCGCACCAAGGGTTTCCGGATCTTCCCGAAGGGGCGACAGCGGCATCGCGAACCCGATGCGGCGCGACTCGGCGCTGGTGCAGCGCGACGTCGACGATGGGCTGGTCAGCGAGGACGCAGCGCGTCGGGTCCGTGGCGTGACGCCCTGGCGAATGAATAGGATGCTGGACGGCGCATTGCCCGCGCCGCTTTTCCGCGAAGGTCCGTCATGCGTACACCTTTTGCCCTTGCCATCCTCCTGTCGCTGCTGGTCGCTGGGTGCTGCAATGCCGGCACGAACTGCGCAGTGCTGCCGCCCAGCGCCTACAACAACGCGAATGGGGGTGCCTGACGCCAGCGTGGCCGCCGGAATCGAATCCTGCATCCGTGCAGCATCACCGCGCGCCGCATCCACGGCCCGACACCATGAAGACGCATGCGAAGCGCGGCTGCGGTGATGACACGATCTTCATCCCGCCACTTGCGCTACGTCATGTGCAGGCGCGTAGGAAGCGCTCCGTCAGCGTCCGTGACGGGCGCCTTCTGGAGGGATCAGCTAGATGATTTTGTCGCGTGCCATCGCTCCCGCCGTCGCGGGTCTTGCCATGCTCGCTCTCGCCGGCCCGGTTGCCGCGCAGGATGCCGCGGGTGATCCCGCAGCCGGCCAGCGCGTGTTCAACCAGTGCCGCGCCTGCCATATCGTCGAGGACAATGGCCGCAACGGCGTCGGCCCCAACCTGCACACGGTCTTCGGCCGTCGCGCCGCAAGCATCGAGAATTTCCGCTATTCCGCGAACATGCGTGCGCTGGGCGAGCAGGGGCATGTCTGGAATGCGGACAACCTCCGTGCCTATCTCCGCAATCCCAAGGACGTCGCGCCGCAGGGCATCATGTCCTTCCCCGGGCTGCGCAACGAGCAGCAGATCAGCGACGTGATCGCCTTCCTGCGCTCGCAGCAGGGCTGACCCGCCCGTCAGGCGATCTGGAGCTCCTGCAGCGACAGCTCCAGTTCCTGGAATGAGGGCATGTGACCAGACGGGACCATCTTGCGTCCCGTCTCCACCGCGACTTGCGGTGCATTGCCGTGCAGGTGGGCGACCAGCACCGCGCGGATCACCTCGAAGAACTTGCTCTCCTCCTCGACCACGCCCTTGAGCCGCGCCGCGAAGGGCCCCATCAGGCCGTAGGCGAGCAGCACGCCGAGGAAGGTGCCGACCAGCGCGCCGCCGATCATCTTGCCCAGCACCGCCGGCGGCTCGCTGATCGACCCCATGGTCTTGATCACGCCCATCACGGCGGCGACGATGCCGAGCGCGGGCAGCGCATCCGCCATGGACTGCATCGCGTGGGAGGGGTGCATCTCCTCCTCCTTCATCTTCTTGAGCTCGCGCGCCATCACGTCCTCGATCTGGTGCGGGTCGTCGGCATTCATGCCGACCATGCGCAGGTAGTCGCAGATCAGGTGGACTACGTGGTGGTCGGCGGCGATGCGCGGGAACTTGTTGAAGGCCGCGCTGTCCTCGGGCTTCTCGATGTGGGGTTCGAGCGCCATCGGCCCCTTCGTCTGCGCCAGGCGCACCAGGTAATAGAGCAGGCTCAGCAGGTCCATGTAGTCCTGCCGCGAGTATTTCGCCCCCTTCAGCAGCTTTCCGAAGCCGCCCAGCACGTGCTTCAGGCCGGCCACGCTGTTGGCCATGACGAGCGTGCCGATGGCGGCGCCCCCGATGATCGCCATCTCGAAGGGCAGCGCCTTCAGGATGATGTCCATCTTCCCGCCGGCGGCGATGTAGCCGCCGAAGACGCAGGCCAGCAGGAAGCCGAAGCCGGCGAGCGAGATCATCGGGCGGGATCCTGCACCTGGCGCAGCAGGGTGATGGAGACGCGGCGGTTCGCGGCCGCGGTCGGCTGGTCGGGCAGCAGCGGGTCGCGGTCGGCATTGCCGGTCACGGAGCGGATGCGCCCCTCCGGCAGGCCGCCATCGATCAGCAGGCGGCGCGTTGCGTTGGCGCGCTCGGCCGAGAGGTCCCAGTTGCTGCGCTCGCCGCCGCCGCGAAACGGCGTGGAATCGGTGTGGCCGGAGACCGCGACGGGGTTGGGCAGGCGCGCCGCGACCTGCGCCACGCGCGCGAGCAGGGCGCGCGCCCGGTCGTTCGGCGCGGCGCCACCCAGGGCGAACATCGGCTGGCGCTCGGCATCGACCAGCTGGATGCGCAGCCCCTCCGGCGTCTGCTCCACCAGCATCTGGCGCGCGAGGTCGGCCAGCGCCGGATCGGCGGCGACCGCCTCGCGGATCTGCTCGGCGGCCTGCTCGAAGGCCTCGCGCTCACGGCGGGCGAGCTCGCGGCGCAGTTCCTCATCGCCGAGGGATTCGGGGCGGGCCTCGGGTGCGGGCGTCTCGGCTGGGCCGCCGCGCGGCTGCTCCGGCCCGGCATGGGCACCAGGGGGCGTGGCCACGACCAGGCGCGGATCCTCCGCATCCTCCCGCGCCTCGGGGCCTTCGCGCCGCGGCATGGGCCGCGCGGGGGTCTCGCTGTCGTCCTCCTCGATATCCATGACGACGGGCAGCTGGCCGGGCTGGATGGTGGTGGCGCCGGTGGTCGAGGTGACGTTGCCGTGGTCATTGGGCGTCTGGCCGCCGAAGGGCTGGCCGGAGCCCGAGACGGAGCGCGCCAGCAGGTTGGTCGGCGCGAAATAGTCCGCGAGGCCGCGGCGCTGTTCCTCGGTGGTGGCGTTGAGCAGCCACATCAGCAGGAAGAAGGCCATCATGGCGGTGACGAAGTCGGCATAGGCGACCTTCCAGGCCCCGCCATGGTGGCCATGGTCGCCGCCTTCCTCGCGGCGGATCACGATCGTGCCGCCGCGCTTCGCGCCTCGTGTCTTGCCGGACATCGCGCGCAAGGTGGCAGGCGCTGCTGACTATTTCGCTAACCGGGCCGGCGCGCGCCGCGTGACACGGCGCGGGCGCTATGGTTTGGTCGGGTGCAGATGGACCTGCCTGCCCAGACCCTTGCGCGCGCGACCGATCCGCTCGTCATCACCCGCCCGGCGCGGCAGACGATGCCGGTCGTCTTCGCCTCCCCGCATTCCGGGCAGGACTATCCGGCGCAGCTGGTGGCCGAGGCACGCCTCGCCCCGCTGGCGCTCCGGCGCAGCGAGGACAGTTTCGTCGATGAATTGTTCGCCGCCGCCCCGGCGCATGGCGCGCCGCTGATCGCGGCGACCTTCCCCAGGGTGTGGTGCGACGTGAACCGCGAACCCTGGGAGCTCGACCCGGCGATGTTCGACGGGCCGCTGCCGCCCTGGGTGAACACCTCCAGCCCTCGCGTCGGCGCCGGGCTCGGCACCATCCCGCGCATCGTCGCGACCGGGGAGACGGTCTATCGCCGCCGGCTGTCCTTTGCCGAGGCCGAGGCGCGCATCCGCGCCTGCTGGGAGCCCTACCACGCCGCCCTGTCGGAACTGATCGCCGAGACGCGCGCGCGTTTCGGGGTCTGCCTGCTGGTGGATTGCCATTCCATGCCGGCCCATCCGGCGCAGGCGGCGAACCCGCCGGACATGGTGCTGGGCGATGCGCACGGCACCGCCTGCGCCCCGCGCGCGACCCGAATGGTCGAGGAGATCCTGACCGGGCTTGGCTACCGCGTCCGGCGCAACGACCCCTATGCCGGCGGCTACGTGACGCGCCACTATGGCCGCCCGCGCGAGGGCACCCATGCGCTGCAGATCGAGATCGCCCGCGCGCTGTACATGGACGAGACGCGGATCGAGCGCGCACCCGGCCTGGCGCCGCTCGCGCACGACCTGACCACCCTGATCGACCGCCTGGCGCGGACGGACTGGTCCTTCCTCCGTCCATGATGCGGTGCAGCATGGGCGGAGAAGCCCATGCTCCCGGACCCCTGAAAAAAAGAAGGCGGTGCCCGAAGGCACCGCCAAGTTTAGGGAGGAAACGTCCAAGAAAGGCAGTGGGAGGCAAGGCCTCACCGCTGCCTCAGCGAAAATAGGAGGGCCGCCCGGACGCTGCAAGGGCTTTTTTTGCAGCGCAGCATAAGGGGCACCAAACATCATGCCAGCGCATGTTTGTTGCTTGGCATGGCCATTGCCCTTCCGCATCCATGCGACCCCTCGACCCTGCCGCCCGGCCTCCAGCATGCGACCCGACGGGCGGGCGATTCATCCGCCCGTTGCCGGTGGCTGCCAGCGCCACGGCATGGTTTCGGTTGCTTCGCTGCGCCCGTCCCGGGGCGTGGCTGGTCCTCGTCCTGCTGCTGCTGGCGCCGCCGGCCGGTGCCACGCCATCCGCCCCCGATCCTGGCCTCGCCTGCCGCGGCGCCATCACCACCGCCGAGCGCGAGGCCGGCATCCCGACCGGCCTGCTGCAGGCGATCGGACGCGTCGAATCGGGCCGGCGCGACCCGGATACCGGCCGCGTCACGCCCTGGCCCTGGACCATCAACGCCGAGGGGCGCGGCATGTATTTCCCGACGCGGGAGGCAGCGATTGCCGAGGTGCGGCAACTCCAGTCCCGCGGCGTGCGCATCATCGATGTCGGCTGCATGCAGGTGAACCTGCACCACCACCCCAACGCCTTCCCGACTCTGGAGCAGGCCTTCGACCCGCTCGCCAATGCCCGCTACGCCGCGCGCTTCCTGACCGAGTTGCAATCGACCCGGCAGGACTGGGCGCGGGCCGCCGGCCACTACCATTCCCAGACGCCCGAGCGCGCCGAGCCCTACCGCGGCCGCGTGCTGGCCGCCTGGGCGCAGGAGCAGAACCGGCCCGGCGGGGATGCCGCGGCGGAGGCCATGGCGCTGGCCGCGCTGGGTGCAGCGCGCGGCGCCACGGGCCTGGCCAATGGCGCGGAGCGGGCGCGGATCATCCCGCTG
>NZ_JACADR010000288.1 GCF_016106005.1 Roseomonas rosulenta
GCCGTCCGCCCTTCCGATCCCCGGCCCCCGCCGACCGCAGCCGTGGCGAGGCCGCCGGCCAGACCGAGAGCCTGCGCGCCGCCGTGGCCGCGGCCGAGCAGCAGCGCGCCCAGGTGGCGCAGCAGCTCGACGCCATGCGCGCTGAGGTCGCGACCGCCGAACGCCGCCGCGCCGAGATCGCCGGCCAGATCGCCGCCACCGAGGCGCGGCTGAACGAGCGCCGGGCCGAGCTGACGGATCTCGAGTCACGCGTGCGCCGTGCGCGCGACGCGCAGGGCAGCGATCCGATGTCGGTGACGGTGCCAGGCCCCGCGCCGCGATAGGCCGGGGGATGGAGCGGGCGAAGGGAATCGAACCCTCGTCACTTGGTTGGGAACCAAGAGCTCTACCATTGAGCTACGCCCGCAACGCCCCCCGTATAGGCGGGCGGGCCGGGTGCGGGCAAGAACCCGCGTGACGCGGATCGCCGCCTGCCTGGCCGCTGCGTGTCGGCACCTCCCGGCTTGACCTTGCGCCCCGCCCGGGCGTAACGACGGGGGTGGCGGTGACGCCCCTCGCGATTTGTCCGGCCAGCTTGCGGCGAGGTTCCCGGCAGGGACGCATCAACCCGATGCGAAAACAAGCGCGCTAAACGGCCGTGGGGATGCCGCGCCGCGTGCAGCCCCCGCCCGCGAAGGGGCCGGACGCCGTTCATTCGCGAAGGGTCCGCCCCATGGCCAGGTCTCGTTCCACCCGCCCGCTCCGCCCCGCCACGCAGCTCGTGCGCGGGGGCCAGATGCGCTCGGGCTTCGACGAGACGGCGGAGGCGATGTTCCTCACCTCCGGCTTCGTCTATGAGAGCGCCGCCCAGGCCGAGGCGACCTTCGCCGGGACCGAGGTGCACTACCAGTATTCGCGCTTCGGCAACCCCACGGTGGCGATGCTGGAAGCGCGCCTCGCCGCGCTCGAAGGGGCCGAGGCCTGCCGCGCGACCGCCACCGGCATGGCGGCGGTCCATGCGGCGATGCTCTCGCACCTCAAGACCGGCGATCGCGTGGTGGCGTCCCGCGCGCTGTTCGGCTCCTGCCACTGGATCGTCTCGACGCTGCTGCCGCGCTACGGCGTCGCGACTGAGTTCGTCGATGGCGCGGACCTGGCGCAATGGGCCGCCGCGCTGTCGAAGCCCGCGACGATGGTGCTGCTGGAGACCCCCTCCAACCCGATGCTCGAGATCGTGGACCTGCGCGCGGTGTGCGACCTGGCGCACAAGGCCGGCGCGCTGGTGGTGGTGGACAACGTGTTTGCCACGCCGCTGCTGCAGAAGCCCATGCAGTTCGGCGCCGACATCGTGGTCTATTCCGCCACCAAGCATTTCGACGGCCAGGGCCGCGTGCTGGGCGGCTGCGTGCTGGGCTCGAAGAAGTGGGTGGAGGAGGTGCTGCAGCCCTTCATCCGCAACACCGGCCCGTCCATCAGCCCGTTCAACGCCTGGGTGATCCTGAAGGGGCTCGAGACGCTGCACCTGCGCGTGCCGGCCATGTGCCGCAGCGCGGCCGCCGTGGCCGACATGCTGGCCGAGCGCAGCGAGGTGGCGCGCGTGCTGTATCCGCTCCGCGCCGACCATCCGCAGCAGAAGCTCGCCATGGCGCAGATGTCCGCCGGCGGCACGGTGGTCACCTTCGATCTCAAGGGCGGCAAGGATGCGTGCTTCCGCTTCATGGACGCGCTGGAGCTGATCGACATCTCGAACAACCTCGGGGATTCCAAGTCGCTCGCGACGCACCCGGCCACCACCACGCATATGCGCGTCGGCGCCGAGGAACGCGCGCGGCTCGGCATCACCGACGGCACGGTGCGGCTCTCGGTCGGGCTCGAGGACGTGGCCGACATCATCGACGACCTCTCGCAGGCGCTCGATGCCGTGGCTGCGGTGCCGGCGCGCGCGGCGGAATAGCGGATGGCGCTCGACACCTGGCTCGCCTTCGTCGCCGCCACGGCGGTGATGCTGGCGATCCCGGGCCCGACCATCCTGCTGGTGATCGGCCAGTCGCTGGGCGGCGGCACGCGGGCGGCGCTGCCGCTGGTGGCCGGCGTGGCGCTCGGCGACTTCACCGCCATGACGCTGTCGCTGGCGGGGCTGGGCGCGCTGCTGGCGGCCTCCGCCACGTTGTTCACCGTGCTGAAGTTCGCGGGCGCAGCCTACCTGGTGTGGCTCGGCATCCGCATGTGGCGCGCGCCGGTGGAGCAGGGCGCGGCCGCGCCGGTGACGGCCCGGCGTGCCTTTCGCGAGGCCTATGTGGTGACGGCGCTGAATCCGAAGGGCATCGCATTCTTCGTCGCCTTCGTACCGCTCTTTGTGGATGCGGCGCGGCCCTTCGCGCCGCAGGCGGCGATGTTGGTGGCGACCTTCGTCGGCCTGGCGGCGGTGAATGCGGGGATCTACGCCCTGCTGGCGGCGCGGCTGTCGGGTGCGGTGCGGCGGCCCGCGGTGCGGCGCGCCTTCAACCGCGCGGGCGGCGGCGTGCTGGTCGGCGCTGGGATCGCGACCGCCTCCCTGTCGCGTGCCTGAAGCTCGGCATTCGCCCGGGCGAACCACCCGTTCGGATGCCCGCAAGACGAGACGCCGATGCGCGGGAGTCAGGGCGGCCAGCGCCACGGCGCCATGCCGAGACCAGCCAGGCCGGCCCCGAACAGCGCGAGAGACATCGGTTCCGGCACCACCGTACTGGTCAGCTGGCCGCCCGTGGGCTGGCACGGCCATACCTTCGACCATGGCAAAGCGTGCGGCATTCGGCAGCCAGGCCGGCCACGGCCCGTCCTTGATGTGAGTCATCATCACGCGCCCTGGGAACACCCGCGGCGCATCCGCTGTGGACAAGCCCGCCGCGCGGGGCTTCAAATGGCCTCTGGGGAGTGGCTGCCACATGGCCAGGAAGGAAGAGTTCAGCGCCACCACGCGCGGCATCCGCGTGACGGTGCGCGCCTTCTACCTCGCGGACCAGTCGGAGCCCGAGAGCGGGCAGTATGTCTGGGCCTATCGCGTGGAGATCGCCAATACCGGACGCGAGACCGTGCAACTCTTGCGCCGCACCTGGCGCATCACCGACGGGCTCGGCCGCACCCAGACCGTGCATGGCGCGGGCGTGATCGGCGAGACGCCGGTGCTCGAACCCGGCGGGCGCTTCGAATATACCTCCGGCACGCCGCTCGGTACCGCCTCGGGCTTCATGCAGGGCGCCTATCACATGGTCGTCACCGACAGCGGCGAGAGCTTCGACGTGGACATCCCGGCCTTCAGCCTGGACAGCCCGCATCAGCCCTCGGGCCGGGTGCACTGACGCCCGGCTTGCGCGTTCCGCGCCAGCCCCCATTTGCGTCGGAGAGGAAGGCGCCGTGACGCGTCGGCACGACAACCCGCCCGACGCCCTGCGCCCTTGGAAAGAACCGCGACCCGTGAACATCCATCTGCCCGCCGCCCGCCCCGTGGACGACAACGCCTCCAGCCTGCCGCGCCCGACCCAGCAACAGGCCGAGGACGCGATCCGCACGCTGCTGCTCTGGGCCGGCGACGACCCCAGCCGCGAGGGCCTGCTCGACACGCCGAAGCGCGTGGCGAAGGCCTATCGCGAATGGTTCTGCGGCTATGAGGAAGACCCCGTCGAACTCCTCGCCCGCTCCTTCGAGGAGGTCGAGGGCTACGACGAGATGGTCCTGCTGCGCGACATCCGCGTCGAGAGCATGTGCGAGCACCACATGTGCCCGATCATCGGCAAGGCGCATATCGCCTACCTGCCGAACGGGCGCGTGGTCGGCATCAGCAAGCTCGCCCGCGTGGTCGAGGCCTTCGGCAAGCGCCTGCAGATCCAGGAGAAGCTGACCGCGCAGGTGGCCAACGTCATCAATGACGTGCTCAAGCCCAAGGGTGTCGCGGTGGTGTTCGAGGCCGTGCACCAGTGCATGACCACCCGCGGCGTCCACAAGACCGGCGTTTCGATGGTGACCTCGCGCATGCTGGGCGCCTTCCGTGACGATGCCTCGACGCGGCGCGAGTTCCTCTCGATGATCCAGGGCAACCGCGGCCCCGGCGAGGGCTGAGGGGCGGCGCGCGCCACGCCCGGGCGGGCGCGGCGCGCGGCGCATTCCCCCGCGCGCCGATCCGGCGTAATCCGGCTGGCGCATGAAGATCTGCGAAATCACCAATGTCGATTTCTCGCTACGGCACTTCCTGCTGCCGCTGATGCGCGGCGCGCGCGCGCGCGGGCACGAGGTGGTCGGCGTCTCCGCCGAGGGCCCGCTGCTCGATATTGCCCGTGCCGAGGGCTTCCGCATCGAACCCGTGCCGCTGGCGCGCAGCCTGAACCCGGTGCCGCAGGCGCGCGCCTTCCGCGCCCTGGTCGATCTGTTCCGGCGCGAGCGCTTCGACCTGGTGCATGCGCACATGCCGATCAGCGGCCTTCTCGCGCGGCTCGCGGCCAAGGCCGCGGGCGTGGAGCGCATTGCCTATACCTGCCACGGCTTCCTGTTCAACCAGCCGGGCCCGTGGTGGCGCCGCACGCTGTCGCTGCACATGGAGCGCCTCGGCGGGCGGCTCACCGACACCTTCCTCACGGTCAGCGAGGAGGAAGCGGCGGATGCGAGGCGCCTGCGCATCCATCCACGCGCGACGGCGGTTCTCAACGGGCGCGACCCGGCGCAGTTCCACCCCGACCCTGCCGCGCGCGCGGCGCTGCGCGCGGAACTCGGCGCGGCGCCGGGCGATTGCGTGATCGCCTGCGTCTCGCGCCTGGTGCGCCACAAGGGCCACCCGGAACTGCTGCGCGCGATGGAAGCAACGCCGGAGAACGCCGTGCTCTGGGTGGTGGGCGAACGTCTCGCCTCGGACCATGGCGAGGATCTCGACCCACACTTCGCCCACGCCGAGGCGCTGCTCGGCCGGCGCGTGCGGCGGCTTGGCTACCGCCACGACGTCGCGCGCATCCTCGCCGCCGCCGACGTCTTCTGCCTGCCCTCGCATTTCGAGGGCCTGCCGATGAGCGTGATCGAGGCGATGCTGACCGGCCTGCCGGTGGTCGCCACCGACATCCGTGGCCCGCGTGAGCAGGTGATGGAAGGCGAGACCGGCTTCCTGGTGCCGCCGATGCAGTCGGCGCCGCTCGCCGAGGCGCTGTCGCGGCTGGCGGCGGACCCGGTGCTGCGCGCACGCATGGGCGAGGCCGGCCGCGCCCGCGCACTCGACCGCTTCGACGAGGCGAAGGTGATCGGCCGCACGCTGGACCTGCTGGGGCTGTAGCGCCGGACGGTCGCGGCCGGGCCTCGGGCGGTGCCGACCACGCCCGCGTGCTCTGCCTCGCCCATGGCTACGCGGCCGGCGCGACGCCTTTCTCGCGCGCCTCGCGCGACACGCACCCCGCGCGCCTTGCG
>NZ_JACADR010000289.1 GCF_016106005.1 Roseomonas rosulenta
ATGCGGGGGCGGCGGCGCGCGTGCTGCGGCGCTGGCGCGCGATGAACCGGGCGGTCGGCACCAGCCCGGCGCTGGGCGACTATCACCGGCGCGTGGCCGCGCGCGAGGGCCTCGGCGCGATGCCGCCGGGCTGAGCGGGCCGCTCGCCGCCGGCGGTGCGCTACACTCCAAGCTCCGCCAGGATGATCGCCTCCACCTCCGCCCCCGCCGGCAGGGCAGGCGCGAAGGGCGCGCGCAGCACCAGCGCATCGGCGCGCGCGAGCGTGGCCAGCATCGAGGAATCCTGCACCGGCGCCGGCGTGGCCAGCATCCGCCCCTGCGCATCCACCGCCAGCGTGGCGCGCAGGTGGTCCGCGCGGCGGTCGTTCTCCGCCAGCGGCACGGCGGCGATCACGCGGCGTGTGGGCGCCGGCGCGCCCGGCAGGCCCGACAGGCGCGCGATCGCCGGGATCAGGAACACCACGCCGCAGACCATCGCACTCACCGGGTTGCCCGGCAGCCCCAGCACCGGGGTGCGACCCAGCCGGCCCCAGATCAGCGGCTTGCCCGGCCGCATTGCGATCTTCCAGAAGCCGAGCTCGAAGCCCTCGCCGCCGAGCGCCTTCTGGATCAGGTCGTGCTCGCCCACGCTCGCCCCGCCGGTCGTCACCAGCAGGTCGTAGGCATGCGCGCTGGCCGCGACATCGGCGATGGCCGCGGTGTCGTCGGGCGCGATCGGCAGCACCACCGGATCGCCGCCCGCCCCCTTCACCAGCGCCGCCAGCGCATGCGCGTTGGACGAGACGATGCCCCCGGGCGGGATCGGGTCCCCGGGCAGGGCGATCTCGTCGCCGGTCGCCAGGATGCCGATGCGCGGGCGACGATGCACCGCGAGCCACGGGTTGTTCGACGCCGCGGCCAGGCCGATGTCGCGCGCCGTCAGCTTCCGCCCGGCGGGCAGCACCTCGGCGCCTTCCGCGAAATCGAGGCCGCGCCGGCGGATCCAGCGCCCGGGCCGCACCGTCTCGTTCACCCGCACGCTGCCATCGGCCGCGGTCGCGTCCTCCTGCAGCAGGATCGCGTCCGCACCCTCGGGCACGAAGCCGCCGGTGAAGATGCGCACCGCCTCGCCTGCGCCGACACTGCCCGCGAAGGGCCGCCCGGCCGGCGCGGCGCCGGTCACGCGCAGCATGGCACCTTCCACCGCGTCGCCCGCGCGTACCGCGTAGCCATCCATGGCCGAGACATCGGCCGGTGGCTGCGTCAGCCGCGCCGCCACGCCCCGCGCCAGCACGCGCCCCGCACCCTCGGCCAGCGCCACCGTCTCGGCGGCGGTCGGGCTCAGCGCGGCCAGGATGCGCGCGCGGGCGTCCTCGACGGCGAGCAGGTCATTCGCCACGGAACTCGCCCGACTTGCCACCGGCCTTGTGGACCAGGCGCACATCCTCGATGCGCATGCCGCGATCGACCGCCTTCACCATGTCGTAGACCGTGAGCGCCGCGACGGTCACCGCCGTCAGCGCCTCCATCTCGACGCCGGTGCGCCCGGTGAGGGTGACGGTCGCCTCGATCGCGACCGCATCCTCGCCCTCGGGCTCGAGATCCACGGCGACCTTGCTGATCATCAGCGGATGGCAGAGCGGGATCAGCTCATGCGTCTTCTTCGCCGCCATGATGCCGGCGATGCGCGCCACCCCCAGCACGTCGCCCTTGCCGGCGCGCCCCTCGCGGATCAGCGCAAGTGTCGCCGGCTGCATCACGATCCGCCCACGCGCGGTGGCGGTGCGCGATGTCTCGTCCTTGGCCGAGACATCGACCATCGCGGCACGGCCCGCGGCGTCGAAATGGGTCAGCGCCATGGCGCGGCGCTCAGCGCGCGTCGACCAGTTCGCGCGCCGCGGCGGTCACGTCCGCCTGGCGCATCAGGTGCTCGCCCACCAGGATGCAATGCGCGCCCGCCATCGCCATACGCTGCACATCGGCCGGCGTGCGGATGCCGCTCTCGGCCACCGGCAGGCGGTCGGCGGGCACCAGCGGCGCGAGGTCCTCGGTCGTGCCGATGTCGGTCTGCAGCGTGCGCAGGTCGCGGTTGTTGATGCCGATCAAGCGCGTGTTGAGCCCGAGCGCGCGGTCGAGCTCGCGGCGGTCATGCACCTCGGCCAGCACCGCCATGTCGAGCGAGCGGGCCAGTTCCAGAAGCTCCGCCGCCATGTCGTCCGACAGGCAGGCCATGATCAGCAGGATGCAGTCCGCGCCCATGGCGCGGGCCTCGAAGACCTGCCAGGGGTGGATCATGAAGTCCTTGCGCAGCACGGGCAGGGCGCAGGCGGCGCGCGCGGCCTCGAGGTGCTCCCGCGTGCCCTGGAAATACGGGCCGTCGGTCAGGATCGAGAGGCAGGCCGCGCCGCCGGCTTCATAGGCGCGCGCCAGCGCCGGCGGGTCGAAGGGGTCGCGGATCAGCCCGCCGGAGGGCGAGGCGCGCTTGATCTCCGCGATCAGACCGGTGCGGCCTTCCCCGATGCGCTGGCACAGCGCGCCCACGAAGTCGCGCACCGGCGGCGCATGCGCGGCGGCGCGCTCGATCTCGGAGCGCGAGGTCGCGGCCATGCGCTCCGCCACCTCCTTCTCCTTGTCGGCGATGATGCGGACCAGCACGTCCGGCACCGAGACGGCGCCCGCGGCGGTGGTGACAAGCGTTGGCGCGTTCATGCGGCGGCGTCCTTGGGGGGGCAGAGGGCGCGGAGGCGCGTGAGTACGCCAAGCGCCGCTCCTTCGTCTATGGCACGGGCGGCGATGGCGGCGCCCTCGCGCAGGTCGGCGGCACGGCCCGCCACGATGAGCGACGCCGCCGCATTCAGCAGCACCACGTCGCGATAGGGTCCGGGCGCGCCGCGCAGCAGAGCCTCGAGCGCCACCGCATTCTGCGCCGGGTCGCCGCCCTTGAGTGCTGCGGCCGGCGCGCGCGCCAGCCCGGCATCCTCGGGTGTCACGGTGAAGTCGCGCAGCGAGCCGTCCGCCTCCAGCGAGACCACCTGGCTCTCGCCGGCCAGGGTCAGCTCGTCGAGGCCCTGGCCATGCACCAGCCAGGCGCGTTCCGTGCCCAGGCGCTGCAGCGTCTCGGCCATCGGGCGCAGCCATTCCGGGGCGAAGGCGCCGGTCATCTGCCGCGTCACCCGCGCGGGATTCGCGAGCGGCCCCAGCAGGTTGAAGATGGTGCGCGTGCCCAGTTCCACGCGCGGCCCGGCGGCATGGCGCATGGACGCGTGGTGCCGGGGGGCCATCAGGAAGACCATGCCGGCCTCGCGCAGCACGGCGGGCAGGCGCTCCATCGGCACGTCCAGCGAGATGCCGAGTGCCGCGATCGCATCCGCCGCGCCCGACTTCGACGACAGCGCGCGGTTGCCGTGCTTGGCCACCGGAACGCCGGCGCCGGCCACGACCATGGCGGTGGTGGTCGAGATGTTCAGCGTCCCCGCCGAATCCCCGCCGGTGCCCACGATGTCCATCGCGCCGGGGGGGGCTTCGATCGCCACCATGCGCGCGCGCATGGCGCGCACCGCGCCGGTCATCTCGGCCACCGTCTCGCCGCGGACGCGCATCGCCATCAGCAGCCCAGCGATCTGCGCGGGCGTGGCCTCGCCGGCCATGATGATGCCGAAGGCCTCCTCGGCCTCGCTCTCGGCCAGGCGCTCCCCGGCGGCGAGCCGGGCCAGGATGGGCTTGAGCGACATCAGGCCGCGACGGTGCTGGGCAGCGCCGCCCCCGCGAGCGTCAGGAAGTTGCGCAGCAGGTCGTGCCCATGGGCGGAGGCGATGCTCTCCGGATGGAACTGCACGCCCGAGATCGGCAGGTCGCGATGCTTCAGCCCCATCACGATGCCGTCCTCGGTCCAGGCGGTGACCTCGAGGCAGCCGGGCAGGGTTGCGCGATCGACGATCAGCGAATGGTAGCGCGTCGCGGCGAAGGGCGAGGGGATGCCGGCGAAGACGTCCGCGCCCCCGTGATGGACCTGCCAGACCTTGCCGTGCACCGGCTCCGGCGCGCGGATCACGTGGCCCCCGAAGGCCTGCCCGATCGCCTGGTGGCCGAGGCATACGCCCAGCACCGGCAGCCGCACCTCGGCGGCCAGGGCGATCAACGGCAGGCAGATCCCGGCCTCGTTCGGCGTGCAGGGGCCGGGCGAGAGCACCACTGCCTCGGGCTGCATCGCGAGCACCCCCTGCGGGTCGATCGCGTCGTTGCGGCGCACCTCGACCCTGGCCCCCAGGTCGCCCAGGAAGTGGAAAAGGTTGAAGGTGAAACTGTCGTAGTTGTCGATCAGCAGGATCATGGTCGGTGATGCTTGGACCGCCGCGCGGGGGGAATCAAGCGGGCAGGCGCGAGGGGCGCCGGCGGTGCCCCGGGCGGCCCCGCGCCGGTCGGGATGCCGCTGCCTATTCCCGCCGGCCCGGCATCCGCAGGAACGCGGCGCAGCGCGGCCCGGCCCCTGCCATCGCGCCGCCGTCGCGAACGGGTTCCGGGCGCTGCGAACCAGCTTGGGGATGCGCGCTCCGGCGCGCCGCGCAGTTCGGCACCGGGCCGCTCCCGTCTCGGCGGCGCCGATACCTGCATGGGTGGCCGGGTGGGGGATCGGGCGGGAGCCGGATCAGCCGTTCCCGCGCTCACGGCGCCCGGACGCGAAGCGCACCGCTTCCTCCGCTGCGCGGAACAGCGCGCGGGCCTTCTGCCTCGTTTCCTCGTATTCCGATTTCGGGTCGGAATCCGCCACCACGCCCGCGCCGGCCTGCACGTGCATGATGCCGTCCTTCACCAGCGCGGTGCGCAGCGCGATGCAGGTGTCCATGCCGCCATCGGCGCCGAAATAGCCGATCCCGCCGGCATAGAGCCCGCGCCGCGAGGGCTCCAGCTCCTCGATGATCTCCATGGCGCGGATCTTGGGCGCGCCGGTCAGCGTGCCGGCCGGGAAGCCGGCGCAATAGGCGTCGAGCGCATCGAGCCCGTCCCGCAGCCGCCCCTGCACTTCGGACCCGATATGCATGACCTGCGAATAGCGCTCGACCTGGAACTGCGCCGTCACCTTCACCGTGCCGATCGCCGCCACGCGCCCGACGTCGTTGCGCCCGAGGTCGAGCAGCATCAGGTGCTCAGCGCGCTCCTTGGGGTCGGCCAGCAGCTCGACCTCCAGCGCGCGGTCCTCCTCGGGTGTCGCCCCCCGGCGGCGCGTGCCGGCCAGCGGGCGCACGGTGACGGTGTTGTCGCGGCAGCGCACCAGGATCTCCGGGCTGGCGGCGACCACCGAGAAGCCGCCGAAATCGCCGAAGACCAGGAAGGGGGCGGGGTTGATCCGCCGCAACG
>NZ_JACADR010000029.1 GCF_016106005.1 Roseomonas rosulenta
CGGGTGCGGCCGGCGCGCGCGACGATGCGCTGGATGCGGTGGCGGGCTGCCTGCTCGCCGAACCGGTGCGCCTGGCGCGCGGCGCGCCGCCCGCCCCGCGCCCGTCCTGGCGCGGCGGCTGAACTCAGGCGGCCCGGCGCTTCAGGATCTCGCCGGCGTGGCGTTCGCGCCCGGCGGCGGTGATCTCGAAGCGGCCATCCGCGCGCGGCTGCGCCAGGCCCATCGAGGTCAGCCGGCTCAGGCAGGGGCCGTCCTTCAGCCCCGGCGGGCGGCCATGCGGGCCGACCAGCGTCAGCCGGTGCAGGGCCGAACGGCAGCAGGTCTCGAGATACGGCTCGTTCCACATCGCGGCGCGGTCACTCCGGGCAAGGGCCTGAGGGTGGGCCGCGCGCGCTTCCCCTTCAAGGTTCCAGCAGAGAAGGCAGGGCAGAAAATGCCGATTCAGATCGAACCCACCTGGTGGATCACGGCCATCGAGGCGCCCATCGTCGCCGCGCTGTTCTGGATGATCCACGGGCTGCGCAAGGATGTGAACGACCGGATCGAGCGTGGCGACCAGCGCGATTCGGATGCGCTGAGCCGCACGCGGGAGGACCTCGCGCAGTTCAAGATCGAAGTGGCGCGCACCTATGTGCCGCTGTCGCTGATCCGCGACCTCGACCGGCGCATCGCCGACCACCTGGTCCGCATCGAGGAGAAGATCGACGGCGTGACGCGTGCCGGCATCGCCGTCGCGCAGGCCGCGCGGCGCATGGAGGACCGGGAATGAGCGCGGCGATGCATGTCGGCCCGCGCGAGGCGGCCGCCGAGACCCTCGCCCTGACGCTTTGGGGCGAGGCCGCGGAACGGCCCGTGCGCGCCATCGAGGCGCTGGCCGCGCTGGTGATGAACCGCGAGCGCGTGGGCGTGCCGCATTGGGGGAACGGGGTGGTGGGTGTGTGCCGCGCGCCCTTCCAGTTTCCCTGCTGGAACCGCAACCATCCGCGCCACGCGCGGCTGCGCGACATCCCCGTCGGCGATGCGGCGCTGGCGATCTGCCGGCGCATCGCCGCGCGCGCCCTGGCCGGCGCGCTGCCCGACCCGACCGGCGGGGCGACGCATTTCCACGACGCACTCGCGCTGCCGGGCTGGGCACTGGGCCGTCCCGCGGCGGCCGAGATAGGCAGGCTGTGCTTCTACCGCGCCGAGGACCTGACCTGAGCGCGCGGGCGCGCTACACGGCGCCCATGGAAACCTTCGTCTACACCCTGGTGCGCGCCGCCGAGTGGCGCGCCGCGGAAGCCGCCGGCGCCTATGCCGGCAGCGCGGATGATGCGCGCGACGGCTTCCTGCACTTCTCGACCGCGGCGCAGCTGCGCGCCACCGCCGCCAAGCACCGCGCCGGCGTGCCGGACCTGGTGATGGTGGAAGCCGATGCCGCCGCCCTGGGCGTTGCGCTGCGCTGGGAGCCGGCCTCGGGCAGTTCGCGCCCGGGGCTATTCCCGCATTTGTACGCCGCGCTGCCGATCGCCGCCGTGACGCGCGCCGTGCCCCTGGCCCTCGATGCCGAGGGGCGTCACGTGTTCCCGGCCGGGATCCCCTGACGCGGCGCGGCGGCACGCTGGCTCATCACCAGCGCGAAGACCACCACCACCGCGCCGCCCATCGTCCAGGCGGTTGGCCAGACGCTCCAGATCAGCAGGTCGAAGCCCACCGCGAAGACCAGCGCGCTGAATTCGAGCGGCGCGAGCCGCGCCGCCGAATCATGCCGGAAGGCGATGGCGAGGCACAGCGTCGCAGCACCCGCCAGCAGCCCGTTCAGCGACAACGCCATCAGGTCGAAGGCATCCGGCGGCACCCAGGACATCGCCGCGAAGGGACCGAGCACGAGCAGTCCCGGCAGCGAGGACCACAGGATCAGCACCGCGCTGCCGGTCTCGTGCCGCAGCATGCGGTTGATCGTCATCACCGCGGCGTAGCAGGCGGTGGCGAACAGCGCCCAAAGGTAAGCATCCCAGGGCCCGTCCGCGCGCAGCCCCGGCCACATCGCCAGCGCCACCCCCGCGAAGCCCAGCGCCGACCAGCCCCAGACCGCGGGGCCGGTCTGTTCGCGCAGGACCAGCGCCGCCAGACCCAGCGTCAGGAAGGGCGCGGTGAAGTAGACCAGGTAGCCCTCGGCCAGCGGGATGCTGCGCAGCGCGAGGAAGAAGCCCATCCCCGAGCCCACCATGAACATCGCGCGCACCAGGTGCAGCCAGGGATGCGCGGTGGCGAGCGACCCTCCCAGCCCGCGCATCGCCGTCCGGGCGGCAAACAGCACCGCCAGCAGCACGGCGTAGCGGATCGCCACCACCTGCTCGGCCGGGTAGGTGCCTGACAGCAGCTTGGAGTTCGCGTCCAGCACCCCGAACAGCGCCATTGCCGAGACCAGGAAGACGGGTCCGCGCACGTCTTGTCTTTCGCCGTGTGAGGGGCCGCTTCTGGCCGGGCCGCGGGCGGCGCGTCAACCGGGCTTCCGTGACGGCGCGGACCGAGGCACAAGGGCGCGCCATGACCCCCGCCATCGCTTCCGCCCTCATGCCGCTGATGCGCGGCCTCGATGCCGAGACCGCGCACGGGCTCGCCCTGAAGGCGCTGGCCGCAGGGCTGGCCGGGCGCGATTCGGGGGCTGACGACCCCATGCTGGAAAGCCATGTGTTGGGCCTGCGCTTCCGCAACCCGATCGGCCTCGCCGCCGGGTTCGATAAGGATGCGGTGGCGGTGGCCCCGCTCATGCGCCTTGGTTTCGGCTTCGTCGAGGCCGGCACCGTCACGCCCCGCCCGCAGCCCGGCAATCCACGCCCGCGCCTCTTCCGCCTCACGGAGGACGCGGCCGTCATCAACCGCATGGGCTTCAACAATGGCGGGCTGGATGGCTACGTCGCGCGCATCGCGGCACTTGCGCGCCCGCTGCCCGCGGTGTTCGGCGCCAATATCGGCATCAACAAGGAAGGTGCCGATCCCGAGCGCGACTACCCCGCGCTCTATGCCGCCGTGGCGCCGCATGCGGACTACGTGACGGTCAATGTCTCCTCGCCGAACACGCCGGGGCTGCGCGACCTGCAGGGGGAGGAACGGCTCGCCGCCATCCTCGAGGCCATCGCCGCGATGCGCGCCACGCTGCCGCGCACGCCGCCGCTGCTGGTCAAGATCGCGCCCGACCTGGCGGATGACGCGCTGGGCCCGATCGTACAGGCGTGCCTGACGCGCGGGGTCGCGGGGCTGATCGTCTCCAACACCACCATCGCGCGGCCGGCGCTGCGCTCGGCGCATGCGAAGGAAGCCGGCGGGCTGTCGGGCGCGCCGCTGTTCGACCCTTCCACCGAGGTGCTGCGCAAGGTCCACGCCATCGCGCGCGGGCGGCTGGTGCTGGTCGGCGTCGGCGGCATCGCAACACCCGAGCAGGCCTATGCGAAGATCCGCGCCGGGGCCTCGCTGGTGCAGGTCTATACCGGCTTCGCCTATGCCGGGCCGGTGCTGCCGCGCCGCCTCGCGGACGGCCTGGCCGCGCTGCTGAAGCGCGATGGATTCACTTCTGTGGCCGACGCCGTCGGCAAGGATACGTGATGGAGATTCTCGACGGCATCGCCGACATCGCCGATCGCTACGACGGCTACGTGCTCGACCTCTGGGGCGTGGTGCATGACGGGCGCAAGCCCTACCCGGGCGTGCCGGAGGCGCTGGCCGCGCTCAAGGCCCGCGGCAAGGCGGTGGTGTTCCTCACCAACGCGCCGCGCCGCGCGCACGCCGTGGCCGCCATGCTCGATCGCATGGGCCTCGACCGCGCGCTGTATGACGGCATCGTCTCCTCGGGCGAGGTCTCCTGGTCGCACCTGAAGCACCGGCGCGACCCGTTCTTCGCCGGGCTCGGCACGCGCTGCGTGCATATCGGGCCGGAGCGCGACCTCTCGGTGGTCGAGGACGGCGTGGCGGAGATCGTGGCCGCGCCGAAGGATGCCGACTTCCTGCTCAACACCGGCCCGGACGACCAGCGCGGGCCGCAGAGCCCCGACCCGTATCGCGCCATGCTCGCGGCCTGCGCCGCCCTTGGCCTGCCGATGGTCTGCGTGAATCCCGACCGCGCGGTGATGGTGGCGGGGCAGAAGGTGATCTGCGCCGGCGCGCTGGCGGACATCTACCTCGAGCTTGGCGGCGCGGTGCGCGAGATCGGCAAGCCCGATCCTGAGGTCTATGACCCCGTGCTGGACCTCATGGGCAACCCGCAGCGCGCGCATGTGCTCGCGATCGGCGACAGCCCGCATACCGACCTGGCCGGCGCGCAGGCGGCGGGGCTCGATTCGCTCTGGGCGCTGACCGGCCTCGCGGCCGATGCGCATGGTGCGGACCCCGACGCGGCCTATCTCGCGGCCGTGGCGAAGGCGGAAGGCGTGCGGCCGATCGCGGCGCTGCGCTCGCTGCGCTGGTGAACCGGCGGGCGATCGCCCGGCTGCGCCGCATCTGCCTCGCCCTGCCCGAGGCCGAGGAACGCGAGACCTGGGGCATCGCCACCTGGCGCATCCGCGGGCGCATCTTCTGCATGTGGTCCACCACCGACGCCACGGAGGCGGCGCTGTGGTGCAAGGCGCCGCCCGGCATCCAGGGCATGCTGGTGGAGGCGGCACCGGAGCGCTTCTTCATCCCGCCCTATGTCGGTCACAAGGGCTGGATCGGCGTGGTGCTGGATGCCTCGGTCGACTGGGACGAGGTGGCCGCCCTTGTGCGCCGGTCCTGGCGCATGACCGCGCCGAAGCGGCTCGCGGCCACACTGCCGCAGGACGACGCCGGATCCGCTTGATCCGGTGCAACGACGCCACGCCGAATTCCCGTCCATAGATAGCCGGTCAGGCTGATGGGAATGAATCGGCATGCCAGGTCGTCGTTCTGCAGTCTTCGCCGCGTTCATGCTCGCGGGCTGCCTGACCTCGGGGCAGCAGGAAGCCATACGGGTGCAGCGTGAGATCAACCGCGCCATGGCGGCGTCGGATGCGTGCCTCGCGCCGCTGCGCGCAAGGCCCGACTACCAGGCCCTGTACTGGCGCCTCGCCATCGAGCCCTCGGTACCGCCGCCAGCGCCGACCCCGGCGCAGATGGCCGATACCGGCCTCGTGGACCGGGCGGCGTTGCGCGTCATGGTCGCGGTCCATGCCGACCTTGCCGTCTGTCGCGGACCGATGATCGACAGCATCGCCCGCATCGCGCCGGAACTGGCCGAGACCGCCGTCGACGTCGGGCTGCGGGGGGACCGCCTGGTGCTTACGCTGATGCGCCGCGAAATCACCTGGGGCGAAGCAAACCGGCGCATCGGCGCGTTGCAGGAGGACTACTTCCGCCATCTCTCGGAGGTCATCGCCGAGACCCGGCGGCGCATCGACGCGACGCAGGGTGGAACGGCCCTTGCCGCCGAAGCGGCACCCGCGCCGGTATCGGCGCGCCTGAGCAACTTCCCGGAGGAGCTGGCGGTTATCCATCGGCAGATGGAGGCCGAACTCGCCCGCCTTCCGGGCTGAACCGGTCAGTCCACGATGAACAGCTTCGCCCCGGTGGTGGTGCGCGAACGATGCGCCTCCGCCCCATCCGCCACCTGGTAGGACATGCCCGGCTTCAGCGTGAAGACGCGCCCATCCGCCAGCGTGGTCTCGAGCTCGCCGTCAAGCACCAGCAGGACGTGGCCCTTCTCGTACCAGTGGTCGGAGACGTAGCCCGGCGAATACTCCACCATGCGCACGCGGATCGGGTTGTCGGGCGGGCCGACATGGCGCGTGCGCCACAGCGCCTCGCCCGCCTCGCCGGCGTGACGCGTCGGTTCCACCGCCGACCAGTCGGTGGTGTCGAAGGGGATGGCGGTCATGCGCATGGCGCGGTCCTCAGGCGCGGCCCGCGGTGCCGGACAGCAGCGCGGGGTCGATGCGCAGCCGCGCCAGCGCGGCGTCCCAGCTGCGGGTCAGGTCGTCGCGGAACACCAGCGCTTCCTCGGCCGGGACGTTCAGCCAGGCGTTGCGCTGGATCTCGTCCTCGAGCTGCCCTGGGCCCCAGCCGGCATAGCCCAGCGCCAGAACGCCGTCGCGCGGCCCGCCGCCGCCGGCGATCGCGGCCAGGATGTCGGTGCTGGCGGTCAGCGTGAGGCCGGGGGCGAAGGTCAGGCTGCCCTCGGTGGTCCAGTCGTCGGTGTGCAGCACGAAGCCGCGCCCGGTTTCGGCCGGCCCGCCCGAGACCATGCGGATGCGCCGCTGCGGCGGGAGGGGTTCAACTTTCAGTTGCTGAAGCAGGTCGTCGAACACCATTCCCGCGAGCGGACGGTTCACCATCAGACCCATCGCGCCCTCGGAGGAATGCGCGCAGAGGCACACCACGCTGTGGTCAAAGCGCGGGTCCTGCATGCCGGGCATGGCAATGAGCAGGTGGCCGGCGAGGTAGCCTTCGGTGGGCTCCGGTACGGAGCGAGTGGTCTTGGCCATCGCCTTCACTTGGAGCAGCCCCCGCTCGCCCGCAAGCGGCGCCGCCCGATGACAGCCCGCCCTGCGCGCGCTACATGAGCCCTCCCATCGAGGAGAACGACATGCCGATCAAGGTTGGCGACGCCATTCCGGCCGTGAAGGTGATGCAGGCCACCGCCGAGGGTCCGAAGGAACTCGACACCGCCGAGTTCTTCAAGGGCCGCACCGTCGCGCTGTTCGGCGTGCCCGGCGCCTTCACGCCCACCTGCTCGGCCAAGCACCTGCCCGGCTTCGTGCAGCACGCCGATGCGCTGAAGGCCAAGGGCGTGGACGCGATCGCTTGCATGGCGGTGAACGACGCCTTCGTCATGGGCGCCTGGGCCAAGGACCAGGGGATCACGGACCAGGTGGTGATGATCGCCGACGGCTCGGCCGCCTTCACCAAGGCGATGGGACTCGAGTTCGACCTGACGGCGCGCGGCCTCGGCGTGCGCGCGCAGCGCTTCGCCCTGGTCGCGAAGGACGGCAAGGTCACGCATGTCGCGGTCGAGGCCCCCGGCGCCTTCGAGGTGTCGAAGGCCGAGGCGGTCCTCGCGGCGCTTTGACCCTCTTCGACACCTGGCGCTTCCTCGCGGAAGCGCAGACCGTGATGCTCCGCCGCAGCCTGGCGCTGTGGGCGGAGCCGCACGCCGCCGGCCCCGCCCTGGCCCGCATGGTCACCGAAAAGCAGCGAGCCTGCCTCGATGGCGCGATCGCCGCGGGCTTCGCCGCGGCGCGCGGGGCCCATCCGGCGGTGGTTCTCGCCGCGGCCGTCCGCCCCGCCCGCCGCCGCGTGCGCCGCAACCTGCGGGGCACGGGGCTGGGCTGAACGGCGTCAGCCCTCCGGCTGCACGCCCGAGACGCGGACCAGCTCCCGCCACGTCCCGCGCTGCGCCCGCATCAGGGCATCGAATTCCGCCGGGGTGCTCGGGAAGGGTACGTTGCCGTTGGCCTCGAGCCGCCGCACCAGGCCGGCGTCACGCAGGCCGACGTTGATCGCCTCGTTCATCCGCCGAACGATCGGCTCGGGGATACCCTTCGGACCCATCACCGCGGAGAACGACGGCAGGTCGTAATCCGGCACGCCCTGTTCCTGCACCGTCGGCATCTCCGGCGCGAGAGGCCAGCGCGTCGGGTTGGTGATGCCGAGCGCGCGGATCTGCCCGGCGCGGATCGCCCCGATCACGCCCGAGTAGCTGTCGAAGACCACCTGGATGTTGCCGGCGATCAGGTCCGCCAGCGCAGGTGCTGCGCCGCGATAGGGCACGTGGGTCAACTCCGTGCCGGTGCGCAGCATGAACAGCACGCCGAGCATGTGGTTCGCCCCGCCCGCCCCGGCCGAGCCGTAGTTCAGCCGGCCCGGATTGGCCTTCGCATAGGCCACAAGTTCCTGGATGTTGCGGGCCGGCACGCCGGGATGCACGCAGACCACGGCGGTGCCGGTCGCGAAGGTCGCGATCGCGGTGAAGTCGTCCACGCCGTCGTAGCCCGCATTGCGGAACAGCAGCGGCGCGCCGAGATGCGACGACGGCGAGGCCATCATCACCGTGTAGCCATCGGGGGCCGACTGCGCGACATGCAGCGTCCCCACCGTGCCGCCCGCGCCGGAGCGGTTGTCCACCACGCAGGGCACGCCGAGTGCGGCCTGCAGCACCTCCGCCTGGAGCCGCCCGGCGATGTCCGAGGCGCCGCCGGGCGGGTAGGGCACCACCATACGGATGGGGCGGCTGGGCCAGGTGCCCTGGGACAGCGCTGGCGTGGCGAGGCCGGCGGTGGCGAGGCCGGCGGCAAGGCTCGGCAGGGCGCGGCGGCGGATCATTCGGTGCTCCTCGGCGTGGGTGCGGCCAGGATGGCGGCCCTGGCGGGGGACGCAAGGGCGAGCAGGAAGCGCATCGACTGGCGGGGTTGATCTGGATCAAAGCCGGACATAGATTTCAGAAAATTCTGAAATCACACTCACACCAGACACCCGGTCACACCATGAACCTTCCTCCGCTCGTCCAGTCCTTCGTGCTGCATTTCGGCGAGATGGGCTCGCGCTGGGGGATCAACCGCACCGTGGGGCAGATCTACGCGCTGCTTTACGTCTCGCCGCGGCCGCTCAATGCCGACGACATCGTCGAGGCGCTGGGCGTGTCGCGGTCAAACGTGTCGATGGGGCTGCGGGAGCTGCAGGCCTGGAACCTGGTGTTGCCGCGCCACATCCCGGACGACCGGCGCGACCACTTCACCACGCCCGACGACGTCTGGCAGATCCTCCGCACGCTCGCCGAGGAACGCAAGAAGCGCGAGGTCGATCCCACCCTTTCCGTGCTGCGCGAATTGCTGATGCTCAAGCCCGGCAGCGCCGAGGAACAGCACGCCCAGGCCCGCATGGCCGAGATGCACGGGCTGATCGAACGCCTCACCACCTGGTACGACGACGTGAAGCGCCTCGAGACCGAACGCATGACGGCGCTGCTCGCGCTTGGCGCGCGCGTCACCAAGTTGCTCGATGCGAAGGACAAGGTGGTGGGCCTTGTCCGTGGCCGGAAGGAGGCCTGATCCATGGACGCACTGATCCTCGCCCGCATCCAGTTCGCGGCGAACATCTCCTTCCACATCCTGTTTCCCACCATCACCATCGCGCTCGGCTGGGTGCTGCTGTTCTTCAAGCTGCGCTTCAACACCACCGGCGACGACAAGTGGATGGATGCCTACCGCTTCTGGGTGAAGGTCTTCGCGCTGTCCTTCGCCATGGGCGTCGTGTCGGGCATCACCATGTCCTTCCAGTTCGGCACGAACTGGCCGGGCTTCATGGAGCGCGTGGGCAACATCGCCGGCCCGCTGCTGGCCTACGAGGTGCTGACGGCGTTCTTCCTGGAGGCGACCTTCCTCGGCATCATGCTGTTCGGCTGGAAGCGCGTGCCGGGCTGGGTGCATACCGGTGCCACCGTGCTGGTCGCCTTCGGCACCACCATGAGCGCCTTCTGGATCCTGGTGCTGAATTCCTGGATGCACACGCCCCAGGGCTTCGAGCTGCGCGAGGGCGTGGCGCACGCGACCGACTGGTTCGCCATCGTCTTCAACCCCTCCATGCCCTATCGCCTGTCGCACATGCTGATGGCGAGCGCGCTGACGGTCGCCTTCCTGATGGCGGGCATCAGCGCCTGGCGCTGGCTGCGGGGCGACCGCGCGCCCGCCGTCATGGCGGTGCTGCGCACCGGCGTGGTGATGGCCGCGGTGGGGGCGCCGACGCAGCTGCTGCTGGGCGACATGCACGGGCTCAACACGCTCGAGCACCAGCCGGCCAAGGTCGCCGCCATGGAGGGCAACTGGGAAACGCGCGGCCACGTGCCGCTGGTGCTGTTTGCCATCCCGGACGAGACAGCGCGCGAGAACCGCTTCGAGATCGGCGTCCCCTCCGGCGCCAGCCTGATCCTGCGCCACAGCGCGGCGGGCGAGGTGCCGGGGCTGAACCAGTTCCGCGGCGCGCATCCGCCGGTCGCGCCGGTCTTCTTCGCCTTCCGCGTCATGGTCGGCACCGGGATGCTGATGATCGCCTTCGGCTTGTTCGGCGCCTTCCTGCTGTGGCGTCGCCGCGAACTGCCGCGGCTCGTGCTCTGGGGGCTTGTCGCGATGACCTTCTCCGGCTGGATCGCGACGCTGGCCGGCTGGTACGTGACCGAGATCGGCCGCCAGCCCTGGCTGGTGACCGGCGTGCTCACCACCGCGCAGGCGGCGGGGCCGGTGCCGGCGGCCAGCATCGGCACCACGCTGGCGATGTACCTGACCATCTACGCGATGCTGCTGACCGCCTATGTCGGCACCATCTACCGCCTCGCCGCGCGCGGCCGCATGGCCGGCGCGCCCGAGCCCGACCTGAAGGTGGCGGCGGCATGACCCCCTTCCTGCCGCCCGACTGGCTGCCGGTGATCTTCGCCGGACTGATGGCGCTGTCGATCCTGTTCTATGTCGTGCTCGACGGCTTCGACCTCGGCGTGGGGATCCTACTGCCGCGCGTGGCTGACGAAGCCGATCGCGACCGCATGATCGCAGCGATCGGCCCCTTCTGGGACGCCAACGAGACCTGGCTGGTGCTGGGCGTGGGCCTGCTGCTGGTGGCCTTCCCGTCCGCGCATGGCATGATCCTGACCGCGCTCTATTTGCCGGTCGCCGTCATGCTGGTCGGCCTCACGCTGCGCGGCGTCGCCTTCGAGTTCCGCGCCAAGGCGCATGACCTCAGGACAAAGCGGCGCTGGGACCATGCCTTCGTGGCGGGCTCGCTGGTGTCGGCGCTCTCGCAGGGCTGGATGCTCGGGCACTATGTGCTGGGTTTCGCCGAGGGCTGGGCGGCTCAGGCCTTCGCCGCCATGGCCGCGGTCGGGCTCGCCATCGCCTACGCCTTCATCGGCAGTGCCTGGCTGATCTGGCGCACCGAGGGCGCGCTGCAGCGCGTGGCCATTGGCTGGGCGCGCCTCGCGATCTGGCCGCTCGGCCTCGGCATCCTGCTCGTCTCCGTCGTCACGCCGCTGGTCAGCGCGCGCATCTTCGACCGCTGGTTCTCCTTCCCCGAGGTCTTCCTGCTCGCGCCGCTGCCGATCGTGACCGCAGCGCTGCTGCTCGGCATCGCCAGCCTGCTGAAGCACATGCCGCTGCCGGGCGATGCACTGCGCCGGCTGCCCTTCTGGGGCGCGGTCGCGCTCTTCGCGCTGTTCTTCGCCGGTCTCGCCTGGTCCTTCTTCCCCTATGTCGTACCGGAACGCCTGACCATCTGGCAGGCGGCCAGCGCGCCGGAGAGCCTCTCGCTCATCCTCGCGGGCGCGATCTTCGTCCTGCCCGTCATCCTCGGCTACACGGTGCTGGCCTGGCGCATCTTCGGCGGCAAGGCGCGCGACCTGACCTACTACTAGGCCGGGCGCCGGCATGGCAGCATGCCGGCCATGACCACCGACTGGACCCGCAGCGGCGCGCTGCCGCGCCTGATCACGCCCGATTGCCTCTGGACCGGGGGCTGCATCGCCGCCTCGGTCCCGGGCTTCCTCGCGCATTATTCCTGCTTCCTGCTGAAGGGGTCGCGCGCCTCGGTGCTGATCGACACCGGCCACCCGATGCATGCCGAGCAGGTGGAGCGCGACATCACCGCCTTCCTTGGCGACCGTCCGCTCGACTTCGTCTTCCCGACGCATGGCGAACTGCCCCATGCCGGGCTGCTGGAACGCTGGCTGCGCAAATGGCCCGACGCGGTGGCGGTCGGCGACATGCGGGACTGGCACCTGTATCTGCCGCATCTCGCGCATCGCTTCCGGCAGGTGGCGCCGGGCGACGTGCTCGACCTCGGCGACCGCGACTTCACCTTCCTGCCGGCGATCTGGCGCGACCTGCCCGACAGCCTCTGGGGCTGGGACCCGAAGGACCGCATCCTGTTCCTCTCGGATGCCTGCGCCTGCTTCCACCCGCATACGCCGGGCCAGTCCGACCACTTCACCAGCGAGATCGCGCCGCCAAACGTGCCGCTGATGCAGGACTTCAATTCCAAGGCGCTGCACTGGCCGCGCTTCACCGACAGCACGGAGTCCTTCGCGGTGATGGATGCGCTGCTGGCGCGCCTGCAGCCGCGCCTGCTGTGCAGCGCGCATGGCGCGGTGGTGGACCAGCCCTTCGAGCTGATGCCGCTGTTCAAGGCTGGCCTGGCGCAGGCGGCATGAGCCTGCACGCGATCATCCCGGGCACGCTGTTCGCCGCGACCGGCTGGCTGCGCGCCGATGCGTATGCCGTCTCCTGGATTCCCCCCGGTCTGTTGGGCTACCTGCCGGTCAGCGCGTATGCGCTGCGCGATGGCGCCGAATGGATGGTGATCGACACCGGCCTGCCGCTGCATTGGCCCGAGATCGAGGCCGCGCTCGCGCAGACCATCGCGGGTACCACCCGGCGCCGCATGATGAACACGCGGCGCGAACAGGACTGCATGGCGAATATCGGCGCGCTGGTGCGGCGCTTCGGCATCGCGGAAGTCCCGTATGTCGGCGTGCTCAATCCGGTCGAGATGACCGACGTGCTCGAGAACGACGAGGCCGAGGCGCGCATCGAATCCATGGCCCCGGTGCGTGCCCTCCGCATCGAGGTCGGCCAGGTGGTGGAGGTCGGCCGCCTGCGGATCGAGCCGCTGCGCGTGCAGCTGCGCCTGCTCGCCACCAACTGGTTCTACGAGCACACCACGCGCACCCTGTTCAGCAGCGAATCCTTCGGCTTCCTGACGCGCGCCACGCCCGATGCGCCGCTGGTGCGCGCGCCCGATGAAGCGCCCATCGCCGCCGCGGACATCGCGCGCATGCTCTCGGCCAAGTTCGATTGGCTGGTCGGCATCGACCCCGCGCCGATCCTGGCGGACCTCGATGCCATCTTCGCCGCGCGCCGCGTCGATCGCCTCTGCCCCTGCTACGGCTGCGTCATCGAGGGCGCGGCCGCGGTCGCCGAGGCGGTGGCGCGCATGAAGGACGCCGTCGCGATGCTCGCAGCGCGGCGCAAGCCCGCCATCGACCTTCCCGCCTTCGCCAAGGAGACCGCCTGAGATGCGCCGCCGTTCCCTCCTCGCCGCAACGCTTGCCGCACCCGCGCTTCCCGCCTTCGCGCAGGCCCGCACGCTGCGGCTCATCGTGCCCTTCCCGCCGGGGGGCACGGTGGACCTGCTCGGGCGCCTGGTGCAGCCCGAGTTGGAACAGCGCCTCGGCCAGACCGTGGTGGTGGAGAACCGACCCGGCGCGGGCGGCATGATCGGCTCCGATGTCGTGGCGAAGGCGCCGGTGGATGCCGGGGTGCTGGTGATCTCCAACATCGCCTCGCATGGCGTCGGCGCCGCGGTGATCCGCGCCATGCCGTATGACCCGCTGCGCGACTTCACGCATATCGGCCTGATCGCCGCCGTGCCGAGCGCCCTGGGTGTCTCGGCCACCGGGCGCTTCGCCACGCTGGCGCAGTTCATCGATGCGGCGCGGGCATCACCCGGTGCGGTGCGTGTTGGCTCCTCCGGCAACGGCACCACTGGCCATGCGAAGACCGAGATGCTGGCCCGCGCCGCCGGCGTCGAGCTCACCCACGTGCCCTATCGCGGCGCAGCCCCGGCGGTGACCGACGTGATCGGTGGCCAGACCGAGGGCGTGATCGCCGCCGTCGCCGATATCGGCCGCAATGACCGCCTGCGCCTGCTCGCCATCACCAGCGCCGAGCGCGCCGCGCGCTGGCCTGACGTGCCGACCTTCAAGGAGCTCGGCTACCCGACGCTCGAGGCGAACAACTGGTTCGGCCTCTCCGGCCCCGCCGGCATGGATCCGGCCGTCGCCGCGCGCATCAATGCCGCGCTGGTCGCTGCCCTTGCCACGCCGGCCATGGCGCAGCGCCTGGCCGATTTCGGCACCACGCCGAACCGCATGACGCCGGCCGACTATACCGCGCTGGTTGCGTCCGAATTGCCGCGCTGGGCACGCATCGTGCAGGAAGCCAACATCAGGGCCGACTGACCGCGCGCTGGCGCTGGATCAGGAACCCCACCAGCGCCAACTGCACGATATTGAAGGTGATGCCCGCCCACCAGGCCGCCGCGTAGAAACCCACCGCGTCGTAGATCGCGCCCGCCAGCCAGGCGCCGAAGGCCATGCCGGACAGGCTGAGGAACAGCAGCGCCGGCACCCGCCAGGAGGCCTCGACGGCCGGGAACAATTCCCGCACCGCCAGTACATAGGCCGGGATGATGCCGCCGAAGCCAAGGCCATAGGCGGCGGCGACGAAGAACAGCCCGGCCTCGTCCTGGGTGGCGAGGAAGCCCAGCATGCCCGCGACCTGCGCGGATGATCCGGCGAACACCGTCCACAAGCCGCCGATCCGGTCCGACAGCCAGCCCCAGAACTGCCGTGCGACGAAGGCACTCAGCAGCAGCACCGACAGCATCGCCGCACCGCGCGATGTCGCGATGCCGAGATCCCCGCAGAACGCCACCAGATGCGCCGCCGGCATCGCCATCGGCACGCAGCACAGGAAGGAACAGACGGCGAGCAGCGCCAGCGCCATGTTCGGCGCCATGCCCAGCACGCGCTGCCCCGGCACGACCCGCATCGCGGCACTTCCCACCGGCATCGGCGCCGGGCGCAGCACGAGCAGCGCCAGAGTCACCACGATGCCTGCGGCGAAGGCACCGTAGGCCAGCATCGTCGCCTGCCAGCCGAAGGCCGCGATGGCGCGTTCGAACACGAAGGGCCAGACGAAGCCGGCGACGTATTGCCCCGACGAGACCAGCGCGAGCGCGGTGCCGCGCCGCCTGTCGAACCACAGCGAGACATAGGCCACCATCGGCGCGAACAGCGCGCCATTGCCGAACAGCCCGACGCCGAGGCCGAGCCCCGCCAGCAGCGACCAGCCCTGGCCGAGCGACGCCAGCCCCAGCCCTGCCAGGATCGCGCCGCCGCCAAGCGCGGCCACCGCGCGCTGCCCGAAGCGCGCGGCCAGCAGCCCGCACATCACCCCGCCCAGGCCGGTGCCGAGATACGCGAGCGAGGTCGCAAGCGAGGGCAGGGACCGCCCGCCGCCCAGCGTCTCGCTGATCGGCACAAGGCCGATCACCACCGTCAGCGGCGCGCCCGCGGCCAAGGCGAGCATTGTCACGGCGGTGATGGCGATGGTCCAGGAGTATGGCGTCTCGACGCTCTCGGCCTGCGTCATGCGTTTCCTTCCGACGTGCAGTCTCGGCGCCGGCGCGTGGGCCGGCAAGGGTGGCCAGGCAGGCGCATCGGTGCTGCACTGGCGTGCTGCAAAGGAGACCGCGCATGAACCAACGCCTGCTGATGCTCTGCGCGATGCTGGCCGCCCCCGTGGCGGCACTTGCACAGGCCGTGCCCGCGCCACCGCCGGTCGCCGCCGCGCGCGCCCTGACGCAGGAGGCGATGCGCATCTTCGAAGCCACCTGCCTTCCCGCCGTGCTGCGTGGCGAAGCGGTGGCGCCGATCATCGCGCGCGAATTCGGAACAGCCGCCGCCGCGCTGCCGCCCGACCAGCTGCGCGGCAACGAGGCGGTGCGCGAGACCGCTGGCTGGCTGGTGAGCGGCATGCATGGCCGCTACCGGCTGAACACCACCGACCCGGGCGGGCAATGCGGCGTGCTGGCCGAGGGCGTGGACCACGACGCCTTCCTGGGCGGCGCGGCGCGGATCATGGGCAGCGCGCCGGAGAGCATGCCCGGCTGGACCGTCGCCGGGCCGGCGCAGAGAACCTCCGGCGCGCGGCCCTTCGGCACGCTGACCTACCTGGTGGCGAACTACACCCGTGCCGATGCGCCGCCGCCCGCGCCGACGCTCGTGCTCGCGATCGTTGCCTCGGCGGCGGACCGCACGGATGGGCGGCCGAATACCGGCGTCATCAGCATCTCGATCCGCGAGGAGCGCCGCTGAAGCGGGCGGGACGTCACCCCGCTGCCGCATCCCGTGCCGCGGTCGCCAGCGCGTCGGCGCGTTCGTTCATCGGGTCCCCGGCATGGCCGCGCACCCATTTCCATTCCACCTCGTGAGGCTTCGCCGCCGCCAGCAGGCGCTGCCAGAGGTCGAGGTTCTTCACCGGCTCCTTCGCCGCGTTGCGCCAGTTGCTGCGCACCCAGCCATGGATCCAGCGGCTGATGCCGTTGCGGACGTATTCGCTGTCGGTGTGCAGCGCCACGATGCAGGGCTTCTTCAGTGCCTCCAGCGCCATGATGGCGGCCGTCAGCTCCATGCGGTTGTTGGTGGTCTCGGCCTCGCCGCCGGTCAGTTCGCGCTCGTGCTCGCCGAAGCGCAGGATGGCGGCCCAGCCGCCGGGGCCCGGGTTGGGCTTGCAGCCGCCATCGGTCCAGATCTCGACCTGCGGGCGCGTGTCGGCGGTCATGCGCCGAGCGCGGCGGGGCTGCCGGCCTGCGCGAAGAAGCGCAGCTTTCGCAGGTATTCCAGCGGGTCCTTGCGCGTGACCAGCGCGCCGGGGGGCGTGTGCGTCCAGTCGAACAGGCGCGTGAGCAGGAAGCGCAGCGCGGCGCCGCGTGCGAGCACCGGCAGCGCGGCGCGCTCCGGCGCCGAGAGTGGCCGCACGGCATCGTAGGCCTGCAGCAGCGCGCGCGCCTTGGTCACGTTGAAGGCGTAGTCGGCCTCGAAGCACCAGGCGTTCAGGCAGACCGCGACGTCGTAGGCGAGCAGGTCGGTGCAGGCGAAGTAGAAGTCGATCAGCCCCGAGACGCGCGGCCGCCCGTCCTCGCCCGGCAGGAAGAAGACATTGTCGGGGAACAGGTCGGCATGGATCTGCCCGCGTGGCAGCGCCCCCTTGTCTGGCCAGGCCGACAGGATTCCGGCCAGCGCCGCGTCCAGCTCGGCCACCAGGCCGGGCTGCACCTCGTCGCCCCGCGCGCGGCAGCCCTCGAGCAGCGGCGCCCAGCCGGCGGGGCCGAGCGCATTCCCCCGCACCATCGCGAAGCCTTCGCCCGCCACATGCATCCCGGCCAGCGCGCGGCCCAGCGGCGCGCAATGTTCCGGCCGCACGCGGCGAGGCCAGACGCCCGGCAGGAAGGTGACGATCGCCGCCGGCCGCCCGGCAAGGCTGCGCAGCGCCTGCCCGTCGCGCCCATGCACCGGCGTCGGGCAGGCCAGCCCGTGCCCCGCCAGGTGGTCCATCAGCCCGAGGAAATAGGGCAGCTCCGCCGGATCGACCCGCTTCTCGTACAGCGTGAGGATGAAGTCCCCGCGCTCGGTCTTCAGCGCGTAGTTGGAATTCTCCACCCCCTCGGCGATGCCGCGGAAGGCGAGCAGCTCGCCGAGCGCGTAGTCCGCCAGGAAGGCGCGCAGCGCCTCGTCCGAGACTTCCGTGTAGACCGCCATCAGGCCACGGCGCGCATGCGGGGGATGCGGAAGATGATGTCCTCCACCGCCACCGTGACTTCCTCCACGCTCACCTCGAAGCGGTCGCGCAGGCGCTCCAGCACCTCCTGCACCAGCACCTCGGGTGCCGAGGCGCCCGCCGTGATGCCGATGGTGGCGCAGCCATCGGCGATGGCCGGGTCGAGCTCGGCGCCGCGCTGCACCATCACCGCGCGCGGCGCGCCGGAGCGTTCCGCCACCTCCCGCAGCCGCACGGAGTTCGACGAATTCGGCGCGCCCACCACGATCACCAGCTCGGAGCGCGCCGCCACCGCCTTCACCGCGGCCTGGCGGTTGGTGGTGGCGTAGCAGATGTCCTCCTTCGCCGGCCCCTCGATTCCGGGGAAGCGGTCGCGCAGGATCGCCACGATCTCGGCGGTGTCGTCGACCGACAGCGTGGTCTGGGTGGTGTAGGCCAGCTCCATGCCGGCTGGCGGGGCGACGCTGCGCGCCGCCTCCGCATCCTCGACCAGTGTCATGGCGCCTTCGGGCAGCTGGCCCATGGTGCCGACCACCTCCGGGTGGCCGGCATGGCCGATCAGCAGCAGGTGCCGCCCGCGCGCGTGGTGGCGCTCGGCCTCGCGGTGCACCTTGCTCACCAGCGGGCAGGTGGCGTCGAGGAAATACATCTCGCGCCCGGCGGCCTCGGCCGGGACCGATTTCGGCACGCCATGGGCGGAGAAGATCACCGGCTGCCCGTCATCGGGCACCTCGGCCAGTTCCTCGACGAATATCGCGCCCTGCCGCTCGAGCCCTTCCACCACGAAGCGGTTGTGCACGATCTCGTGGCGGACATAGACAGGCGCGCCATGGCGCTTCAGCGCCTCCTCGACGATCTTGATGGCGCGGTCCACGCCGGCGCAGAAGCCGCGCGGGCCGGCGAGCAGGACATGGAGGCGGGGCTTCTCGGGTGTCATGAGCTCGCGCGGCGTTGCAGGGGCGGGCAGGTTGCTCCCTGCCCAGGGCGGGCGGCACACTATAGATGGGGCGCCCTGGGTCAAAGGGGGATGGAAAGGTGGGTTTCATGCGGCGCAAGGCAGCATTGTGTTTGGCGGCGGCGGTGCTGGCCGGCTGTGGCGGCGGCAGTTCCCCGTCGTCCAGCCCGCCGGCGCCCTGCCCGCGCATCACCATCCTGGCCGATGGCGCCGACCTCACGCGCTATCGCGATGGCGCGGTGCCGGACATCGCCTCCATGACCAGCGACGCCCGGCTGGTCGGCTTCAATGCCAGCTGCGACTACACCCGCCGGCGCGAGGCCGTGAATGTCCGCATCAGCGCCATCTTCGACGTGGAGCGCGGCCCGGTCTCGACCGTCCCGCGCGTGACGCTGCCCTGGTTCATCGCCGTGACCGATGCCGGCGACGGCCAGATCATCGAGCGGCGCGACTACGTGACGCCCGTGGTCTTCGAGGGCAACGCCAACCGCGTGCGGGTCGCGAGCACGCCGGTCTTGTTCAGCTTCCCGGCCGAGGAACGCCTGGTCGAGAACCACAATGTGCGCCTGTCCTTCCAGCTGACGCCGGAGGAACTGGCGGTGAACCGCCGCCGTGGACCGCGGTGACCGCACAGGGGGTCTTCGTCTCCCACCCCGAGGTGGTGATCGATCCGGCCGTCCCGGTGCCGCGTTGGCACCTGGCGCCGGAAGGCATCGCGAAGCTGCGGCGCCAGCCCTTCGCCGCGCCCCCCGCCGCCATCTGGGCGAGCGACGAGACCAAGGCGATCGAATCCGCCGGCATCCTGGCCGCCCGCTTCGGGCTGCCGGTGCAGGTCCATCCGGGCCTGGCGGAGATGGACCGATCGAGTACCGGCTACCGCCCGCGGCCGGAATTCGAGGCGCTGGCCGACGCCTTCTTCGCCCGGCCGGAGGAGAGCGTCGAAGGCTGGGAACGCGCGGTGGATGCGCAGCGCCGCGTGGTGGCGGCGGCACGCGAGATCCTGGCGGGGCATGCCGGCGGCGACCTGGTCCTGGTCGGCCATGGCGGCACCGGCACGCTGCTGATGTGCGCCTGGGCGGGGCTGCCCATCGCGCGCGCGCATGACCAGCCGGGCGCGGGCTGCACCTGGCGCTTCACGCTGCATCCCTTGCGCGTGACCGAGCCCTGGCGGCCCATCGCCTGACCTGCATCGTTGCGCCCGGCCGGGCGATCTGTCAGGAAGGCGCACCCCGCAGATCCCGCGCGGGAGAGAGGGGCGGCGACGCCCCCGCCGAAGGCGCAACCGGCCCCCGGAAACGCTCAGGCAGAAGGGCCGCGCGGGGAAGGGGCCTCTGGAAAGCCCGTGGCAGCAATGCCGCGGCACCGACGGAGTAAGGCGCGGTCAACACCGCGACCGAATCTCTCAGGTCATCGGACAGAGGGGGGCCACGGACTGAACCCCAATCGCCGCAGAGCGGCGGGAGGCACCGTGGCCGATTCGACCGAGTCGCTTCTCGAAACGCCCCTGGCGGGCCTGCACCGCGAGCTCGGCGGGCGCATGGTGCCCTTCGCCGGCTACGCCATGCCCGTACAGTACCCCGCCGGCATCATGGCGGAGCACCTGCATTGCCGCGCCGCGGCGTCGCTGTTCGATGTCTCGCACATGGGCCAGGCGGAACTGGTGGGCGAGGGTGCTGCCGCCGCGCTGGAACGCGCCACGCCGGCCGATGTGCAGGTGCTGAAGCCAGGCCGGCAGAAATACGGCCTGCTGACGCTCGATGATGGCGGCATCCTGGACGATTTCATGGTCGCCAACCTCGGCGACCGGCTGTTCCTGGTGGTGAATGCGAGCCGCAAGCACCTCGACCTGCCGCGCATCGAATCGCTGCTGCCCGCGGGTGTGAGGCTGAAGCCGCTGGCGGACCGCGCGCTGATCGCGCTGCAGGGGCCGCAGGCGGTCGCGTCGATCGCGACCCTCGCACCGGGCATCGCGGACCTGTCCTTCATGGGGGTGGGCGCCTTCACCATCGCGGGCGTGCCGGCGCTGGTGTCGCGCTCCGGCTACACGGGCGAGGATGGCGTCGAGGTGTCGGTGCCCGCCGAGGACGCCGAACGCTTCGCCCGCGCGCTGCTGGCCCTGCCCGGCGTGCAGCCGGCGGGGCTCGGGGCGCGCGATTCGCTGCGCCTCGAGGCCGGGCTCTGCCTCTACGGCAATGACATCGACGAGACGACCAGCGCGGTCGAGGCCGCGCTGACCTGGACCATCGGCAAGCGCCGTCGCACCGAGTGGAACTTCCCCGGCGCGGAGCGCGTGCGCGAGGACCTCGCCAACGGCACGAAGCGCCTGCGCGTCGGCATCCGCCCCGAGGGCCGCCAGCCGGCGCGCGGCCACACGCCGGTGCATGCGCCGGGTGGTGCAGCCATCGGCGAGGTCACCTCCGGCGGCTTCGGCCCCTCGCTGAACGGCCCCATGGCCATGGGCTATGTCGCGCGCGAACACGCCGCCGACGGCACCGCCCTCGAACTCATGGTGCGCGGCAAGCCGCTCGCTGCCCGCGTCGCGCCCATGCCCTTCGTTCCCCACCGCTACGCCCGCTGAGGAGCCGCACCGATGCCCGAGACGAAATTCACCAAGGACCATGAATGGGTGCGGATGGATGGCGGCGTCGCCGTCATCGGCATCACCGACCACGCGCAGAACGCGCTGGGCGACGTGGTCTTCGTGGACCTGCCCGAGATCGGCCGCGAGGTGACGGCCGGCGAGCCGATCGCGGTGGTCGAGAGCGTGAAGGCCGCCTCCGACGTCTATGCCCCGATCGCGGGGAAGATCGTCGCGGTGAATGGCGCGCTGGCCGACAATCCCGGCGCGATCAACGCCGCGCCCACCACTGATGGCTGGTTCTTCAAGATCGAGACCTCGGACCCCGGCGCGCTCGATGGGCTGATGGACGAGACCACCTACGCCGCCTTCGTGGACAGCCTCGCATGAACAGCCCCGCGACCCTGCTCGAGCTCGAGGAGCACGAGGAATTCGCCCGCCGCCACATCGGCCCCTCCGAGGCCGAGATCGCCGCCATGCTGAAGGTGGTCGGCGCGCAGAGCCTGGAGGATCTCGCGGCGCGCACCGTGCCCGGCGCAATCCGCGGCGCTGACCTCTCCGCGCTGCCGCCGCCGGTGACGGAGGCCGAGGTCATCGCGGAACTGCGCGAACTGGCCGGGCGCAACCGCGCCGACATCAAGTCGCTGATCGGGTTGGGCTACCACGGCACGCTGACCCCGCCCGTCATCCTGCGCAACGTGCTGGAGAATCCGGGCTGGTACACGGCCTATACGCCGTATCAGGCCGAGATCGCGCAGGGGCGGCTCGAGGCGCTGGTGAACTTCCAGACCATGGTCTGCGACCTGGCGGGCCTGCCGGTGGCGAATGCCTCGCTGCTCGACGAGGGCACCGCGGTGGCCGAGGCGATGGCGATGGCCCACGGCGCGACGCGCGGCAAGTCCGAGGTGATCGTCGCCGCCGCCGACCTGCACCCGCAGACGCTGGCGGTGCTGCGCACGCGCGCCGAACCCCATGGCTGGCGCGTGCATGTCGCGCCGGTGGCGGACATCGCCGCCGCCTGTGCCGCGGAGAAGCCCTTCGCGCTGGTGCTGCAATACCCCGGCACGACCGGCGAGGTGCGCGACCTGACCGCCGAGATCGCGGCCGCGCATGCGGCGGGCGGACTCGCCATCGTGGCCGCCGATCCGCTCTCGCTCACGCTGCTGAAGCCGCCGGGCGAGATGGGGGCCGACATCGTCGTGGGCAGCACGCAGCGCTTCGGCGTGCCCATGGGCTATGGCGGCCCGCATGCCGCCTTCATGGCCGTGACCGACCCGCTGAAGCGGTTGATGCCCGGGCGCCTGGTGGGTGTCTCGGTCGATGCCGCCGGCGCGCCCGCCATGCGCCTCGCCTTGCAGACGCGCGAGCAGCACATCCGCCGCGAGAAGGCGACGTCCAACATCTGCACCGCGCAGGTGCTGCTCGCGGTCATGGCCGGCATGTACGCGGTCTGGCACGGGCCTGAGGGGCTGAAGCGCATCGCGCGCCGCGTGCGCCTGCAGGCGCGGCTGCTGGGCGATGCCGCGCAGAAGGCGGGGCTCTCGCTGCGCCACGAAGGCTTCTTCGACACCATCGCGATCGAGGCCGGGGCGCGCGCCGACGCGCTGATGTCCGCCGCCCTGCGCCGCGGATTCAACCTGCGTCGCGTCGATGCCGGCTGCGTCGCGGTGGCGATGGACGAGACGGTGACGCGCGCCGACCTCGACGTGCTGTGTGCCGTGGTGGCGGAGGTCACGGGCACGGCGCCGGCCTCGCTCGGCATGCTCTCGCCCGCCGGTGACCTGCCGGAGAGCGTGCGTCGCCTGTCGCCCTTCATGACCGCGTCGGTCTTCGACACGCATCATTCCGAGCACGGGATGCTGCGCTACCTGAAGTCGCTCGAGGACAAGGACGTCGCACTGAATCGCAGCATGATCCCGCTCGGGTCCTGCACCATGAAGCTGAACGCGACGGCGGAGATGATCCCGGTCACCTTCCCCGGCTTCGGCAACATCCATCCCTTCGCGCCGGTGGACCAGGCGGCGGGCTACATCGCGCTGATCCGCCAGCTGGAATCCTGGCTGGCCCGGATCACCGGCTTCGCGGCGGTGTCCCTGCAGCCCAATGCCGGCAGCCAGGGCGAGTATGCCGGGCTGCTCGCCATCCGTGCGTATCACCAGGCGCGCGGGGAGGGGCATCGCAACATCTGCCTGATCCCGTCCTCCGCGCATGGCACCAACCCGGCCTCGGCCGTGATGGCGGGGATGCAGGTGGTCGTGGTGGGCTGCGACCGCGACGGCAATGTCGATGTCGCGGACCTGCACGCCAAGATCGCGCAGCATGGTGCCAACCTCGCGGCGCTGATGGTGACCTATCCGTCCACGCATGGCGTGTTCGAGGCCGAGATTAAGGAGATCTGCGCCGCGGTGCACGCCGCCGGCGGGCAGGTCTACATGGACGGCGCCAACATGAATGCGCAGGTCGGGCTGACCAGCCCGGGCGGCATCGGCGCGGATGTCTGCCACCTGAACCTGCACAAGACCTTCTGCATCCCGCATGGCGGCGGCGGGCCGGGCGTGGGGCCGATCGGCGTTGCGGCGCACCTTGCACCGCATTTGCCGAACCATCCGCTGCTGGCCGAAGCCGGGCCGGCCACGGGCTTCGGGCCGGTCAGCGCCGCGCCCTTCGGCTCCGCGTCGATCCTGCCGATCAGCTACGCCTATATCCGCATGATGGGTGCGGAGGGCCTCACGCGCGCGACTGAGGTCGCGATCCTGTCGGCGAACTACATGGCGAAGCGGCTCGAGGCGCATTTCCCGGTGCTCTACCGCGGTGCGAACGGCATGGTCGCGCATGAATGCATCCTCGACTGCCGCGGCTTCCAGCAGGGCGGCGGCGTGCTGGTCGAGGACATCGCCAAGCGCCTGCAGGACTACGGCTTCCACGCGCCGACCATGTCCTGGCCGGTGGCGGGCACGCTGATGGTCGAACCGACCGAGAGCGAGCCCAAGGCGGAGCTGGATCGCTTCATCGACGCCATGATCGCGATCCGCGCCGAGATCCGGGCCGTCGAGCAGGGCCGCATGGACAAGGCCGACAACCCGCTGAAGAACGCGCCGCACACTGCGGCCGAGGTGATCGCGGAGACCTGGACGCACCCCTATTCGCGCGAACAGGCCGCCTTCCCGCTGCCCTTCGTGAAGGCGCGCAAGTACTGGCCGCCGGTGAAGCGCGTCGACAACGTCTACGGCGACCGCAACCTGGTGTGTTCCTGCGCGCCGCTGGAGGCCTACGCGAACCAGCACCAGATCGCCGCCGAATGACGTTGAAGCCCTGGCGCGTCACCGCCAGCCGGATCGTGCTGGCGGATCGCTGGATCCGCCTGCGCGCGGATTCCTGCGTCGCCCCCTCGGGCGACGTGGTCGATCCGTTCTACGTGCTGGAATACCGGGACTGGGTGCATGTGGTCGCACTCACCGATGACGATCGCCTTGTGATGAACCGGCAGTATCGCCACGGCGCGGGGGAGGTGCATCTCGAGCTCCCCGGCGGCGTCATGGATGCCGAGGATGCCGACGCCATCGCCGCCGGACGGCGCGAATTCCGCGAGGAGACGGGCCACGGCGCGCGCGAGTTCCGCCACGTGGTCAGCCTGCGTCCCAACCCCGCGACGCACACCAACCGCCTGCACACCGTGCTCGCCCTGGGCGCGGCGCCGGCCGGCGCGCAGTCCTTCGACAATGGGGAGGAGATCGCGGTCGAGCTCATCCCCGTCGCCGAGGTGCTGCGCATCATCCGCGAGGGCGCGGTGCAGCAATCGACGCATGTGGCCTCGCTGCTGCTGGCGCTGGCCGCCGCGGGGCGCATCGCCTTCTGACCCGGTTGCGCGCGCGCCGCGCGGCGCGCAGCATCGCGCCATGACGCGCCATGTCTTTCCCGCCGCCGAGGCCGCAGCCGTGCCGAACGATCCCGGCCGGCTCTCGGCGTGCATCTTCACCCATGGCAGCTTCGAGGCGCGCTGGTATGCCCCGCGCGGGCAGGACACGCAGACGCCGCACACGCGCGACGAGGCCTATGTGGTTGTCCGCGGCCATGGCTGGTTCGTCTGCGAGGGCACGCGCGCGGCGGTCGCTCCCGGCCACCTGGTCTGGGCGCCCGCAGGTGCCGAGCACCGCTTCGAGGATGTCTCGGACGACCTGGCGCTCTGGGTGATCTTCTACGGCCCGGAGGGCGGCGAGGCGTGATCGCCCGCGCGCTGGTCCTGCTGCTGCTGCTGGCGCTGCCGGCACGCGCGCAGGTCGCGATCGAGGTGCCCGGCACGCCGCCGCTCGCGGGCGCGCTGTGGCTGCCGGAGGGCGGTGCCCGCGGCGCGCTGGTGCTGCTGCTGCATGGTGCCGGCGGCGCCTTCACCGACCACGCGCCGCTCGGCCAGGCCCTGGCGCAGGCGGGCATCGCCGCGGTGGCGGTGACCCAGCCCGCGGATTCCAGCGCACCCAACGCCTTCGCGCGCATGCAGGCCCGCGCGCGGGATGCGACCCGCGTGCTGGACCACGTGCTCGCGGCGCGGCCCGACCGGCTCGATCCGGCGCGCGTCGGGGTCTTCGGCTATTCGGCGGGCGGCACGGCGGCGCTGCTGCTGATGGGCGGGCGGGTCGATCCGTCGCGCTGGATCGCGCTCTGCGCCGCGTATCCCGAGGAACGGCTTTGCCAATCGCCGTTCGGCCGCGCGGCGCTCGAGGCCGCGGCGGGGCTGCCACCCTTCGGCGCGGCGGATGCGCGGGTGCGCGCGGTGCTGCTCGCCGCGCCGGCGCTGGGCTTCCTCTTTGCGCCCGACGGCTTCGCGCAGGTGGCGCCCGGCACGATGGTGCGGCTGTGGCGCGCCGGCGCCGACACGGTGCTGCGCGAGCCCCATCACGCCGAGGCCATCGCGCCGCTTCTGCCTGGCCGCCCGGCGCCGACCGTGGTCCCCGGGGCCGGCCACTGGGTCTTCATGCCGCCCTGCGATGCGGAACGGCGCGTCGCGCTGCCCTATCTCTGCGCCGATCCGCCGGGGCTCGACCGCGCCGCCTTCCTGCGCGACTTCGCCGCGGATGCGGTGGCCTTCTTCCGCGCCGCGCTGGCGGAGCGCCGGCCATGAGCGCGATCGCCTTCGCCTGGGATGGCGCGCCGCCCGGCAGTACGGCCGCGGCCAAGGCGCGGCTGCTGCTGGCGGACAGCCTCGGCTGCATGGTCGCCGGGCTCGGCCATGCGCGGGTGCGCGGCTTTGCATCGGCGATCGCGGCCACGATGCCCGGCACGATCCGCCTGCCTGGCGTGACACCTGTGCTGTCGCAGGCCGGCGCGGCCGCGACGCTGGCGGCGGCGATGTGCTGGGACGAGGCCAATGAAGGCCTGGCCCGCGCGCACGGTCGGCCCGCGCTGGCCGTGGCGCCGCTGTGCATCGCGGCCCTGGCGGAGGGGCGCGCGACCCTGGGCGAGGCCCTGGCGGCCTTCACCCTCGGCTACGAGGTCGGCGGGCGTGCGGGCGAGGCGTGGCGCATCCGACCGGGCATGCATGTGGACGGGTCCTGGCACGCGCTCGGTGCGGCCGCGGCGGCGGTGCGCCTCGCCCGCGGCGATGCGGATGCGGCGATGCGCGCGGTGCGCCTCGCGGGCTGCCAGGTGCCCTTCTCGATGTATGCGCCGATTTCCGCCGGGATGGACGGGCGCAACAGCTACCCGGCGCATGCGGTGCTGCTCGGGGCGTTGTGCGCCGCCGGCGCGATGGCGGGGATGGATGCGCCGGAGGGCGGCTTCGCCGAGGCGCGGCGCGTGGCGCTGGGGCACGAGGCTCCCGCGGTGGTCGCACCGCCCGGCACCTGGCTGGTCGAGGAAGCCTACATCAAGCCCTTCGCGGGCGTGCGCCACGCGCATTACGCCGCGGCGGCGGCGATCGACCTGCGCGCGGGGATCGCGGCGGAGGATGTCGCGGCGGTCACGCTCTCAACTTATGCCGAGGCGCTGCGCTATGCCGGGAACCGCGCGCCGGGCAGTGCCATCACGGCGCAGTTCAGCCTCTCCTGGGCGGTGGCGGCGGGGCTGGTGCAGGGGGATCTCGGGCCTGCCGCCTATACCGATGCGGCGCTGGCGGATGCGGCGCTGCGGCGGATCGAGGCGCTGGTCGCGCTGGAGGAGGATGCCACGCTGACCGAGGCCGGGCGCCGTGGTGCGGCGCTGCGCGTGACCCTGCGCGACGGTCGCGTGCTGGAGGCGCGCGCGGATCGCGTGCCGGGCGATCCCGACCTGCCGATGCGCGAGGATGCGGTGCGCACGAAGTTCCTGCGATTCGCGGCGCCGGTGATCGGACTGGATGCCGCGCGCGCTGCGCTGCATGTGGTGCTGGATGGCGCGGCGGAGGCTCGCCCCGGCGGCCCGCTGCTCGGCGCGCGCTGAGTCGCGGGTCGCCGTTTCGCCGCGGCGGCGCTACACTTGCGGCGAAAGCGAGGAGAAGCCGCCATGCCGATGATCGACCGTCGCGCCGTCCTTGGACTTGCCGGCGCCGCGGCATTCGCAGCGCCGGCGCTTGCGCAGGCCTTCCCCAGCCGCCCCATCCGCATCCTGGTCCCCTTCGCCGCGGGCGGCACCACCGACATCCTGGCGCGTGCGATCGGCGAGCGGCTCGCGGCGGCACTCGGCCAACCGGTGGTGATCGACAATCGCGGCGGCGCCGGCGGCACCGTGGCGGGCGAGGCCTTCGCGCGCGCCGAGCCGGATGGCCACACGCTGCTGGTGGCGACCGCCTCGCTCATCTGCATCAACAAGGCGCTCTATGCGCGCCTGCCCTTCGACCCGGATACGGATTTCGCGCCGGTCGCGATGCTGGCGCAGCAGCCCAACGTGCTGGTGGTGAACGCGCGCGCGCTGCCGATGGCCACGCTGCCCGAGTTGGTCGCCTACATCCGCGCCAATCCGGGGCGGGTGAACTACGCCTCCTCAGGCACGGGCTCGCAGCTGCACCTGACGGGCGAGATGTTCCGCGCCGCGGTTGGCGTGGAGATGACGCATGTGCCCTATCGCGGCAGTGCGCCGGCGATGACGGACCTGGTCGCGGGCAATGTGCCGATGATGTTCGACGGGCTCGGCACCGCCCTGCCGCAGGTGCGCGGGGGTGCGATCCGCGCGCTGGGCGTGGCGTCGGAGAGCGAGAATGCCGCGCTGCCCGGCGTGCCGCCGATCGCCTCGGTGCTGCCGGGTTTCCTCTCGGTGAACTGGACCGGCCTGTTCGTGCTGCGTGCGACGCCCGAGCCCGTGGTGGCGCGCATCGATGCCGAGACGCGCCGCGCGCTGGCCGGCCCCGAGATGGCCGCACTGTTCCGCGACCGCGCCTTCGACCCTATGCCGATCTCGCGCGCCGACCTGCCCGCCTTCGTCGCCGCCGAGAGTGCGCGCTGGCGCGAAGCCGTCCGCGCCTCCGGCGCCAGGGCGGACTGATTTACCCGGATTCAAGGGGCGGTTGCCCCTTGGCGGGGGGTGAGGGGGGCGGCGCCCCCCCCTCCTTACTGCCCGATCCGCACGAGCCTGAGCGGGAACCAGTTATCCGCCAGCTGCTGAAGCGTCACGTTCTGCCGCGCCGCCCAGATCACCACCTGCTGATGCAGCGGGATATGCCCGACCTCCTCGGCGTGCAGGCGCATCGCCTCTTCGATCAGCGCCTGTCGGCGCGTGCGGTCGGTCTCGATGGCGATCTGGTCGGTCAGGGTGTCGAAGCGCGGATTGGAATAGCCGCCGGAGTTGAAAACGCCGCGCGTGCCGTCGCGCGTGCCCATCAGGTTGTACAGCGAATTGTGCGCGTCGTAGGTCGCGGGGGTCCAGCCAAGCATGAAGAAGGACGTGGTGTAGCGCGGGGCCAGGATCTCGGCGAAGTAGCGCGCGCGGGTCTGGGCGTTGAGCTGCACGCGGATGCCCGCGCGCGCCAGCATGGCGACGACGGCGGTGCAGATCGCCTCGTCGTTCACGTAGCGATCGTTCGGGCAGTCCATGCCGACCTGGAAGCCGTTCGGGTAGCCGGCCTCGGCCAGCAGGCGGCGCGCCTGCTCCACGTTCGGGCGCACGCGCACCGCGGTGTCCAGCGCGTCGGTATGGCCGTTCACGCCGGGGCCGATCATCAGGCCGGTGGCGCGCGCCTGGCCGCGCATGACGGTGCGCACGATCGCCTCGTTGTCGATCGCCATCTGGAAGGCGCGGCGCACGCGCACGTCGCGGAAGGGGTTGCGGCCGCGCACGTCGGACTTCAGCAGCTCGTCGCGCGACTGGTCCATGCCGAGGTAGATGGTGCGCAGCTCGGCCTGCTGGTGCACGCGGATGCCCGGCGTGCGCGACAGGCGCTCGGTGTCCTGGGGTGGCACGGTGTAGACCATGTCCACCTCGTTGCTGATCAGCGCGGCCACGCGCGTCGCGTCATTGGCGATGACATTGAATTCGACCCGGGTCAGGTTGTGTTCGGGCCGGTCCCACCAGGTCGGGTTGGGTGCGAGCACGGTGCGGCGGTCAGGCTCGCGGCTGACCAGCACGAAGGGCCCGGTGCCCATGGCGTTGCGGGTGGCGAAGTTCTCCTGCCGCGTCGTGAGGTCGGCGCTGCGCGTGGCGTTGTTCCGCTCCGCCCAGGCGCGCGACATGATGCCCCAGGTGGTGATCCCCTCGATGAAGATCGGGTCGGGCTGGCTGGTCTCGAATTCGATGACCGTCGGCGAGACGACGCGCGCCTCCTTCACCGACGCGAAGACAGAGGAGATGTTGGACCCCTGCGCGCGCGCGCGTTCGTAGGAGAAGATCACGTCATCCGCGGTGAAGGGCGTGCCGTCCGAGAAGCGCACGCCCTCGCGCAGGTGGAAGCGCCAGACGGTGGGCGAGGGCTGCTCCCAGCGCGCCGCCAGCGCTGGTTCGACCTGCAGCTGGCGGTTCCGGCGCACCAGCGGCTCGTAGATGTTGGCGTTGAATGACAGCAGGAAGGTCTCGTTCCGCGCATAGGGGTCCATCGAGTTGACGTCGCCGTCATTGGCCCAGCGGAAGGTGTTGGCCTGTGCCGCGATCGTCGTGCAGGCGAGCAGCGCGGCGGCTAGTGTAATCCTGGTCTTCATGATGTTCCTCCTGCGTCTGTGGCGGATGCTAGCGGGGGCGACGAAAAGCGGAAGCCCCGGTGCGCGCGCGTGAAAAAGGCGCTGTCCCGAAGGACAGCGCCCTGTTTCTCGCCGGCGCGCGGTGTGTCAGGCGGCGCGCAGCGCCTTGGGCAGATCGGCGACGGACTGGTCGACCAGCGCCGCATCGGCGGTGGCATCCAGCGTCTCGGCGATGACGGCGCGGGCGGCGGCGCCGGCGATATCGGCGGCGGCGTTGCGCACCTCGGCCACGGCCGATGCCTCGGCCGCGGCGATGCGGTCCATCGCCATGCGCTCGCGACGCTTGGCGGCCGCCTCCGCCTCGGCGGCGGCGGCGGCTGCCAGGCGCTC
>NZ_JACADR010000290.1 GCF_016106005.1 Roseomonas rosulenta
CGATGCCGGCGCGGGCGGCTGCCAGGCGCGGCCGGGCCCCACCTCGCGCGCCGGGCGCGCGAATTCGAGCCCGGCGCGCTGAAGCGCGGCCTGCGACGCGCCGGCCACCGCATCGCGCCAGCGCATCTCCGCACCGTAATCCGGCACGTGGAAGCGCACGGCATAGAGCGCCAGGCCCTGCGCGACATCGACCAGCACCACGTCGGGCTCGAAGGCGGGCTGCTCGCGCCCGGCCTCCATCGCGGCGGCCAGCAGAAGGCGACGCGCCCGCGCCGCCGGCACCGTGGCATCGACCGGCACCAGCACCTGCGCCCGGTAGCGGCCCGCCTCGCCCGATCCGTAGACCGCGATGCGATGCGCGGCGATGAGCGAGTTCGGAACCACCACCGTCACGCCATCGCGCGTGACCAGCCGCGTCGATCGCCAGGAGATGCCGGTGACGCGCCCGGCGCAGCCCTCGGTCGCCTCGATCCAGTCGCCGATCGCGTAGGGCGATTCCATGCCCAGCGCGATGCCCGAGAAGATGTCGCCCAGCGTGTTGCGCAGCGCGAAGCCGAGCACGGCGATCAGCACCGAGGATGTCGCGATCAGCCCGGTCGCCGGCAGTTCGAAGACCACCTGCGTGACCACCACGCCGGCGGCGAGGAACAGCGCGGCGCCGATCAGGTCGCTCAGCAGCTTCGGATGCTGCGCCAGCAGCAGCGCGGCCAGGCGCGCCGCCGCCCAGGCCATGCAGAGCCAGAAGGCCGTGCCGGTGGCGAGGCGCAGCGCGCCGGCCGCTCCATCGGCGGGCAGCAGCACATGCGGCACCAGCGTTGCGGCGGCGAGGGCGAGCGGCAGCACCAGGCGATGGAACGGGATTCGGGTCAGCGCTTCCCCCTGGCGGCGAGTTTGGCCCCGTCCAGCGATGCTAGAGCAGCGTCCGGTCGAGTGGAACCGGCGCCGCGGGCTCGACGCACGGGGCGTTTCGCGCGATGCCTGGGGAAGAACGCACCACGCCGGAGCCACCGCATGACCACGCCCAACCCCCGCATCCCCTTCCGGCTCGAGGGCGACAGCGCGCCGCTGGCACCCTTCCGCGGCAAGCGCGTGATCGTGAACGTCGCGGTGAACGTGGAATACTGGCCCTTCGACCAGCCCATGCCGCGCGCCATCCTGCCGCCGCCGCACGGCATCCGCGCGGTGCCGGACGTGCCCAACTTCACCTGGGTGGAATACGGGCTGCGCGTGGGGATGAAGCGGCTGCTCGACCTGTGCGCCGGGCTCGGCATCCGGGCCTCGAACCTGTCGAATGCGCAGATCTGCACGCATTACCCGCGCCTGGCGGAAGCGATGCTGAAGGCCGACTGGGACTTCGTCGGCCACGGCCTCTATCAGAAGGCGCTGGCCACGGTGGAGGAGGACGAAGCCTGGGTGCGCGACAGCCTCGCCATCATGCGCGGCTTCTCGGGCCAGCCCGTGCGCGCCTGGCTCGGCCCCGGGCTCTCCGAGAAGGACACCACGCCGGAAGTGCTGCTGCGGAACGGCGTCGATCTGCTGCACGACTGGCTGGTGGATGACGAGCCGGTGTGGATGACCACCGCCGATGGTCCGATGGTCTCGCTGCCCTATACGGTCGAGCTGAACGACGTGCCGGTCTATGTGGTGGCGAACCAGGCCTCCTCCGCGCTGGCGGACCGCATCCGCGACACGATGGCCTTCTGGTCGCGCGGCGGCTTCGACCGCACCCGGGTGATGACCATCGCGCTGCACCCGCATGTGATCGGCGTGGCGCACCGGATGGAGAGCTTCGCCGCGGTGATGGCGGAACTGGCGCGGCACCCGGAGGTGGCGTTTGCGACCTCGACCGCGATCGGCGACTGGTTCATCGCGCAGCGAGAAGCGCCGGGCGCGTAGGCAGCACGGCGACTTCAGAGATGCGACCCGCCATCGACCAGGATCGTCGAGCCCGTGGTCAGCCTAAGGTGCGTCACGGCCGCCAGCACGGCCATGGCTACGTCATCGGGCTGGCAGATGGTCTTCAGCGGGCTCTGCGCAATGTGGCGCAGAAAGCCCTCCTGCGTGCGCCCAGGGATGAAGTCGGTATCAACGCCGGCCGGGGCGATCCCAATGATCCGGATTTGCGGCGCCAGGACCCGCCCCAGCGATTTCCCCATCGTGTCCAGCGCCGCCTTGGACGCGGCATAGGGCACGCTGCTGCCCTGCCCGCGCAGCGCAGCGAATGAGGAGATGTTGATCACGACAGCGTCGCCACCGCGGCGCAGCAGCGGCAGGAAGGCCCGGATTGTCGCGAAGGGGCCGCGAACATTGGTGATCAGGATGCGGTCGAAGGTCGCGTCGTCCATGGCGTCGAGATCGCCATGCGGGACGGCGCGCGTCGTGCCGGCCGAATTCACCAGCACATCGACGCGGTCGAAGCGCTGCGCGATCTCGGCGGCCGCGATGCGCAGCGCCGCGCTGTCGGTCGCCGGCAGGAAGATCGGTAGGTGCCCGTCTCCCGGCAGCCGCGCCGCCAACTCATCGGCCCGGTCCTTGCCGCTGTTGTAGCCGATAACGACGCGCGCACCGTGTTCGGCGAGCCGCTGCACGGTCGCCGCGCCGATGCCGCTGCTGCCGCCCGTGACCACGGCAACGCGGCCCTCGAGGGCATAGGCGCCGAGGTTCCCCGGCCTCAGATCGCTCATCGCGTGCCTCCCCCCAACGGCGGGCGCAGCATTTCATGCCGGTGCAGCGGCGCGCAGCAAGATTCATCCCTGGAGGCGGACCGCGCGCCGTGCGATCCGGCGGCGCAAGGCGCGACCGCGCCCACACCATCGGCAGCCACCCGCGCGCCAGTGCATCGCGCGAAGGCAGACGCGAAGGCAAGGGCCGCGGACGCGGACCGCCCGCCGCCTGAGGGCAAACTAATCCAGCGTGACGTTCGCCTCCCGCGTTAGCCGCCCCAGCAATTCTCGCTGTTCCGCGACATACCGCGCGAAATCCGCCCGGCTGCTCGCCACCGGCACCATGCCGATCTGGCGCAGACGGTCCTGCGTCGCGGGCAGTGCCAGCGCCTCGCGCAGCGCCGCGTTCATGCGGTCCAGGATCGGCGCCGGCGTGCCCGCAGGGGCAAACACGCCGCCCCATTCGATCCATTCGTAGCCCGCGAGGCCCGCCTCGCGCAGCGTCGGCGTTTCGGGCAGCTGCGGGATGCGCGCGGCGGTCGTGACGGCGTAGCCCTTCATCCGCCCCTCCTGCACCAGCGCGGTCGAGGACGCCGCCGTGCCGAAATGGAACTGCACCGTGCCCGACAGCAGCGCCTGCACCGCCGGCCCGCCGCCGCGGAAGGGCACATGCGTCGCCTCCCACCCCGCCTGCTGCAGGAACAGCACCGCGGCGTAATGCGCCGCCGAGCCATTGCCCGAGGACGCATAGACCAGCGGGTTCCCCGCCGCCGCCCGCGCGCGGCCGAGGGCGAGGAACTCCGCGATGGTGTTCGCCGGCACCGATGGATGCGCCACCACGATCAGCGGCACCGAGGTCAGCTGCGTCACCGGCTCGAAGGCGGTCGCGTAGTTGAAGGCCAGGTTGCGCACCAGGTGCGGCGCCGCGGAATGGGAGGAGGCATCGAACAGGAATGTCGTCCCGTCCGGAGGCGCGCTCGCGACGGCGGAGGCAGCGATGGTGCCGGTGGCACCGGGGCGGTTCTCGACCACCAGCGGCTGGCCCAGGACCTCGCCGAGCGCAGGCGCGATGAGGCGCGTGACGCTGTCGATGGCGCCCCCCGGCGGGAAGGACACGATCGCGCGGATCGGCCGGCTGGGCCAGGGCGCCTGGGCGATGGCCGGGGCTGGCAGCGCGCCGGCGACGGCCGTGAGCAGCAGCGCGCGGCGCTGGGTCGACAAGGTCATGGATGAAGTCTCCCGAGAAGCCGGTCTGGCGCCGGCCGAACGGTACGAAGGATAGGGGCTGCCCGGCCTGCGCGCCACAATAGGAGCCGACCAGGACAATAAATCGCTCTTCTAAGAATTTTGTCTTGACGCCATCCGGTCGTCAGCGATACGAAGAACCCACCAGCGGACAGGCACGGCCTCGAAAACTGGCGGTCGGGGCCACCGGAGGCCCCGGCCCGGCGGCGCCGCCCGGGGCGCCAGCCGGCTAGGACAGACTACCTTCAGCGCAACCGGCGCGGCGAACCTCTCCTCGCCCGCCCCCCGCCCACCGGGGCGCGATCCCTCGCGCGCCAAGCCCCCAGCCGCGCCCGCGGCACCTACCGGGACCTGCCCCCAGGCCCGACCAGACAGGAGCCCCCCGATGTCCCAGACCGAGACCCTCCCGGCCCCCGCCACGTCCGTCGCCACCCCGCTGCCGGCCATGCCGACGCTGCGCCTGGGCGGGCTGTCGCCGCTGTTCCCGCCGGCCAGCGTCGCCGATGCCGGCACGCTGCGCATGGGCGGCCTGTCGCCGGTCTTCGCCCGCGGCTGACACAGCCTCGCCCGGCCTGCCCCGCGCGGCAGGCCGGGCACCCCCTCGCCCACCCCGCCAGGACCCGCCGCGATGCCCGACGCCGAACCGCTGATCCGCTTCCACCAGGTGACCCCCGGCGGACGGGCCCCGCAGCGGGCCGACCGCGCCGCCGGCGGCACCCTGCCCACGCGGGCGTTCCGCTATTGCGAGTCCGCGACCACCGCGTCCGGCTTCGGCTGGCTGGTCTTCCCCCCGATCGGCCTCACGCTGGTCTGGGACGGCAGCGAGATCCACTGGAGCTGGGACGGCGCCGAGGGCTGGTACCCGCTCTCCGTCGCGCAATTCCCCGGCTTCCGGGAACAGTTCGACGCCGCGGCGCCGGAGGGCGTGCGCGGCTTCTCCCCGCCGCTGGTCGGCGCCCTGCCCGAGCCGGGCCTGGTGAACCTCTGGTCGGGCCTGTTTGCGCGCTCGCGCCCCGGCTGGAGCCTGCTGGTCCGCCCGCCGGTCAACCTGCCCCGCCAGCCGGGCTTCGAGGTCTACGAGGGCCTGGTCGAGGCCGACCGATGGTTCGGCCCGCTCTTCGTGAACCTGCGCCTGACGCGCACCCATGCGCCGGTGCGCTTCGACGCTGGCCTGCCGATCTTCCAGGTCCAGCCCATCCCGCGCGCGGCCTATGACGAGGCGGCGCTGAACGCGTTCCCGGTGGCTGCCGGTCTCGATGCCATGGCCCCCGCCGACTGGGCCGACTACGAGCGGTCGGTGGTGGCCCCCCGGCGCGGCGGGCAATGCCCGCTCGGCCGGAATGCCGCCGAGGTCCGCCGCCGCCGCCGCGCCGCCTGAGGCCCGCCGCGCCGCAGGGGGGTGGACCCTGCGGCGCGGCTCCCG
>NZ_JACADR010000291.1 GCF_016106005.1 Roseomonas rosulenta
GTCCTGTCGCGCGGCGGCGCGGCTATCCTGGCCGCCGGCGGCCTTGGCGCCTGCGCCGCCCCCCCGCCGCCGCAGCCGCCCGCGGCGGCGCGCATCGAGGAGACCCCGCTCGCGCGGTTGCTGCGCAGCACGTCGGATCTCGCGATCGCCGGCGAGCCGCTGGACGCCGCGGCATTGCGGCGGTTCTACGCCCGTCGCGGGTTCAACCCGGTCTGGCCCGCGCGCCAGGGCCAGGCGGATGAGCTGGTGGCGCTGGTGCTGCGCGCGGGTGACCACGGCCTCGACCCCGAGATGTTCCATGGCGGCCTGCTGCGCCGGCGCGACGAGCTGCCGCCGCTGCGCCGCGAGGTGGTGGTGACCGACGCCCTGCTGTCCTACGCGGACGCCTTGTCGCACGGCGCCGTGCCGGCCGACCGGCGGACCAGTGCCGAGGCCATGGCTCCGGACGCGGTCGACCTGGCTGCCGCCCTCGACGAGGCGATCGACAACGATGATCCGGTCGTCGCGCTCGAGGGCCTGGCGCCGCAGACCCAGACCTATCTGGGGCTGCGCCTCGCGATGCGCGGCCGCCTGCTGCGCGCCCCGCGCCTGCCGGGCGGTGCCGCGGCCGCCGCGCAGCGGCAGCGCAGCATCGAGGCGAACCTCGAGCGAGAGCGCTGGCTGCCGCGCCAATTGCCGCCCGACCGGGTCTGGGTGAACGTGCCCGACCAGCAGCTGGTATTCTACCGCGACAACCGTCGCGTCTTCACCACCGCGGTCGTGGTGGGCGACAACGCGGAACGCAACCAGACCCCGGAATTCCACACGCTCATCGAGGCCGGCTTCTTCAACCCGCCCTGGGTGATCCCGCGCGACATCGTGGCGGCGGAGATCCTGCCCCGGCTGGAACGCGACCCCGAATACCTCGCGCGGAACAACATGGTCATGCGGGCCAATGGCGAGATCGAGCAGTCGGCCGGGCCCGAGGCAGGGCTCGGCTTCCTGCTGTTCGACATGCCGAACCGATTCGATGTCTACCTGCACGACACGCCCGACCGCTTCCTGTTCAGCCGCAGCAACCGCCGCATGAGCCGCGGCTGCATCCGCGTGCAGAACCCGCGCGAGCTGGCCTCGCTGCTGATGGACCTGCCGATCGACGAGATCGACCGCAGGATCGCGACGGGCAGGACCAGCCGCAGGCCGTTGCCGGCGCCGGTGCCGGTGTTCATCACCTATCGCACCGCCTTCGTCGATGCCGAGGGCGCGCTGCAGTTCCGCCAGGATTTCTACGACCGCGACGCCACCGTGTGGCGGCGGTTGCGCAAGCAGCCCCCGGCCTGATCGGCCGGGGCCGCAGCGCCGCCGGGGCTCACCGCCGGACCGGCAGGCCCAGCGTGGCCACCCAGCAAAGCACCAGCATCAGCGCCGCCGCCGCGAGGCAGGCGACGAGCCCACCCCAGCCATAGAGCAGTCCGGAGAGAAGCGTCCCGCCGAAGCGGCCGGCGGCGTTGGCGGCGTAGTAGAAGCCGACATCCTCCGCCGCCTTCTCGCTGCCCGCATAGGCGAGCACGAGATAGGAATGGACCGAGGAATTCACCGCAAGAAGCACGCCAAAGACGCAAAGGCCCGCGGGCACGAAAACCTCCGCCCGCGGCACGCTGGCCAGCACGAGCACGGCGAGCAGCGCCGGCACGGCCGCCAGCGCCAGCGACCAGGCGCGCGCTGCCGGGACCTCGGTGGAGAGCCCGTCCCTGCTCCGGCGCACCAGCGCCGGGGTGCTCGCCTGGACCACGCCGTAGCCGATCGTCCAGAGGGCGAGGAAGCCGCCGACCATGGTGAAGGTCCAGCCGCTGGCGTAGAGGAAGACCGGCAGGCCGACCACGAACCAGATATCGCGCGCGCCGAACAGGAACACGCGCGCGGCGGCGAGCAGGTTGATGCCGCGGCCCTTTGCGAAGAGCTCCCTGGCCGACTTCGACGCCTTCGCCTTGCCCATCAGCGGCGGCAGCGACGCGACGACGCCCGCCAGCACCATGGCCAGGGCCGCCGCCATCGCCCAGAGCGCGCCACGGAAGCCGAGCACCTCGAGCAGCAGACCGCCCAGGAAGAAGCCCGCGCCCTTCATCGCGTTCTTGCTGCCGGTGAAGAACGCGACCCACTTGAACAGCCTGCCCGAGGCCTCGCCGGCCGTCAGCTTGATGGCGGATTTCGACGCCGTCTTGGTCAGGTCCTTCGCCACGCCGCAGACGCCCTGCGCCATCACCACCCAGGCGACCGAGAGCGCCGCGCCCCACTCCGGCGAGACGGCCGAGAGCAGCAGGAACCCCGCGATCTGCGTCGCCAGGCCGACCGCCAGCATGCGCGCGATGCCGAAGCGCGTGGCGAGCCAGCCGCCGATCAGGTTCGCCGCGATTCCCGCCGCCTCATACAGCAGGAACAGGAAGGCCAGGGTGAAGGGGCTGTAGCCGAGCCGGAAGAAGTGCAGCAGCACCAGCATCCGCAGCGCGCCGTCGGTCAGGGTAAAGCCCCAATAGGCGAGCGTGACGATGACGTAGTTGCGCGTGCCGTGGGACGCGGCGGCGGCAGTGCTGCTGCTCATGCCGTCAGATCCCGACGGACTGCATGTAGCAGGCGAGGTCCACCATGCGGCAGGCATAGCCCATCTCGTTGTCGTACCAGGCATAGACCTTCAGCAGCGTGCCGTCGGTGACCATGGTGGAGGGCGCATCCACGATCGAACTGCGCGTGTCGCGGGCGTAATCGGCGCTGACCAGCGGGCGTTCCTCGTATCCCAGGATGCCGGCGAGCGGTCCGGCGGCGGCGGCGCGGAACAGCGCGTTGACCTCCGCCGCGCTCGTCTCGCGCCGCATCTCGAAGACGCAGTCGGTCAGGGAGGCGTTCAGCACCGGGGCGCGCACGGCATGGCCGTTGAGCCTGCCCTTGAGATCCGGATAGATCAGCGCGATGGCGGTCGCGCTTCCGGTGGTCGTGGGCTGGAGCGACAACATCGCCGAGCGCGCTCGCCGCAGGTCCTTGTGGGGCGCGTCGACCACGACATTCGTGTTGGTCGGGTCGTGGATGGTGGTGATCTGGCCGTGGCGGATGCCGATCGCCTCGTGCACCACCTTCACCACCGGGGCGAGGCAGTTGGTGGTGCAGGACGCGGCGGTGACGATCGGGTGACGCGCCGGGTCGTAGAGGCCGTGGTTCACGCCGACGACGACGTTCAGCACGCTGTCGAACTTCACCGGCGCCGCGACGATCACCCGCTTTGCGCCGCGATCGAGATGGCCTTGCAGCGTCTCGGGCGCGAGGAACCTGCCGGTGCATTCCAGCACCAGGTCCACGCCCAACGCACCCCAAGGGATGTCGCCAGGCGTCGCCTGCTCGCTGAAGCCCAATCGGCGGCTGCCGATGCGGATGGCCAGGTTGTCCTCCGGCTCGATCGTCGTGCGCCAGCGGCCCTGCACGCTGTCGAACTCGAGCAGGTGCGCGGTGGCCGCGGCACCACCCTTGATCTCGTTCAGATGCACGACCTCGAGCCGGTTGCCCGCCCGCGGATCGTCGTCGGGGCGCTCTGCGGACCCCATCGCCGCGCGCAGCGCAAGCCGCCCGATCCGCCCCATGCCGTTGATGCCGACCCTCATGCCCGCGCCCCCGCGGCGAGCGGCCGCGCCAGCTCGTCGAGCCGCGCCTTCAGCGCCATGCGCTCGAGCGTGCCGAAGGGCAGGCTCGTGAAAATGGTCAGGCGGCGGTGCAGCGCGGCGTAGAGCTCGTTCAGCAGCGCCGCGCGCTCGGTGTCGCTGCCGGCGAACTTCGCCGGGTCGGGCAGCGGCCAGGCGGCGGTGACATGCGTGCCCTCGAAATCCGGGCAGGCCTGGAGGTTCAGCGTGTCACAGAGCGCGATCACGAAATCCATCCGCGGGGCATCCGGTCCCGTGAACGCGTCCCAGGACTTCGAGCGCAGCTCGGAAACGTTGTGACCGAGTGCCTTCAGCTGCGCCAGGACCTCGGGCAGCGGGCCGGTCGGCAACGGCTCGGAACCGGCCGAGAAGCTGCGGAAGCGGCGCTGGCCGATGTCGCTCAGGATCGCCTCGGCCATGATCGAGCGAGCCGAGTTGCGCGTACAGAGGAACAGGACTTTGAAGGTCGCCGGCTTCATCCGGGCGGTCTCCCTTCGGGTATCGAGGAGGCGGTGCAGGTCGCCGCAGCGCGCCGGATCGCCGTCGCAGCAGGCATCGGCGAGGAAGGCGATCAGGGCGCGCAGGCGGTCGACCTGCGCGGCGTAGATCAGGCTGCGCCCCTGCCGCGTCGCGGCGATCAGACCAGCCTGCTCCAGTGCGCGAAGATGAAACGACAGCGTCGAGGGCGGCACACCGAGCCGCGCGGCGATGTCACCGGCGGCGAGGCCGTTCGGCCCGGCGGCGAGCAGGGCACGCAGCAGGTCGAGGCGCGTCTCCTGGCCCAGGGCGGCAAAGGCGAAGGCAGCCGTTGAAGATTCCATGATTCGACGATAATCGAATCATGGAGCCAGGCCAGTGAAGCTTCGATAACAGGCGTGCCGTGCCGCCTGCCCCCGCGCGGGCGTCGCGCCTCGGTCACGAGCCCCCGAGGCCGACATGCCCGACCTGAGCATCCCCTGCCGGGGCGCCACGCGCCGGCGAAGCCGCCGGCGCGTGGCGCATGGTGTCGTGGCGTCGTCGCCGACCGCGCGAAGGGGGGGGGCAGCGTGGCCGTCGAGGGCCCATGGAGCAGCCCAGGGCGTCCGCGGTCCTGCCGACGCGCGTGCCGTCCGGTTGCCGGGGCGTCAGGCGGCTGGCAGCCAGCCTCCGTCCCGGCCGAAGCGCCAGGCGCGCGCCTCCTCGTCCAGCGCCAGCAGATGCAGCCAGCCTTGCGCGAACAGGGCGCGCACCGGCGGATGCTTGCGCAGGATCTCATCGATCGCGTCCCGGGGTGCTGCGACCAGGACGGTCAGGCGCAGCGGCTCATGCGCCAGGCGCTCCCCGTCGTGGACCGACTGCCAGGGCAGGCCAGCGCGCAAGGTGCCGCCATTGCCCTCGACCACGCCGATACCGCCCGTGACGTTGTGCAGCAGCTTGTTGCCGCCGCCGAAGGCCTCCGGCGCGACCACGGAGCCGTAGTACTGGAGGCTGATCCAGCTCGCGACGACCACGGGCGCGGTCAGGATCAGCTCCAGGACGCGGAAGCCCGCATCGGCGCGCCAGTCGTAGTCGTGCAGGAAGGCGCGCCCGCCGAGGTCCCGCCCCGCGGTCGCGCCGCGCGGCGCCGCGATGAAGGCGCGGCAGCCCGCGAGGCCCCATTCGGGCCGCGTCTCGGCCCAGTCGC
>NZ_JACADR010000292.1 GCF_016106005.1 Roseomonas rosulenta
CGGCGCAGCGCGGTCGGGCCGGGCCGCGTGCGGGCCCGGCGCGCCGCCTCAGACCGCGCCGTCGATCAGCGCGCCCGTGCTGCGCCCGCGACCGGGCTCCAGCGTCTTCGTATAGAACCGCCCCGCCACCGTCTGGCCCTTCACCCGCGCGTAGTAGGGGTGGGTGCCCCAGTGCAGGTAGCCCAGGCTTTCGAACAGCGCGATCGCGGTGGCCTGCGTCTCGCGCACGTCGAGGTTGATGACGCGGTGGCCGAGCGAGGCGGCGCGTTCCTCCAGCCTCTCGACCAGCAGGCGCGCCAGGCCGAAGCCGCGTGCATAGGGCGCGATATAGGCGTGGGTCAGGGTGGCGGTGAAGGCCTGCGCCTCGTTGTTGCGGGGCGGGCGCACCAGCTGGGCGGAGCCGACCGCATGGCCGTCCAGGCGGGCGACGAACAACTCGCGCTCGGGCACCAGCAGCACGCCGCGGAAATGGCGCTCGAGCGCGGCGCGGCCCTGGGGTTCCACCCAACCGAAGCCGCCGCCCTCGATGATCGCGGCATCGGTCGCCTCGGCCAGGTCGGCGAGGTCGGCCTCCGACAGGCGCTCGGCACGTTCGACCGCGAGCGCACGGCCCGATTGCAGGACAGCGGAGGCGTTCACGGCTCCCACCTCAGGAAATTCGCCAGCATGCGCAGCCCCACCGGTCCGCTTTTCTCGACGTGGAACTGAAGCCCGGCCAGGTTGCCGCGCGCGATCACCGCGGTCACGGGCCCGCCATAGTCGGTGGTGGCGATGGCATCCTCCGGGTCATCGACCTCGTAGGCGAAGGAATGCACGAAATAGACCTGGTCGCCGGGCACCACGCCGTCGAGCACCGGGTGGAAGCCTTCTTCGAAGGACAGGGCGTTCCAGCCCATCTGCGGCAGCGGCAGCGGCGCGCCATCGGCGCCGCGCGGGTCCATCGGCGCGACGATGCCCGGGATCCAGCCAAGCCCGGGCGTCTCGCCATGCTCGAGCCCCTTGGTCGCCATCAGCTGCATGCCGACGCAGATGCCCAGGAACGGCACGCCATGGCCGCGCACCCGGTCCTCCAGCGCATCGACCACGCCGGGCAGGGCATCGAGGCCACGCCGGCAGGCCGCAAAGGCGCCCTGGCCGGGCAGCACGATGCGGTCCGCCACCGCCAGGTCGGCCGCCGCGGTGACCACGCGCACCACCGCCTCGATGTCGTTGTCCTCGGCGGCCTTCTCGAAGGCCCGCACCACCGAGGCCAGGTTGCCCGAGCCCGGATCCACCACCGCCACACGCTGCGCCATTCCCCCTGCCCCCCCGTCAGGCCGCCGCGCGGGCCAGGTCGGGGCGGAAGGCGGCGAGGTTGAGGAAAGCCGCATCCTCGTCCCGCGCCACCAGCACCGCCGCCGGCTGGAAGCCGCGCAGGCCGAGCCACCAGGATTGCAGCGACCGCGCCTCAAAGCCGATGAAGCATTGCAGCCCGGCCAGGGCGAAGGGCACGGCGGGGGCCGGCAGCGCGGCGCCGATCATCGCGACCACGGCGAAATGCATCAGCGCCAGCGCAACCAGCCCGTTCGACAGGAACCAGACCGTCGGCACCAGCAGCGCGCCCCAGGAGAAGCCGTCGCGCACGAGCAACACCCTGGGCCCCTTCCGGCCTGCGGGGGGCTTCGTCTGCACCGTCCAGACCCGCATGCTCAGGCCTCCAGGATGCCTTTGGTCGACGGGATCGCGCCGCCGGCCCGCGGATCGGGCTCGGTGGCCGCCCGGAGCGCCCGGGCCGCTGCCTTGAAACACGCCTCCGCCACATGGTGGGCGTTGTTGCCCGCCTTCAAGGTCATGTGCAGCGTGATGCCGGCATTGACCGCGAGCGCGCGAAAGAATTCCTCGAACAACTCCGTGTCCATCTCGCCCACCTTGTCGCGGGCGAAGGGGACCGACCAGGCGAGGAAGGGGCGGCCGGAGATGTCGATGGCGCATTCCGCCAGCGCCTCGTCCATCGGCAGCAGGGCGGACCCGTAGCGACGGATGCCGCGCTTGTCGCCCAGCGCCTTCTTCAAGGCCTGGCCGATGACGATGCCGACATCCTCGGCGGTGTGGTGGAAGTCGATATGCAGGTCGCCCTTCGCCGCGACCGTCATGTCGATCAGCGAATGGCGCGCCAGCGCGGTCAGCATGTGGTCGAGGAAGCCGATGCCCGTGGCGATGTCGGCCCGTCCGGTGCCGTCCAGGTCGATGGCGACGCGGATCGCCGTCTCGGCGGTCTCGCGGGTGATCTCGGCGCGTCGGGCCAGGGCGGAGGAACCATCCATGGGCGCTTGTTACGCCGCCCGGGGGCCGCGCCGCAACGCCCCTGCGTCGCGTGGTTCGGCGGCGCCTCGGCCCAGGGGCACGCGGCGGGTCAGGCGCGCCGCGCGTGCCGCGCCTCGGCGATGATGCTGCGGATGGTCGCTAGCGAGGCGGGCGAGACGCCGGTGAAGGTCAGGCTGACCCGCCCGTCCTCGACCGCGACGACGCGGACAGGCAGCACGGCGGTGTCGATGACCACGTAGCCGCGATCGTCAGGCCGGGCGATGCCGGGGGGTGCCTCCACGCCGGCGCCACCATCGGAAAGGTCGAGCAGGTTCACCGCGACCGCGCGGCCGTCCAGTTCCAGCCATGCGCCGCAGGCCATGGGCCGCCGGGCCGAGGCGCGGCGGTCCGTCGCGCCGGCATTCTGGATGCCGGTGGTCCCCCGCCAATCGCCGAGGGACGCCTCGGGCCGCATGACGGCAAGCACCAGCGCGGCACCCGGCGCACGCGCCGCGTGCAGCGCCGCAGCCGCCATGAGCGCCACGCTGAGCACGGCGAGCGCGCCGGATTCGGCGCCTGGGAACCCCGACGCCAGCGTCGCTAACGCGTGGGCAACAAGGCCGTCAGGGGCGGGAAGAACCGAGACCGGGAGCATGGATGCCAATATAGCACGCACACAACCCTGACGTGTAAACATTGATGAATAACGATCGTGCTACATCCGCACGCAACGATATATCCCCCACGACGAGCGTCGCTTCGGGCCTGAATGCGGGCTCATTCGTCCGGAACCGGTTCGATCGGGGCTGTTGTGTCGCGGTGCCGACCGTCCCAGATATCGGCCGTCATGAACTCCCCACAACACGATCCCCTCGGGTGGCACGGCACCACCATCCTGTGCGTGCGCAAGGCGGGCCGCGTGGCCATGGCCGGCGACGGCCAGGTCTCGCTCGGCCAGACGGTGGTCAAGGGCAATGCGCGCAAGGTGCGCCGCATCGCCCAGGGCCGCGTGCTGGCCGGCTTCGCCGGTGCGACCGCCGATGCTTTCACCCTGCTCGAGCGGTTGGAGGCGAAGCTGGAACGCTTCCCTGACCAACTGGAACGCGCCTGCGTCGATCTCGCGAAGGACTGGCGCACCGACCGATACCTGCGCCGGCTGGAGGCGCTGCTTGCCGTCGCAGACACCAAGCGGTCCCTCCTGGTGACCGGCCAGGGTGATGTGCTGGACCCGGAGGACGGCATCATCGGCATCGGCTCGGGTGGCAACTACGCGCTGGCGGCCGCGCGCGCGCTGCTGCCGCTCGAGGGCATCGACGCCGAGGAGATCTGCCGGCGCTCGATGAAGATCGCCGCCGACATATGCGTGTACACGAACGGGAACTTCGTGTTGGAAAGCCTGGACGCCGCGGCATGAACCCGACGCCACGACCCAATACCAGCGGATCGCAGCCGTGCCGCGATCCGGGAGCGCGAATGCGCGACCGCGCCCAGACCATCAACCGTCGCCGGCGCGCCAGCGCAAGGCGCGAAGGCCAGCCGCGCGGATGCGCGGCGCCCGCCGCTTGAGGGCAACGAGACATGTCTGAAGCCGTGAATCTTTCCCCCCGCGAGATCGTCTCCGAGCTCGACCGCCACATCGTCGGCCAGGCCGACGCTAAGCGCGCCGTGGCGATCGCACTGCGCAACCGCTGGCGCCGCCAGCAACTGCCCGAAGGCATCCGTGAGGAGGTGGTGCCCAAGAACATCCTGATGATCGGCCCGACAGGCGTGGGCAAGACCGAGATCGCGCGGCGCCTCGCGAAGCTCGCCAACGCGCCCTTCCTCAAGGTGGAAGCGACCAAGTTCACCGAGGTCGGCTATGTCGGCCGCGACGTGGAATCCATCGTGCGCGACCTGGTCGAATCCGCCATCACCATGGCGCGCGAGCAGGCGCGGCGCGGCGTCCAGGCCAAGGCGGAACTGGCCGCCGAGGAACGCCTGCTGAACGCGCTGGTCGGCGATGGCGCCTCCGGCGAGACCCGCATGAAGTTCCGCCGCATGCTGCGCGAAGGCACCATGGAATCGCGCGAGGTCGAGGTGCAGGTGGCGGATGCCGGCGGCGGCCTGCCGATCGGCATGATCGACCTGCCCGGCGCGCAGGGCGCGCAGATGCAGAACATGCAGGAGATGCTCGGCAAGATGTTCGGCGGCCGCCAGAAGCCGCGCAAGATGACCGTGGCCGAGGCGCGCATCGCGCTGACCAGGGAGGAAGCGGACAAGCTGCTCGACCAGGACGCGCTGGTGCGCGATGCGGTGTCCAACGCCGAGAACAACGGCATCGTCTTCCTGGACGAGATCGACAAGGTCTGCGCCCGCACCGGCGAGGGCGGCTTCCGCGGCGGCGACGTCTCGCGCGAAGGCGTCCAGCGCGACCTGCTGCCGCTGATCGAGGGCACCACCGTCACCACCAAGCACGGCCCGGTGAAGACCGACCACATCCTGTTCATCGCCTCGGGCGCCTTCCACCTGGCGAAGCCCTCGGACCTGCTGCCCGAACTGCAGGGGCGACTGCCGATCCGCGTGGAGCTGGCGGCGCTGACCCGCGACGATTTCCGCCGCATCCTGACCGAGCCCGAGCATTCCCTGCTGAAGCAGTACACCGCGCTGCTTGGCACCGAGGGCGTCACGCTCGACTTCGCGGACGACGCTGTGGACGCGCTCGCCGACCTCGCCGCCGAGATCAACGCCAGCGTCGAGAACATCGGCGCGCGGCGCCTCGCCACCGTGCTGGAACGGCTGCTGGAGGAGGTATCCTTCACCGCCTCCGACCGCGGCGGGGAGACCGTGCGGGTGGATGCGGCGATGGTCGCCGGGCGCGTCGCGCCGCTCGCCGGCAGCGCCGACCTGTCGCGCTTCATCCTCTAGATGTTTGGTCCCGGCATTTCATGGTGCGGGTTTGCGGTGAACCTATGGGGGTCTGCGGCCCATGATCGGCAGATGATCTCGTAGGGGGTGAGGCCCTTCAGGGTCTTGAGCCGCCGCGCGTAG
>NZ_JACADR010000293.1 GCF_016106005.1 Roseomonas rosulenta
ACCGGCACCGGCACCTCGGGCGCCAGGCGCTGCGCGAGGCCCGCTAGCCCCGCGCCGCCCAACACCACCACGCCCGCGCCGTCGCGCGCCGCCGCCGCCGCCGCCTCGGCCAGGATGGCCAGCGCGCCCTCGGGGTCACGGGCGATCATGTCGCCGGTCGGCGCCACGCCGTGCACCAGTACCCGGTCCGGGCCATGGCCGCGGACCAGCGCGAATTCCTGCAGCATGGGCACCCAGGCCGCGCCGCCGGTCAGCAGGGCGATGCGCGGGGCGATGCGCAGCGCCGCCGCGATCGACGCCTCGGCCAGGCCATGCGCCGGGATGGGCAGGATCTCGCGCGCCGCGTCGATGCCAGGTTCGCCGAAGCAGGCGATCAGCGCGGCGTCGAAGCCTCGCGGGTTGTCCGGTCCGACATGTTCGGCGAGCGCCGCCAGCACGGCATGCCCGGCGATGGCGACGGCGGCGCGGGTGGCGATGTAGCGCGCGCCGAAGGGGGCGGTGACCGGAACGATCTCGGCCGGCGGCAGGCCGAGCCGGGGCAGCGCCTCGGCCGCGCGGGCGGCAAGCAGGTCGGTGATAGCCGGGTCGGTGTTGCCGTTCAGCAGGAGCAGGCGCATCGCCCCGGATCAGCATGGCGGGATCGGGTGCGCAAGGCCGGGGCCGGGCCGCCTCTCCGGAGGCAGACTGCCGCGGTTGTAGGCAGCGCCCGCCCGCACGGTGCAGGATGGGGCCGGGAGCCGCATGGCATGGGCCTTGCTGCCCCTGGTCGCTCCGGCGGGTTGCCGTCCCGCCGGGACCAGGGGCGCGCGCAGGCTGGTGCCGAGCTGCTTCCTGGGGAAAACGTCACCGGAGGACATGGCCCGATGCGACTGCGACGCTTCCTGCTGACCGCCTGCCTGGCCGCGCTGCCGGCGCTGGCGGCCGCCCCCGCCGTGCAGGCGCAGGGCACCATCCGCATCGGCATGACCGCGGCCGACATCCCGCTGACCAACGGCCAGCCGGACCAGGGCTTCGAGGGCAACCGCTTCACCGGCATCCCGATCTTCGACAGCCTCACCATGTGGGACCTGTCCTCGGCCGACCGGCCTTCGGTGGTGATCCCGGGCCTCGCCACCGAATGGCGCGTGGACCCGAACGACCGCACGCGCTGGATCTTCACGCTGCGCCGTGGCGTGCGCTTCCACGACGGGTCGGAATTCAACGCCGACGCCGTGGTGTGGAACGTGCGCAAGGTGCTCGACCGCGAGGCGCCGCACTTCGACGCCCGCCAGGTCGGCGTGACCGCGACGCGCATGCCCACGCTGCGCCGCGCCGAGAAGATCGACGACTACACGGTGGCGCTGTTCACCAGCGAGCCGGACAGCCTGCTGCCGATCAACCTGACCAACCTGTTCATGGCGTCCCCCGCCCAGTGGGACCGCCACCGCGCCGCCAGCCCGAATGCCGAGGCCGCCTGGGGCGCCTTCGCGCGCGAACCCTCCGGGACCGGCCCGTTCCGGGTGACCCGCTTCGTGCCGCGCGAGCGGCTCGAGATGGCCCGGTTCGACGGCTACTGGACCGAGCGCGCGCGCGCCGAGCGCATCGTGCTGCTCCCGATCCCGGAAGCCAATGCGCGCACCGCCGCCCTTCTGTCGAACCAGGTGGACTGGATCGAAGCGCCTTCGCCCGACGCCATCCCGCAGCTGCGCGCGCGCGGCATGACCATCACGTCGAACGCGCAGCCGCATGTCTGGCCGTGGCAGCCCTGCTTCGCCGAGGGATCGCCGCTGCGCGACGTGCGGGTGCGGCGCGCGCTGAACCTCGCGATCGACCGAGAGGGGCTGCGCACGCTGCTCGGCGGCCTGATGGCGATTCCCGTGGGCACCGTGCCGCGCGGGCATCCGTGGTTCGGTAACCCGACCTTCAATATCCGCACCGACAAGGCCGAGGCGCGGCGCCTGCTGGCCGAGGCCGGCTACACACCGCAGCGCCCGCTGACGCTGCGCGTGCAGATCAGCGCATCCGGTTCGGGCCAGATGCAGCCGCTGCCGATGAACGAATTCGTGCAGCAGGAGCTGAAGGAGGTCGGCGTCAACGTCGAGTTCGACGTGATCGAGTGGAACGCGCTGTTCACCAACTGGCGCAATGGCTGCCAGCACGCCTCGGCGCGCGGGGCGCATGCCATCAACGTCTCCTTCGCGGCGATGGACCCCTTCTTCGCCATGGTGCGCTTCTGGGATTCCAAGATGGCGCCGCCGGTCTCCAACAACTGGGGCCACTTCAACGACCCGCGCTTCGATGCGATGATCACCGAGGCGCGCAATGCCTTCGACCCGGCGGAGCGCGACGCGGCGCTGGCGCGGCTGCATGCGGCCGGCGTGGACGAGGCGCTGTTCATCTGGATCGCGCATGACGTATCGCCGCGCGCGATGAGCCCGCGCATCCGCGGCTACGTCCAGCCGCAGTCGTGGTTCGTCGACCTGCGGCTGCCCTACGTGCAATAGGAGATCACGGATGGCCGCCAGCCGCCCCGGAGCGTCCAGCACCATTCCCGGCGATGGGTATGCCTGGACGGCATCTCCGATCCTTGGCGTGACCGGCGGCCTGGCCGCAGCGCTTCTCAAGGCCGATCCGGCGCTGAGGCCGGTCGTGGCGGCGCTTCGGCTCGGCCCGGGGGCGCGGATGGCGGCGCACCGCCAGCACCAGACCACTGAATCCCTCCTGGTGCTGGAGGGCGAGTTCATCAACGCCGGCGAAGCCTCCGGCCCGGGCGCATTCCTCGCGGTGCGGACCGTGGAGGGGCACGGCCCGCACGAAACCCGCGGCGGCTGCACCATACCCTTCACGCAGGCGGCGCATGTCGATCCGACCGACTTCGAGATCGTGGAGTAGCCCGTGTTCTTCTATCTGATTCGCCGCATCCTCTACGCGATCCCGATCGCGCTCGCGGTCGGCTTCGTGTGCTTCATGCTGGTGCAGATCGCCCCAGGCGACCCGATCAACGCCATCGTGCCGGCCGATGCGCCGGGCGACGTGGTGGAGCAGGTCCGGCGCGACTACGGGCTCGACAAGCCATTGCCGGTGCAGTTCGGCATCTGGCTGCTGAAGGTGGTGCAGGGGGATCTTGGCCGGTCGCTGGCAACCGGGCGGAGCGTGTGGTCGGACCTGTCGAGCGCGATCTCCAACACGCTGATGCTGGCGCTGGTCGCATCGCTGATCGGCTTCGTGCTGGGCTGCACGCTGGGCGGGCTGGCCGGGACCTTCCGCGGGTCGGTGCTGGACCGCGCGGCGGTGGGCATCGCGGTGGCAGGCGTGTCGGTGCCGCACTACTGGCTCGGCATGGTGCTGGTGGTGATCTTCTCGGTACAGCTGAACTGGCTGCCGGCGATGGGCGCGGGGCCAGGCGGGTCGTCCGACTGGGTGTGGAATTGGGAGCACATGCAGCACCTGGTTCTGCCGGCGGTGACACTCGCGGTGATCCCGATGGGCATCGTCACGCGCACGGTGCGTGGCATCATCGCCGAGATCATGAACCAGGAATTCGTCACGGCGCTGCGTGGCAAGGGCCTCACGCGCATGGGCATCTTCGTCCATGTGGTGAAGAACGCCGCGCCCAATGCGCTGGCGGTGATCGGTCTGCAGCTCGGTTACCTGATGGGCGGGTCGATCCTGGTGGAGACGGTGTTCTCCTGGCCGGGGACGGGGCTGCTGCTGAACAACGCGATCTTCCAGCGCGACCTGCCGGTGCTGCAGGGTACGATCCTGGTGCTGGCGATGTTCTTCGTGGCGCTGAACCTGGCGGTGGACCTGGTGCAGACGGCGCTCGACCCGCGGATCAAGCGGGCATGAACGTGCAAGCCTTTGCAGGCGCGCGTGTGCAGGCGCGCGTGACCGCGCGACGCACAAAGCCAGCATGAAGGGGACAAGGCGATGAACAGCGCGACAACCCCGACGGCGGCCGAGGCCGAGCTCGCCATCCAGGCGAAGCAGGCGGTGGCGAAGGGCCAGGGCTACTGGGCCGGCGTGTGGAAGCGGCTGCGGCGCGACCCGCTGACCATTGCATGCGCAGTTGTGCTGTTGGTGATGCTGCTGGCGATCGTGTTCGCGCCGCTGCTGGCGCCGCATGACCCCTACCAGGGCTCGATGATCCGCCGGCTGCGGCCGATCGGCACGCCGAACTACATCCTGGGCACGGACGAGCTCGGGCGCGACATGCTCACGCGCCTGCTCTATGGCGGGCGGCTGTCCTGGTTCATGGGCATCACGCCGGTGGTCCTGGCCTTCGTGATCGGCACGGTGCTCGGCGTGCTGGCGGGCTTCGCCGGAGGCAAGGTGAACATGGCGATCATGCGCACCACCGACGTGTTCTACGCCTTTCCCTCCGTGCTGCTGGCAGTGGCGATCTCGGGCGCGCTTGGGGCTGGCATCGTCAACGCCATCCTGGCGCTGACGCTCGTCTTCATCCCGCCCATCATCCGCGTGGCGGAGAGTGTCACGACCGGCGTGCGCAACCTCGACTTCGTGGATGCGGCGCGGGCGTCAGGCGCGTCGGCCTTCACCATCGTGCGGGTGCATGTGCTGGGTAACGTGCTCGGGCCGATCTTCGTCTATGCGACGTCGCTGATCAGCGTGTGCATGATCCTTGCCTCTGGCCTGTCCTTCCTCGGCCTCGGTACCAAGCCGCCGGAGCCCGAATGGGGGCTGATGCTGAACACGCTGCGCACGGCGATCTACGTGCAGCCGTGGGTGGCGGTGCTGCCCGGCGTGTGCATCTTCGTGACGTCGATCTGCTTCAACCTGCTGAGCGATGGGCTGCGCCAGGCGATGGATGTGAAGGGCTGATCCGGCAAGGCCGGATCAGCACCGAAGGTCCAGGAAACTGAGTTTCCTGGCGGGGGTCGAGGGGGCGGCGCCCCCTCGTTCACCTAACCACGTCGTTGCCTCACCGCGCCGCCAGCAACGCATCCCGCGCGGCCGACACGGCCTCGATCACCGCATCCGCCACCAGCGGCGCGCCGCCGGTCGCACAGTACTCGGCCAGCGTCCGGCACGTGGCGGGACCGCCGGCCTCGGCCTCCCAGGGCATGCGGTAGGGGAAGACCAGGCCGGGTAGGGGCGGCGCGCCCGGGACCCCGCGCAGGAAGCGCGCCTCGTGTCCCGGCGTGGTCCAGCGTGTCGCCACCTCCACCCCGTATGCGCCGGCCTCGGCGCAGCGGCGCAGCACGAGGCGGGTGACATCGGCGCGCCAGGGCGCCATCGAGGTCTCGGCCCCGCGCCGGCCCGTCGCCGGCGTCGGCACCGCCAGCGCCTCGGCCAGGCGCGGCCCGAG
>NZ_JACADR010000294.1 GCF_016106005.1 Roseomonas rosulenta
GGCGGCCGGCCTCGATATCGGCGATGGTGGCGCGGAAGGCCGCCATCGCGGCGTCGGCCTGCGCGGCGGTGGTGAAGCGCGCCGCCTGCGCGAGGCCGGCGGCGATGCGCGCGGCGCGCGTCGCGGGATCGGACAGCGCGACGATGGCATCGGCCATGGCGGCGGCGTCGTCGGGATCGACGAAGATCGCCGCCTCGCCGCCCACTTCCAGCAGCGAGGAATTCGGGCAGGTGACGACCGGGCAGCCGCAGGCCATCGCCTCCAGCACCGGCATGCCGAAGCCCTCGTAGCGCGAGGGATACAGCAGCGCCTGCGCGCCGGCATAGGCGAGGCGCAGCGCGGCATCGTCGGTCCTGAGGCGCAGCATCTCGATGCCCGGCGCGGCGGCGCGGAAGTCGGGCTCGATGTCGGCGAGGCCGCCGATGCAAACGATGCCCAGGCGATGCCCGCGTTTCGCCGCCTCGGCCACCGCGCGGAAGGCGAGGATGCCGTTCTTGTAGCCGCCCGCGCCGGAGCGGTCGCCGACCATGAGCACGTAGCGCTCGGGCAGCTTCAGGTCCTGCCGCGCCTGCGCGACCTCCTCGGGCGACGCGGGCGTGAAGACCGGCGGCAGCCCGCAATAGGCGAGGTCGACGCGCTCCTCGGCGATGGCGGGAAAGAAGCGCACTAGGTCGCGCGCGGAGGAGCGCGAGATCATCGCATGCCCCGCCGCGTGGCGGATCGCGCGCTCCTTCTCCTGCCAGCCTTCCTCCGTGAGGTCGAGCCCCGTCACCTCTGGGATCATGTCGTAGCCAAAGAAGTAGGAGGGTGTTGCCGTCGGCGTCGAGTAGTAGGTCGAGACGAAGAGGTCGGCGCCCAGTTCCTGGCAGATGCGTTCGAGATAGAGGCTGTCGGCGCCGCAGCTCCCGTGGTCATGCGCCGCGATGGTGCGGGTGTGCACGCCGGCGATTCGCGGCGCGGTGCCGGCACGGTCGAGCAAGATGATATGGTCGGCACGCCCGTCCTTCACCCATTCCTCGAGCATGGACTGCCACACGCGGCCGATGCCGGACGACAGGTACTGCCAGTAGACACCATCGACCACGATGCGTGGGCGCAGCGTGACGGGCCCGCAGTCCCTGGCGCCCTCGGGCGGGGCGAAGGACCAGGCGCCGGAGGCGTCCTGCCGGGCGATGGGCTCGACGCGGAAGACCGCCGCATCGTCGAACATGGTGCGGTCCTTCACCCAGGCGAAGTGGTCCGCGAGGAAGCCCGGACCGCGCGTGGCCTGCAGGCCGCGCCACTGCGCCACGGCGCCGGCATAGCCGTAGTAGGTTTCCTTGAAGCGCGCCTGCGCCTCCGTCACGTAGGCGAAGTGCTGGAACACCGCGCCCTCGGCCTCGGTCTCGTCCTGGGTGAAGGGGCCCAGCGTCGCGACATCGACCGGCTCCTCGCCGCCGGGACGCGCGCGTACCAGGGTCGGCGGCTCGTGCGCCGCCCAACTGTCGCCCGGACGGAAGCGCCAGGTGCGCAGCCACTCATAGGACGGGTTCTGCGCATAATTGTTCCGCGTGCTGACGACCTTGTCGGGCGCCACGAAGTACCAGCACCAGTACCAGGCGGCGCTGCGCGAAGGGTCCGCGATGAAGCGGCTTCGCATGCGGCACACCTGGTCGACGGTCCAGAGCTCGTCTGCATCGACCTGCCAGAGCAGGCATTCCTCGGTGATGTGCGGCAACGGGGCGTTCACCATCTCCCGCTTGCCGTCCCAGAACTCGCCGGGCGGCTTGCGGTGGATGGTGACCTGGCCAGGGAAGCGGCGCGCCAGGTCGTCGAGGTATTCGCTGGTGCCGTCGTTGCTGCGGCCCTCGGCGTGGATCTCGTCGAGCACACGCCCGCCGGTCGCGGTGGACCAGGCGGTGTCGTGGCGCAGCGCGGCCACGCCTTCGACCACGTGCCAGTGCCAGCGGAAGGGCAGCTTCGCCAGCATCGTCTCGTGGTAGCGGATGAAGGGCTCACCGTTCAGCACGATGGTGAAGAAATGGACCGGCAGGTCCCGAGCGCTCACCTTGCGGCGGAAGGCGGAGAAGCCGTTGCGCAGCTTCTGGTCGTCGGCGATCACCTCGTAGTCTGGATGCTCGAGCAGCGTCTGACGCGCGCGGAAGCACTTGAAGGTGTTGGTGTCGTCGAGAAGGATGATGCGCGCGCCGATGACCTTGGCCAGCTCCACCTCGCCGGTGAATTCCGACCCGTCGATCAGCACCATGTCGAAGTGCTCGATGCCGTGCTCGGCCTTGATGTGCTCGATCGCCCCGGCCGCCACGCCGGCGTCGCGCACATAGGCGATGTCCTGCTCGCGCCAGCGCAGCACCTCGGGCAGCGGGAACTTCGTCAGGCCCGAGGCTTCCTCGCGGTAGAAGCGCTCGACCTCGGCGGCCGGCGGGAATTCCTCCACCGCGACCGAGGACATGTTGTAGCAGTGCACGAAGGGCCGGTCCGCATAGGTCTGGCGCAGCACCTCGAAGCGCGGCTTCGACACCTCGATGCAGAACAGCTTGGGCTGCCCAGGATTGCTCGCCAGGCCGGCGACGAAGGCCTCGGTGCTGCCGCCGCCCGCCGAGGACCCGATCTCGAGCACGTAGCGCAGCTTCTCGTTCGCCGCGAGGTCGCGGATCAGCCGATAGAAGGCATCGTCTTTGATCTCAGGCGGAATGATCCTGTCGAGTTCGGAGTCGGACGTGCTGGGTGAGGGCATCTGTGGCTCCGGAGCCTGCGCGGCCAAGGCTCACCGCGCCATCCCGGATGGCCCGGGACCGGGCGGCCCCGGGGCGCTAAATGAGTGACAGCCATGCGTCAAGCCGCTCGGCGGGCCCGCCGCCCCGCACCGCGGTCAGCCAGGCGGCGGAAAGCGGAAGCTGCCGAGGAACAGGTCAGGCCGGACCGGGTTGCACGGCGTGTCGAGCGGGGTGGGGAAGGGGCCGTCCTCGGGTTCGAATGCATAAGCGTTGCGCCGCGCGAAGGTCACCTCGAGCACCCGCGGAAAGCATATCCCGCCGAGCAGGGCCACGCCGCCCCCGTTGTTCGCATGCACATGCACGACCGCATGCGTGCTGGCGATGTGGCCAAGCGCCCGCGCCGCCACCGCGAACCAGTCCGGGTCCGCCACGCGTTCGAACCAGTGGAGTTCGATCACGATCTGGCGGAACCGGCCGAGCGGCGCTGCCGCTTCGTAACATCCGAGCGCCGGCCATTCCGCGGCCTCGGCGTCCAGCTTGAGCAGGAGGTCGCCGGTCGGGGGAAGCGCCGCGAGGGCCAGCATGGAACGCAAGGTACGCAGGTTGTTGAGGTCCTCCGTTCCGATGCCGAGCGGCAGCCAGGCGAGGCCCGGCGTGGCTGTTGGCGGGGCGGCGATGGTGTGGTCGAACTGCGCGACCGGCAAGCCGCGGGCCAGCACGGCGCGGTCCCACGAATCATCCGTGCCGATCCCGATCGAGAGCGCGCCGGCCAGGCCTTCCCAGTCGTCCAGCATCACATAGCCGCCATCATGCGAAGCGCCGACGCGGATCTTGGGTGTGCCCTGCGCGCGTTGCGGGGACAGCAGCGCGGCCAGGGCGAGGATCCGGCCGCGGATGTCGTACGTCGACAGCCGCTCATCCAGCAGCACCGGACCCGCGGCGCGATGGTCGGCATCGGCGGCGCCGCAAGACTCCTCGAGTTGTCGGCTAATTCGCAGGATATCGTCCGTGACCCTGCGCAGGCCATGCTCCAGAGCATCGAGCCGCTGCGTCGCAAGCGTCCCCGCCTGCACGGCAAGCCGCCCATTCAGCAGGATCTCGCCCAGGATTGCCTTGAGCCGCGCGACCGGATGCAACATAGCCAGCCTGCTTGTCCGTCAGCCTGCACTCGCCGGAGGCTGGACGGCATCAGGCCATCTGCGCCCAGGCGGGCGATCGACTGCCTGCGTGGGCACGACGCTCGCGCCGCGCGGTGCGGGATGCAAGACCCCAGGGTTGCCGGCGCGCACCACCGCAGATTCCGCTTGGAATGGCGGCAGGACCGTTTATGAGACGCCGCCCGCCCGGAGCGCCGCAGGCCGAGAGGACCAACATGGAAGCGCAGGACCGCGTCGGCGCGCCGGACCCTCCCCTCGTGAGCGTCATCACGGTGTGCCGCAATGCCGCCCGGACGCTGGAGACGTGCCTCGAGAGCGTCGCTGCGCAAAGCTACGCGGCGATCGAGCACATCGTGATCGACGGCGCGTCCACCGACGGCACGAAGGCCATTCTCGAACGCCACCGCGCGCGCCTCGCCACCGTGGTGTCCGAACCGGATGCCGGTCTCTACGATGCCATGAACAAGGGCGTCGCCCTGGCACGCGGCACCTTCGTGCTGTTCCTCAACGCCGACGACAGCTTCGCCGCCTCCGACACGGTGGCGCGCGCGATGGCCGAGATCGCCCGCGCGCCGGATGCCGAAGTCTACTACGGGTCGATTCTCGTGACCCGGGAGCAGGCCGTGCAGCGCCATGACCCGCCGCCACCGGAGCAGGCGGCGGCGGAGATGGTGCTCGGCTGCCTGCCGCACCAGGCGACCTTCGCCCGTCGCACCGTTTTCGAGCGCACCGGCCCGTTCGACCTGCGCTGGCGCCGGCACGCCGACTACGACTGGTGGATGAAGGTCATCGCCGACCCTGGCATTCGCCTGCGCCGCATCCGCACGGTCGTGGCGCGGTTTGCGGTGGGCGGCGCCTCGTCGGACCTCGCAAAGGGCCAGCCCGAGGTCTTCGCCATCCAGAACGCCGCCGCATTGTACAGGTCGCCGGAGTGGGACCGCCGGCGGCTGGAGATGTTCCAGCGCGCCTATCTCGGCGCGCGAATCGAGGCCGAGCGGCTGCGCGAGGCCGCGGGCGGATCCGGCATGACGACGCGGGAGCGCCTGCGCGCCCGGATCCGCGGATGGCTGCCGGACCGTCTGGTCCATGCGATCCGGGCGGTTCGGCAGGCCCTGCGCCCCCCGCGCTGACGCCGGGCCGAGGCCGCGGCGCGACCCTTCCAGGCCGCCGCCCGGCCTGCTAGACACCGCCGCCCATTTGTCAACGCCGCCCTCGCCTCGGGCCGGCGCCCGCCCGCCGCGTCGCCGCTGCCGCGACATACCGGAAGGATCACCATGTCCGATCGTCGCAAGGTCGCCCTCGTCACCGGCATCACCGGCCAGGACGGCTCCTACCTGGCCGAGATGCTGCTTGCGAAGGGCTACGTGGTGCACGGCATCAAGCGCCGCTCGTCGTCCTTCAACACCGGCCGC
>NZ_JACADR010000295.1 GCF_016106005.1 Roseomonas rosulenta
CACCCTTCCGCCCGCCACCGCGGAGGCGCTCGGCAATTGGCGCGCCGCGCTGCGCCGACGCATCGCGGCCGACCAGGCGCAGGCGCAGGCGCGGCTCTCGGCGCTGGCGCTGGACCGCGCGCAGGCGGTGGCGCCATGAGCGTCGCGCGCTTCGATTGGCGCGGCGTCGTCTCGCGCGCGCTGTTCTGCCTGTTCATCGTCTTCGCGATCTACAACCCGTCCGGCACGTCCTTCCTGCACTGGGTGCTGGCGGGCTTCGACTGGTTCTGGGTGAAGCTCGCGACCGGCGCGGCGCTGGCGGTGATCTGCATGGTGATGTGGCGCACCACGATCGGTGTCCTGGGCGCGCGCGGCGTGCTGCTGGTGATCGCCTTCTGCGTCGGCATGGGCATGACCGGGCTGCACCTGGCCGGCGGCGCGCTGCTGGCGGGCAACACGCTGCTGGTCGGCGCGCTCGCCAGCCTGGCCGGCGTGTTCACCGCGGGGCTCTGCTACTCGCACCTGCATCACCGCCTGGGCGGCATCTCGCATACGGAGGACCTCAACAAGTGACGCCCGCCACCCAGGCCGCGCCGCCGCGCAAGGCCGACGCATTCGTGGTCAGCGGCATCGACCCGCGCCTGACCGACGACACCACCTTCCTGATGGCCGCGCTCGGCCGCACCGACCGCTACAGCGAGATGCGCATCGCCGGCGCCGCGCTGGCCGCGGTGGATACGAACCGCCCGGCCTGGAGCACCGCGCTGTGGGAGAACCTGGCGGCGTCGCGCCAGCTGCATGGCGTGCGCAGCGTGGTCTTCGTCAACCACCGCGACTGCGGGGCGATGCACCTCTGGGCCGGGCGTCGCCTGGCCGACGACCCGGCGGAGGAACTGCGCCAGCACCATGGCGTGATGCAGCGCGCCGCCGCGGCGGTGCGCGAGCGTCACCCGGACCTCGCCGTCGAGATCAAGCTGATGGAGCTCGATGGCAGCGCGCGCGTGCTGCCCTGCACAGCCTGCGCGCCCGTCGGCGGGCTTCGGGCCGAGGCGGTCGATCCGGCCGGCGCGATCATCGCCGCTGCCGCCGCGACCGGCGGCGCGACCATCGTCCCGCCGGACCCGGAGCCGCCGCGCCCGGGCGAAGCCGGCTTCGCCGAGCTCGTTCGGCTGCGCGCGGCGGATGGCCTCGCGAATCCCGAGGCCGAGCTGGCGCTGCTGACCGAGGGCGTGGTGCGCCACGGCCTGAGCGCGGCGGAAGCACGCGCCGTCGTGCAGGCCGAAGGCGCCCGGCGGGGGATCGCCACCGGCACCGCCGCCGCGACCGAGGTGCGTGCCTTCCTGCGCGCACAGGCCGACCCGCGCGGGCGCGTGGCGCGCACCGATGCGTTGCACGCCGCCGCGCTGTACCGCCGCGTGACCGGTCGCCAGGCCACCGAGGCCGAGGCCGCGCGCCGCGTCGCCACGCTGATCGAGGCCGAGGGCCTGTCCCCGCGCCCCGAGGGCGTGCTGCGATCTACCACCTGGTTCCGCGGCATGGCGCAGGGCTGACGCCCTGCGTCAGAGCGCCGCGTCGCGGGCGCGCGCCGCGGCCACGATGCGCGCCTTCATCGCCAACAGCGGGCGGTTGTCCACCAGCGAGAACAGGAAGGCGTTCCCGGCGAAGGCGTCGCGCAGGTAGTGGCCGGTCGGCGCCGGTGCGCCGGCATAGGTAAAGCGCAGGAACTGCACCAGCAGCAGGGACTGGACCAGATGCACCGCGACCAGGCGGTCGAGCAGGATGGTCGTCTCGATCTCGCGCTCGACATGCGACAGCAGGTTCACGGCCGTGAACCAGGGGCCGTGGCGCTCGATGCGGAGGCAATCGCGGTACAGCAGCAGCCGCCCGCCCATGCCTTCCAGCGCCGCGAGCCGCGGGCCGCGGCGCGCGCCGGGCGCGGTCACTGCCTGATCATGCGCGCCGGGCGGATCAGTGCGCCGCGGTGCGCCAGGCTGCGTTCCAGCACGCGATAGGGTTCGCCCGAGACGGTGAACTCGCCGCGGAATGGCTGGTCCATCAGGAAGACGAAGGCGACCAGCGCGCCGAGCGCGGCGGACTGGATGCCCAACATGGCGACCACATGCGGGCGCGCCGGATAGATCGGCCCGGTCGCTACCAGCAGCCCGCCCAGCAGCAGGATCAGTATCCAGAACTGCATCGGCAGCGCGGCGCCCGCGGCATGCAGCCGCGCCTCGCGCGCGGCCTCGACCTGGTCGGCCTGGTCGATCAGGTCGGCGGCCAGGCTGTCGGACAGCGAAGCGGCAGCAAGATACGCGGCATCCTCCAGCGCCTCGGCACGGCGCTGCGTGTCGGGGCTGCGGCCGTGATGCGCCATGGCGGGGAACTCGGCGCCGGCAATCTCGGCGACATAGGCGGCGATGGGCGGCAGCAGCGCATGGCCGGGCGCGCCCATGCGCTCGGCCGTGCGCGCCAGGCCGGCGATGGCGTTGGCCTCGGCCTGGACCAGGCGCTGCGCCTCGGCCATCTGGCCGCGCGCCTGCACGGCGCAGAAGGCCAGGGTGAGCGTCAGTGCCGCGGTGATGGCGCCGCCGGTGCGCATCGCGACATCCAGCATCTCCTTGGTCTGCGGCGCGCGCACCAGCGGCGCGAGCAGCACGCAGGCCAGCGCCGCGCTGCCGCCCGCCACGCCCATGAAGATCGCGTAGACCAGCGTGCTTGGCAGGTCGTGCAGGAACATCAGGGCTTGCATGGCGCGCGCCGGCCTCCGGGTGAGGGCGGGAGCCTGGCATGGGCGGCTTCACCAAGCGGTTAGCGGGCGGCGCAGTTTCCGGTTCCGCGTTAACCGAAAATACACTAATGCCGTCGGGCGGCGCGCAGCGCGCGGCACCCCTGTTCCGTCCGGCCGCAAGACGCGGCGCGTGCGGGCCTGCGCCAGGACGAAGGCGGACCGGATGCGTCGCTCGACCAGATTGCTTCCCCTCATTGGCCTCGCCCTTGGGCTTGGCGTGTTGCCCGCCCAGGCCGCGCCCGATCCGCTCGAGCCTGTCAACCGGCGGATCCATGCGCTGAACCGGCTGCTGCAGGCACATGTGCTGGGCCCGGTCGCCGAGGCCTATGTCGAGTACACGCCGCAGGGGGTGCGCGAGGGCGTGGCCAATGCCTTCGCCAACCTGGGCGAGCCGATCACCGCCATCAGCGCGGTCGCGGCCGGCGACCTGCCGCGCGCGGGCAACGCGGCGCTGCGCTTCGGCATCAACTCCACGCTCGGGCTCGCCGGCGTCGCCGATGCGGCGGCCTCGCTCGGCTTTCCCCGCCGGCCGATGGCGACCGCCGATGCGCTGTGCAGCTGGGGCGTGCCGAGCGGACCCTACCTGGTGCTGCCGCTGATCGGTCCGTCGACGCTGCGCGATGCGGGGGCCATGGTCGCGACAAGCGCGGCGCTGTCTCAGGTGGTGGGGTCCGAGATCTTCCTCGGCTGGCGCAGCGGCGACCTGTTCACCGCCTATGCTGCCTTCCACGCGGAACTGCAGCGGATCGACGAGCAGGCGCTCGATTCCTACGCGGTGCATCGCAGCGCCTTCCTGCAGCGCCGCGCCGCCGCCTGCCCTGCCGACCGCGTGGCCGGGCTGGAGGACGACGAGGAGGATGCGCCGCCGCGCGAGGTGGCTGCCGCCGCGCCCTGACGCCGTCGCGCCCGGCAACGCCGGGTTAAGCCCCGGCGCCGCATGATGCCCGCGCGGCCTGACGCCGCAGCACGAGGGCCCCATGCGCAGCTGCACCGACGCCACGCCTCGCCACCAACACGCCCCCGGCTGCGGATGCACCGTGCGTCCGGGCCGGCGCGCGGTGCTCGGCCTGCTGGCCGCTGCCGGCTTCGCGCGCGGCGCCGCGGCCGGATCGGGCCGCTACGACGCCATGCTGCTCAACTGCATCGACCCGCGCTTCACCACCGGCAGCTTCCTCTGGATGTCGTCCCACGGGCTGCGCGACCGCTACAGCCAGTTCACCATCGCCGGCGGGCCGATCGGCGCGGTGCATCCGCGCTTCGCCACCTGGCATGCCGCCTTCTGGGACAACCTCGACGTGACCGTGCAGCTGCACGGAATCCGCCAGGTCATGGCCATGACGCATCGCGACTGCGGCGCTGCGAAGCTCGCCTTCGGCGAAGGCGCGCTGGCCACCCGCCCGCAGGAGACCGCCCAGCATGCCCAGGCGCTGGGCGCCTTCCGCGCCGAGGCCGCCCGCCGCCACCCCACGCTGCAGGTGGTGACCGCCATCATGGACCTGGACGGCAGCATCGAGCGCGTCGGCTGACGCGCCGCGGCGGTCAGGTCTGCGCGCCGCCGTTCACCTGCAGCATCTGCCCGTTCACATAGGCGCCGCCGTCCGAGACCAGCATGCGCAGCACCGTTGCCACCTCCGCGGGCAGGCCCTCGCGCCCCAGCGGCACGCGCGCCACGATCGCCTGGCGATAGGGCGAGAGCGCCGCCCCGGCCTCGTCATCGGCCGCGATCGGACCCGGCGAGATGGCATTCACCGTGATGCCCTTCGGGCCGAATTCCTTGCCGAGCGCCTTGGTCAGGCCCCAGACGCCGTGCTTCGCCACGCTCACCGGCGCGCGCCCGGCATAGCCGTGGATGGCGTTCATGCCGGTGAAGTTCACCACCCGACCCCAGCCGCGCGCCACCATGCCCGGCAGGCAGGCGCGGCACAGCCACACCGCGGCATCGAGGTCCACCGCCATGACGCGGCGCCATTCCTCCTCGGTCATCTCCAGGAAGGGCTTCTGCGGGCGCAGCGCGGCGTTGTTCACCAGCACGTCCACCGCGCCGAAGCGCGCGATGGCGGCGGCGGCGATGCGCGCGCATTCCTCGGCGCTGCCGACATCGCCCATCACCACCTCGGCGGCCACGCCGAAGGCGCGGGCTTCCTCGGCCACGCGATCGCAGGCGGCGCGGTCCGATGACCCGTTGATCACCACGTCGAAGCCGTCCTGCGCCAGGCCGAGCGCTACCGCGCGCCCGATGTTGCGCCCCGCGCCGGTGACCAGCGCCGTCCTGCCGCGTCCTGCCATGTCCTGTCGTTCCCCGCTATCGATGCACCCGCGCGTTCCTACCGCGCGCCCGCGGCGCTGACGAGACGGGCGCGCCGCAGCCCCTGCCCGGCCGGGGGCCGGCATCGTCGCGCCGGGCCGGAGCCTGCGCTTCACGGCGGACGCCGGCCCGGGTCCGCATGGCGCCCGCGACCG
>NZ_JACADR010000296.1 GCF_016106005.1 Roseomonas rosulenta
TGCCGCGGTGCCGACCCCGACCGGGCTGGCGGCGGTGAGCTGCCCGTCCAGCACCGGCTGGGCGGCGCCGCGCATCTGCGCCACGCCGGGCCTGCGCGAACTCGATGCCGCGGTGGTGCGCGACGCGGCGGCGGCGCGCGTGCGATTCGCCAGCCAGCCGGCGACGCTGACGGAGATCGAGGCGCTGCTGACGCGCTACCTGACCGAGCGCGAGGCCTGCGGGCGCGCGCCGGGCCGGGTGCCGATCGACTGCCTGCAGGAGACGATGGAGGACACGCGCGCGGCGCTGCGACAGCGCGTGGCGCGCGGCTAGAGGCGCCTCCGCTCGCGGCAACGCCTCCAGCACTCTGTCGTTGCGAGCATCTTCGCCCGATCAGGTGATTCCACCAGACCGGGTTCTGCTCTAGCCCTTCAGCGCCCGGCGCAGCTCGAACTTCTGGATCTTGCCCGTTGCGGTCTTGGGCAGCGGCCCGAAGGTCACGTGCCGTGGCGCCTTGAAATGCGCGAGATGCGCGCGGCAATGGGCGATGATGTCGGCCGGGGTCGCGGTGGCGCCGGGCTTCAATGTCACGAAGGCGTGCGGCACCTCGCCCCATTTCGGGTCAGGGTGGGCCACGACTGCGGCCTCCATCACGTCCGGGTGGCGGTACAGCGCCTCCTCGACCTCGAGGCTGCTGATGTTCTCGCCGCCGGAGATCACGATGTCCTTGGCGCGGTCCTTCACCTCGATGTAGCCGTCGGGGTGCAGCACGCCGAGGTCGCCGGTGCGGAACCAGCCATCGACGAAGGCCGCGGCATTGGCGCGCGGATTGCGCAGGTAGCCCTTCATGACCGTGTTGCCGCGCAGCGCGATCTCGCCGAGTGTTGCGCCATCGGCGGGTACGCGCGCACCTGTCTCCTGGTCGAGCACGGCGGCATCTTCCAGCGTAGGCAGCGGCACGCCCTGCCGCGCCATGAAGGCAGCCTTGTCCGGCAGGTCGAGCGTGGCGATCTCGGGCTGCCAGGCGCACAGCAGCGAGGGGCCGTAGCATTCCGTCAGGCCGTAGAGGTGCGTGACATCGAAGCCCAGGCGCTCCATCGCCGCGATCACCGGCGAGGGCGGTGCGGCGCCGCCGGTGGCGATGCCGACGCGGTGCGGGAATCGCTGCTTCTGGTTCTCGGGCGCATGGATCAGCATGGTCAGCACGACGGGCGCTGCGCAGAGATGCGTGACGCCGTGCTCGGCGATCAGCGCGAAGATGCGGGCGGGATCGACGCGCCGCAGGCAGACATGCGTCCCGCCCTGCAGCGTCACGGCCCAGGTGTAGGTCCAGCCGTTGCAGTGGAACATTGGCAGCGTCCAAAGATAGACGCTCTGCGGCGACAGCGCGAAGGCGAGCGCATTGCCGCAGGCATTCAGGTAGGCGCCGCGGTGATGCACCACCACGCCCTTGGGGTCGCCCGTGGTGCCGGAGGTGTAGGAGAGCGAGATCGCCTGCCATTCATCGGCCGGCGGCTGCACGGGGAACGCGGCGTCGCCGGCAGCCAGGAAGTCCTCGTAGGGCGCGCCCGCGATGGTCGCGCCGCCGGGGCCCTCAGGGTCGTCCACCACCACGATGCGCGGCGGGCTGGCGGCGCCGTCCAGCGCGGCCGTGACCAGCGCGGCGAATTCCCGGTCCAGCAGCAGCACCTTCGCGCCCGAATGATCGAGGATGAAGCGCACGCTCGGCGCATCGAGCCGCGTGTTGATCGGGCAGAGCACCGCATGCGCCATGGGCACGGCCATGTGCGCTTCCAGCATCTCCGGGATGTTCGGCAGCAGTGCGGCGACCACGTCGCCGGGTGCGACGCCGGCGGCGCGCAGGGCCGAGGCCACTCGGCGGCTGCGCTCCAGGTACTGCGCATAGGTCAAGCGCCGCGCGCCGTGGATGATGGCGGTACGCCCGGGCCATATGCGCGCCGCACGCGCAAGGAAGGAGACCGGCGAGAGTGCTACGTGGTTCGCCGCCGATCTCGGCAGGTGGTCGTCCATCGCGGTCATGCCTTGCCGAGCGCGCGCGGCGCGCTGACGGCGCAGCGCGCGCGGGTGATGTCGTCGAGCAGCGCCGCCCCTTCGGCGTGGCGTGGCGTGCCTGGATCGTAGCGGCCGGCGCGGATCGCCGCGGCGAAGGCGCCAGGGTCGCCGGGGATGCGCGCGAGCGCCGCCGCTTCCCAGTCCGGCTGCGCCGCCGCCCGCGCGGCGATCGCCATGGCGTTCGCTACCATGCGCGCGGCGAAGGCCTTCTCGGGCGGCAAGGCGGGCAGCAGTTCGTTCAGCAGAACCTCGCGCGCGGTGGCGAGCAGGTCGGCTGCCTGCGGTTCCTCAGCGAGCATCGCGGGCCTCTACCATGCGCAGGATCTCCCACTCCAGACCGGGCACCATGTGGCCGGTCAGTGCCAGTTCCAGGTTGCGCTCGACGCCGGAGATGTGGCGTTCCGCCTGGTCCACCGCGATCGAGGCCCAGCGGATATGCGCGGCCAGCTCCCACCAGCGCACCCGCGCGTCGTCGACCGCGCCATAGCCCTCGTACAGCGCGGCGCGCGGGCCGATGCCGCCGGCCTCCTGCGCGTCATTGCCGAAGCGCCAGCACTTCGCGCAGAGCCAGCCGAGATCCGCATGCGGGTCGCTCCAGACCGCGAATTCCCAGTCCAGCACGGCGGTGACGCCGGCATCGTCCAGCATGATGTTGCCGGTGCGGAAGTCGTTATGGACCAGCACCGCGGGCAGCGGCGGCGGGGCGGTGCGCTCCAGGTGCCGCAGGCCCCATTCCAGCACCGGGCGCGGCCTGCGCTGGCGGTCGAGCGCGGCGCGCTGGTCGGCGATGAAGGCGCGGCAGGGGTCCTGCGGCGGCGCGCCCAGAAACGCGAGGTCGGCGCGCGGTGGCGTGATGGAATGGATGCGCGCGAGCTCGCGGCCCAGCGCGCGCACGCAGGCCTCGCGCCCGCCGCCCAGCGTCTCGCTGCGCACCACGCGATGCGCCGCGGCGGTGCCGGGGACGCGGCGCATGACGAAGAAGGGCGCGCCGGTCACGCCGGCCTCCTCGCACAGGAACAGCGGTTCCGGCACCGTCACGCCGGCGGCGAAGGCGGCGCGCAGCAGCGCGTATTCCTGGGCCCGGCCGTGGCTGACCGCGAGTGTCGCCGCGTTGTCGGTGCGCAACACCCAGGCGCGGCCGCCGGAGAGGTCAAGCGCCCAGTTCTGCTGGATGGCGCCGCCCGAGAGCAGCGCCATGCCCTCGATGGCCAGCGCCGCGTCGCCCGATGCAACGCGCAGCCAGTCGGTCAGGCGGGCGCGGCGCGCCTCATCCATGCCCGGCCTGGCCCCAGCGGAAGAAGCCGTCGCCCTCGGCCCGCAGGATGTTGGCCAGTACCATGCGGTGCACTTCCGAGGCGCCATCGACCAGTCGCGCCTGGCGGGCGTAGCGGTAGATCCACTCGATCACCGTGTCCTTGGAATAGCCGCGCGCGCCGAGCAGCTGCAGCGCCGTGTCCACGGATTTCTGCAACGCGTCGGCGACGACGATCTTCGCCATGGACACCTCCTTGCGCGCGAAGGAACCCTGGTCGAGCGCCCAGGCGGCGCGCATGGTCAGCAGGCGGCCGATCTCGATCTCCATCGCCGCCTGGCCGACCAGGCCCTGCACGCTCTCGCGGTCGATCAGCTTCTGGCCGAAGGAATCGCGCTGCTTGATGCGTTCCATCGCGATCTCGAGCGAGCGCCGCGCGAGGCCCGTCCAGCGCATGCAATGCGTCAGCCGCGCGACGCCGAGGCGCATCTGCGTCAGCTTCAGCCCGTCGCCGACGCCGAGCAGTCGCTGGCTGTCGGGGATTTCGAGCCCGTCGAAGACCAGCTCGCAATGTCCGCCATGTTCCTCCGGCCCCATGATCGGGATGCGGCGGACGATCTCCCAGCCCGGTGTGTCGGCCTTGAACAGGAAGGCGGAGAGCCCCTTGCGTTCATCATCCGAGGTGCGGGCGATGATGATGAAGATCTGCGCATTGCCTGCACCCGTGATGAACCACTTGCGCCCGGTGATGCGCCAGCGGTCGTTCCCGACGCGATCGGCGCGCGTATAGGTCAGGCCGGGGTCGGACCCGCAGCCATCGGGTTCCGTCATGGCGAAGGCGGATTGCACGGCGCCGTCCACGATCGGCAGCAGCCATTCGGTCTTCATCGCCTCGGGCAGCACGCGATCCAGGATCATCATGTTGCCGTCGTCGGGTGCCGCGGAATTGAACACCACGGGGCCGAAGATGGAGCGGTTCATTTCCTCGTAGCAGGCGGCCATGCCGATGCGCGGCAGTTCCATCCCGCCCAGGCGCTTGGGCATCTGCAGGGCCCAGAGGCCCTGCGCCTTCGCCTCTGCGCGCAGGCGCGCGAGCACGGCGGGCGCGATGTTCTCGTGCTCGTCGTAGTTGGCGCGCTCCGCCTCCAGCGGGATCAGGCGTTCGTCCACGAAGCGGCGGATGCGCAGGCGGACATCCTCGATCTCGGGGGGCAGGACGAAGTCCATGGTGCGGCGTTCCTACAATGCGTTGACCGAATGCCCGCCATCCACCGTGACCGTCGCACCTGTCATGTGCGCGCCGGCGGCGGAGGCAAGCAGAAGCAGCGGGCCCGTGAGATCCTCCGGCGATCCCAGGCGGCGCTGCGGAATGCGCTTGATCATTGCCTGGCCGGGCTCCGAGGCGAAGTAGTCGCGATTGATGTCGGTCGCGACATAGCCCGGCGCGATGGCGTTCACGCGGATGCCGAAGCGTGCCAGCTCCACCGCCATCTGCCGCGTCAGGTGCAGCAGACCGGCCTTGGCGGCGGTGTAGCCGGCCACGCCGGGAATGATGCGCTCGCCCAGCACCGAGGCGATATTGACGATCGACCCCGGCAGTTTCGCCGCGGCCATCCGCTTCGCCGATTCCTGTCCCACCAGGAAGCAGCCGCGCAGGTTCACGGCCATCACGCCGTCCCAGTCCTCGATGCCCTGTAGCAGCAGCGGCTTCGTCACCGCGATGCCGGCATTGTTCACGAGGATGTCGCAGGTGCCGCCGAGCGCGGCCTCGGCCGCGTCGAAGGCGGCGGGAATGCCGGTCGGGTCGGTCACGTCCAGCGGCACGGCGGCGGCGCGCGGGCCGAGCTCGGCCG